>CAYFRR010000006.1:21248-40834 GCA_964345505.1 uncultured Rhodothermales bacterium
GTGGTCGCCGTGCGCATCCACCGGCGCCTGGCCCGTGCCCGCCTCCTGCAGGGTCTCCAGCGCTGTAAACGAACCGCTGATGGTGTAGGGCGTCCCCTCCGGCGTCTTCATGTCGTAGGCGACCGACCCGTCGATGACGTGCGTAAACGCGGCTGCTTCTACAGCCTCGGGCGTCAGGCCGCCCGGCAGATCGTCAAGTGCACGGACCGGGGTCACCTCGCTAATCGCAAGGCTGCCCAAGGCGACCTGGAGGCGCGTTGTGGTGGAGTCCGTCTTAAACGCGGCCAGCGTCACGAAGCGGTCTGCCGGCAGATCGGCAAACCCATCCTCAATCGTTTCGATGGCGCCCAGTGGAGCGGCGGCGTCGTAGGTACCCGGCATAAGGACGCGTTGCCGGGTGAGCAGTCGGAGCATCAAGGTGACCTCGCCCGCCTCGGCCGTGAGCTGGAGCTCAAGCAAGTGGTCTTCGTCGTCCACAAGCACATGCGCCAGCGCGGTGCCCTCGAACGTCGCGGTCTGTCCCTCAGAAGCCATGGTCCCCTTGAAAGGAAAGTAGGGATCCTGTGCATGGGCGATGGCTCCAGCGCTGAGCAGCCAGTAGCAAAGCAACGCCGAGAGGTATGGAAGGAAGCGCATGGTTCAGGGGTACGGATAAAGAAATGAAAGGCTGAGGCGGTTACCCATCCGCCAGGGCCTGAAGAAAATGAGGCGCGCCAACGCACAAGAAAATGCGGAGCGCGGGTCGCCTTTGTGTTGCGGACCCGCTATGTTTCATTCGCGGGGGTGCAATGCAAAAATGGCGGTTTGGCGTGCGCAGACCGTATTTTGCTTAACGCGATCTTTGCTTGTCCCTACTGACGGCGTTAGGTAAGTTTCGTTCTGCTTGGCGGTTTTCGCGCGCTGCCGCCATACCTAAGTGCAATCCGCTCTCCCCGTCGCATGATCCAGCAAATTCTCTTCCTCTTTCTGGCCATTGTGGCCATTGTCTCGGCCCTCGGTGCGGTACTTGCCCGAAGCCCGATCAACAGTGCCCTTTGGGTGGTGCTCAACCTCGTTGCGGTGGCGGGGCTATACATCACCCTGAACGCTCTCTTTATTGGCGTGCTCCAGGTGTTGATATACGCTGGCGCGATTATGGTACTTATCCTGTTTGTGATCATGCTACTGAACTTGGGAAGCATGCCGACCACCGCCGAGGTGAAGTGGAAGCACGTGGTGGCCTTCCTCCTGGGCGTGGCCCTGCTGACGCAGCTGGCCTTTGTGCTGGCGATGGGGCTTGACGCCCTGCCCGAGCTCACGGTGAGTGAAGACGCCGTCGCAGCATCGTCTGCTGGTGAAATCGGCAAAATGTTGTTTACCCGCTACGCGCTTCCGTTTGAGATCATCGCGATCCTGCTGCTGGCGGCTACGATCGGCGCCGTAATGCTGGCAAAACGTAAACTTGCGTGATACCACCGGTCCTTGCCTTTTCCCCTTTGACTACATTCCCCTTCGCATGGAACTGACGCTAAACTGGTACCTCGCACTCAGCGCTGTCCTCTTCTCCATCGGGGTGATGGGGGTACTCTTTCGCAACAATGCGATCGTGATTCTCCTGTCGGTGGAGTTGATGTTGAATGCGGTCAATGTGTCGATCATTGCCCTCGCGCAAATGATGGCGGATAGCACGGGCCATATTCTGGTTTTCTTTGTCCTGTCCGTAGCGGCTGCTGAAGCAGCGGTAGGACTGGCGCTGGTGATCGCTCTCTTCCGCAAGAAGCTCACCGTTGATATCAACGAGTTCAATCTGATGAAGCATTAGCACGCCCCAGGGATAGGCCCGGTACACCATGCCGAGCCTTCCTCACCACGCGCTTTCCCCCGCTATTGTCGCACGCCTTTTTTGTCGCATGGACGCCCTTCTTGTTCGACTCATCGTACTGCTGCCCCTGGCCGGTGCCATCCTTACGGGGCTGGTACCCCTGTTTATGCCAGGGCTGCGAAGGAACGAGTCGCTGATCAGCACCATCGGTACCCTGGCGGTGGCCGTACCGCTCGGAGTGGTCGTTTACCTTTTCTTGACGTTCGACGGCACGGCCTTCGTAGCTACCTTCTACACTTGGATGGCTGCGGGCGACCTCTCGGTTGACTTTGCCTATCGCATCGATCAGCTATCGTTGATCATGGGCCTTGTAGTCCTGGGCGTTGGCACGCTCATCCACGTGTATTCCATCGGCTATATGCACGGCGATGACGGGTTCTGGAAGTTCTTCTCTTTCCTGAACCTGTTTATCTTTGCAATGCTAAACCTCGTGCTGGCCGACAACCTGGTCGTGCTCTTCTTGGGATGGGAGGGGGTTGGGCTGTGCTCCTACTTGCTGATTGGCTTCTGGTACACGGATCTCAAAAACAGTGCGGCAGCCAACAAGGCCTTCATCGTCAACCGCATTGGCGACGTTGCCTTCCTGCTGGCCATGTTTCTGCTCTTTCAGGAGCTGGGCGGGTTGGATTTTGACACGTTGCTGACTGGTGTGGACGCCCTCAGCGGTACTACGGTGACCATGGCGGTGCTGTTGTTTTTCCTGGCCGCGACGGGCAAGAGTGCGCAGATTCCGCTCTTTGTATGGCTGCCGGATGCCATGGCTGGACCCACGCCGGTGTCTGCCTTGATCCACGCCGCTACGATGGTAACCTCGGGCCTGTACCTCCTGGCCCGGATGTCCGAGATGGTGCTGGCCGCTCCGGGCGTGATGACGCTCATCGCGATTGTTGGCGCACTGACGGCCCTGGTGGCCGCCACCATCGCGATCACCCAAACCGACATCAAGCGCGTGCTGGCGTACTCTACGGTGTCGCAGCTCGGCTTTATGTTTATGGCTGCGGGCGTGGGGGCCTTCTTCGTGGCGATTTTCCACGTGGTCACCCATGCCTTTTTTAAGGCGCTGCTCTTCCTCGGCTCCGGCAGCGTGATCCACGGGATGCATGAGGTCGAGCACGACCTCGACCATGCCGGGCATGACGTGTCGTCGTTTGATGCGCAGGACATGCGCACCATGGGCAACCTGAAGGCTTACATGCCGGCTACCCATATTACATTTTTGATTGCCACGTTGGCGATTGCCGGCATCCCCCTGCTCTCTGGATTTTTCTCGAAGGACGAAATCCTGTTCATGGCCTTTCAGGCGGGGTATAACGGAGCACCGGCGGCCTATGCGGTGTGGGCCGTCGGTATCTTCACGGCCCTGCTTACAGCCGTTTACATGACGCGGGCCTACGTGCTGACTTTCCGGGGCGAAGAGCGCTGGCCGGAGGCGCCTTCCATCAAACCACACGAATCGCCCCTGAGCATGACGCTCCCGCTCTGGACACTGGCGATCCTGGCCATCGTGGGAGGGTACATCGGACTGCCCGGAGTTATCGCGGACGGCGACTGGAACTGGATTCACCACTACCTCGGGCAAAAGTATGGCGGGCCGGTAGCGGACCTGGCCGACAGCGCAGGATATGCTGTTCCGCTTGGGCTGAAGTGGCTCCTTGTTGCTCTCGGTGGAGGTGTTGCCCTGCTTGGGGTGAGCCTTGCCTGGATTGCGTACGACCGGGAAGGGCTTGCCTTCGATGAGCGCCTGCGCGACCGCCTGGGTTCGCTCTATGACGTGTGGGAGGTGAAGTACCGCCTGGACGAAGTGTATGATGCTGCGCTCGTGAACCCCATCCGGGACATCATGGGGCAAGGGTTTGCCAAGGCCGATGCCTCGGTGGTGGATGGTCTGGTCAATGGCGTCGCCCGAGGCGCTGCCGCCTTCGGGCGCATGCTGGGCCGTATCCAAACCGGCGTGGTACAACGCTACGCCGTAATGATGGTCTTGGGCGCGGTCATCGTAATGGCCCTAATTCTGTTTGTGTAGCCTGCCTGTGTCGCGCGCCTGCGCTACCGCTGCCGCCCCCGGCATCGGTCTTTGAACCACCTATTCTTTCTGCTCAGCGGCATGACGTTTCCTTACCTTTTAACCCTGGTCATCTTCCTGCCCCTGGTCGGGGCCCTACTTACGCTCGTGATTCGCGACGTAAGCACGGTCCGCTGGATGACCTTGGGCGCTACCGTGGCTACCTTTCTACTGTCGTGCCTGCTGTACGTAGGGTTCGATCCGGCCGCTGATCCGTCCGTGCCCCAATTCGCCGACGTCACCGGGCCGCTTATCTCTCATGCCTTCGACGTCAAATACTTCGTGGGCATCGATGGCATCAACATCTTGCTGGTGATGCTGACGACGCTTCTGAGCCCGCTCATCGTATTGTCGTCCTGGCATTACATTGCCAAGCAACAGGTCGCCTACTATGGGCTGCTGCTGCTACTGCAAACAGGGGTGCTCGGCGTCTTCACCAGCTTCGATCTGTTCTTCTTCTACATCTTCTTCGAGCTAACGCTCATCCCGATGTACTTCATCATCGGCATCTGGGGCGGGGAGGATCGCATCTATGCGGCCATTAAATTTGTGATCTACACCATGGTAGGCTCGCTGCTGATGCTGGCAGCGCTGCTGTTTCTCGGCTACCTGGCAGGCAATCAGGTGAATGCGGGGGTCTTTACGACCGACTACTTCAAGCTGCTGGCGTTGGAGATTCCGCTGGGCACGCAGACGTGGCTCTTCCTGCTGTTCGCTCTTGCGTTTGCGATTAAGGTGCCGCTCTTTCCGCTACACACCTGGCTGCCGGATGCGCACGTGCAAGCCCCCACCGGGGGGTCGGTGGTGCTGGCTGGGGTGCTCCTCAAGATGGGCACCTATGGCTTGCTGCGCTTCTGCCTCCCACTCTTTCCGAACGCGTCGTTCTCATGGGCTATGCCAGCGGCCGTGCTGGGCGTTATCGGCATTATTTACGGCGCCCTTGTCGCGCGGGCACAGCCCGACGCCAAGAAGCTTGTCGCCTATTCGTCGGTGAGCCACCTCGGCTTCATCGTGATTGGCCTGTTTGCCTTCACCATCGAGGCTATGCAGGGCGCCCTGCTGCAGATGATCAACCACGGCATCTCCACTGGTGCGCTGTTTCTGCTGCTGGGTATGCTCTACGAGCGGCGCCACACCCGCCTGATGACGGATTATGGTGGCATCGCCAAGTCAGTACCACTGCTGACGTTCTTCATGGTCTTCTCGGTGTTGGCCTCCGCCGGGCTCCCCGGCCTGAACGGGTTCGTGGGCGAGTTTATGATTCTGTTGGGCGCGTTCAAGAGCACCGTCATTGGCAGCCCCGGCCTCATTGCGCTGGCCACCACGGGCGTCATTCTGGCCGCCGTGTACCTACTCTGGATGCTATACCAGGTGTTCTACGGCCCGATCACGGACGAGGCAAACGCTGAGATGGCGGACCTGAACGGACGCGAGTTTGTGATTTTGATGCCGCTGGCGGCCCTGATGCTGTTCATCGGGTTTGTGCCACAGCCCTTCCTCGAGAAGAGCGATGTGGCCATGCAGCACCTGTTGGATACGGTGGAGGCCAAGCAAGCCTCGATTGCAGAAGCCGCGGCCTCAGACGCCTCAGGCGATGTGCCCACCCCCCCAGCGACGCGGGCTGCCTTTGACGGCACCACGTTTACACTACAAACAGATGACCACCCCGCGCCTTGAGCCGGGGCTGTGGTCCATGCTACGTTTTCTTTTTCAACCGAACGCTCATCCCATGGCTGATCTCGAACCCCTCTCGCAGGAAGAAATCACGGACGCCCTTTCTGGCCTTGATGGCTGGACCTTCGAAGCCGATGCCATCACGCGATCGTTTTCCTTTTCCGACTTCCGGGCGGCTGTTAGCTTCATTGTGCGCCTCTCGTATTACGCCGAGGAGTATAACCACCACCCCGAACTTCACAACGTCTACAACAGCGTAACCGTCACCCTGACGACTCACGATGCGGGGAATAAAGTGACGGGGATGGATGTGGCGCTGGCTCGTGAGATCAACGGGTTCTCGTGGGTGTAACGCCTGTTTTTCCGCCCGGGCCGACGGGCATCTAATGACTTCTTTTTGATGATGCTATGGACCTCTCTCAGGCTTACGACGCAATGCTTGGCGACCTCGCGGGGGCTTTTCCTCTCGTGTTGCTCGCTGTAGCAGGGCTGGTGATCGTCGTATGGGATGCCTTCCGCAATAACGACCCGTTGTTGCCTTGGATTGCCGGCGGTGCGCTGGCTGTTGGCCTCGTGTTTGAAGGCAGCCAATTGGCAACAGAGCAGACGACCCTCTTCTACGGAAATATCCGAGCAGGTGGGTTTGCGGCCTTCATCAACATGGTGTTGCTGGGAGGGACGCTGTTGTCTGTGGTGCTGTCGGCGCCCTACCTCCGGAAGATCAAGCACGCCTTTGGGGAGGTGTATGCACTGATGCTGTTTGCTACCGTCGGGATGATGACCCTTGCGACGGGCAACAGTCTGATTATGCTGTTTGTGGGGCTGGAGACGATGAGTGTGTGCCTTTACATTCTCGTGGGCCTGGTGCGCGATGATGAGGGGGCGGTAGAGAGCGCCTTTAAGTATTTTGTGTTGGGGGCGTTTGCCACGGGTTTTTTCCTGTATGGCATCGCCTTGCTATATGGTGCCACAGGCACGGTGTACCTGCACGAAATGCAGTCTGGCTTTGCGCAAAGCGGAGCGACGGTGATGTTTTGGGCCGGTGTGGGGCTGCTGCTCGTCGGGTTTTTCTTCAAGGTGAGTGCGGTCCCGTTTCACATGTGGACGCCCGATGCGTACCAGGGCGCGCCCACGACGATCACCGGGTACATGTCCACGGCCTCAAAAGCGGCCGCCTTCACAGCGCTCATTCTGGTGCTGTACTATGCGCTCCCTCCGGAGCGGTGGACTACCGTACTGGCCGTTATCGCTGTGTTCACGATGGTGGCCGGAAATGTGCTGGCCCTCGCGCAGGACAACGTCAAGCGTATGCTGGCGTATTCTTCGATCGCGCACGGCGGCTATATACTGGTAGGGTTGGCCGCGGGAACGGCGGCCGGGTACGCTGGCGCCCTGTACTACCTACTGATTTATTCCGTCATGAACATTGGCGCCTTTGGCGTGATTGCGCTGTTGGAGTGGGATGGCAAGACTGGGCGCGAACAGACCATCGACTCGCTGGCCGGCATCGGCACCCAGCGCCCCTTTCTTGGGCTGGCCATGGCGGTGTTCATGTTCAGTTTGATTGGCTTTCCGCCATTCGGCGGCTTCTTCGGGAAGGTGGCGGTGTTCGGCCCGGCTATTGACGCGGGCCTAACGTGGCTGGCTGTGATTGGACTCCTGGCCAGCGTGGCTTCGGCAGGATACTACCTACGCGTAGTGTTTGTCTTTTCGTTCAAAACGGCTGACGAGCGCCCCGCGAAAGCGCCCGCCACGGGCACGGCCTTCAACGTTCCATTCTCCTCGCTTGCGGTGCTTTCGTTATGCCTTGTGCTGCTGGTGGTCATCGGATTTATCCCAGGGCTGCGCGATATCACGGCCACCTACTTCCTTGATGCGGCCATGACGGCCGGCATGCCGTAACCGGTTCAAACCGTGGACGACGTCGCCGCCTTCGTGAGTCCAGCTTTCATAGGAGGCCTGCCGCATGCAGCGCGGGAGAGGGAAGGCTTACTGGTTTAATCCGAAGAAGGCCCATGCATGCCCCAGTGCGTGTCGTGTGCCAGGGCCTTGAAGTGGTTGCGCGCATCGCGATAAAACAGATGCACGTTCTTCACGTGGGCATCGTCCTCGCGCCCGGTGAGCTCGTCTGTATAGTAGATCGTGCTACCGTCGCGCCCATCATACACACCCTCTGCAATACCTTTCTGGTCGACGACATAAAGTGTGGCGCCTTCCAGGTTGAGAAATCCACTGAGGGCAGAGAGGGGATCCTGCTCCTTGTCTTGAGAAACCAGCTCTTTGAGGTCGGGCTTTTTTTCTGCCATGAGGGGGATCGTATTGTGAAAAGAGTGTGCAGTACAAACGCCTATTTACCGAGCGGTTTCGGTACTGGGTAGACGTAACCTGAAATTGGTACCCGCCCGTGGCGCTCGCCGCACGAAAGGCAACTTAGTTGCCGCTTCGGGGAATGCAATAAGGTGTTAACGAAGCATGCGGATGCGTGGTGCACACGAACGTATGAGGGGGCATGCAGTACCTTCCTTCTAATCCACTAACAGTATATAAGAAATTCTCTATTATGGCTTTCACACTACCGGATCTTCCTTATCCGCACGACGCGCTCGAACCTGTCATCGATGCTACCACCATGCAGGTACACCATGGCAAGCATCATCAGGGCTACACCAACAAGCTGAACAATGCACTGGAGGGCCACACAGACCTGCAGGATCGCTCGATTGAGGAACTGCTGGGCGGCATAAAAACGCTGGTACCCGCGGAAATTCGCACCGCGGTACGGAATAGTGGCGGTGGGTTTGCCAACCACCGCTTGTTCTGGGAAGTTATGTCGCCAGACGGCGGAGGAACCCCAACAGGCGCGCTGGCCACAGCCATTGACGAGACGTTCGGATCGTACAGCGATTTCAAAGAAGCTTTCGCCTCCGCAGGTGGCGGCCGCTTTGGCAGTGGATGGGCCTGGCTCGTAGTCGACAAAAACCACGAGCTGGCCGTGTACTCCACCGCCAATCAGGACAGTCCGCTCATGGAGGGTGACACCCCCATTCTTGGACTGGACGTATGGGAGCACGCCTACTACCTGCACTACCAGAACCGCCGCGGTGATTATGTGCAGCAGTTCTTCGAGGTCATCAATTGGGACGCCGTGGGAGAGAAGTACACGGCTGCTGTGAGCTAAGACGGCAGGAGCTGCGTATCGAAGCAGCTACCACGGTGCCCCCACCCGTGTGTCCCCAATCCTTAGATGGAAGGGACAGCCTGCACGATCGATACTTTACATCTGATGCATGAAGCAGAGGCGGTGGAGATTACTCCATCGCCTTTTTAGTTTAGGTCCGGGAATGGATGAGGCCGTCCGGAGAGCGTCACTGCGACAGGCGTGTGCGGCCGTCCCCACGAGCATGAAATGTCCGTCGATTTCTATCGCGTTGTTTGTTTTTGTCGCCCCCTCACGTAGATTGGCAGCCTATTCATACGGTGCCAGCGGCCGCAGAAGGGTATCGTTCTTGTTTACGAGTTGCGAATACACATGATAGCGTCCGGTAGCCTCCTTGCGTGGACAGCGGCACTTTGCCTGTTTGCGCTCAGCATTTCGCTTGCGATGGCTTTCTACCGGCTCCTCCGAGGGCCGAGCCTGCCCGACCGTATCGTCTCGCTGGATCTGATCGCATATCAGGCGATTGCGGTCATGCTGGTGTACGCCGTTGCAACCGATAAAAGCTATTTTTTAGAGGTCAGCCTCGTACTGGCACTGATTGCCTTTCTTGGTACCGTTGCGTTCGCACGGTATGTCGAATACATCTCGCTCGAAGCCACCGTCGCTGACCACTAAAGCCTTATGGACACCTTGACGGAAGTTATCGGGCTTGCGCTTATGATCGGTGGGACGTTTTTCGTCGTCGTCGCAGGCCTGGGAATCGTACGGCTGCCGGATGTCCCCATGCGCATGCATGCCTCGACGAAGGCGGGTACGCTTGGCGTTGCGCTCATTGCGTCCTCGTTGACGTTCTTTTTTCCTGGTTTGGGCATTCTCGCTCGCTCGGCGGCGCTTATCGTATTTCTGCTGTTGACGGCGCCTGTAGCAGCCCACATGATCGGCCGAGCGGCTTATTACGGTGGCCCACAAATTGGTGTTCAACTGTGGGATGAAACAACGGTCGATCAACTGCCAGGGCGCCAGGAGCTCCGATCAGAGTGCGCCTCTGTAGGGACGCCGGCCTTCCCCGATGGGGTTGAAATCACTCCGGTCTTGCTTCATCAGGAAAAAGACCCGGCGGAGCCCACCTCCGCTTCGGCATCGTAGGTTATATCTACTGCTCGCATGCTGTAGCGCTTCCCGGGCGCACGGCTATCACACTGTCGCTTTCTGCTGACTCCACTCGCTCGTATGGGGATCATTCTTGCTGTTTTTTCCGGATTTGTGCTTGCGCTGGTGACGCCGTGGACGACCCGCGCCACCGGGCGGGCGTCCGGGTGGATATACAGCGTGGTGCCAGCGGGCATTACCGCGTACTTGGCCACACTTGTAGCCGGGGTAGCCGCAGGCGAGACGACGCGCGTGGCGTACCCTTGGGTGCCCGGCCTCAACGTCGATCTCTCCTTTTACGTTGATGGGCTCAGCCTCTTTTTTGCGCTACTGGTCACGGGGATCGGCACCCTGATCTTCATTTACGCCGGGGCGTACTTGCGCGGCCATCACCACCTGGGGCGCTTCTTTTCCTACCTCTCCATGTTTATGGCCGCCATGGTAGGACTGGTGCTGGCGGATAATCTGTTTACGTTCTACATCTTTTTTGAGCTCACCAGCTTTGCCTCGTTTGTCCTGATTGGCTTCAACCATGATGAGGCGGCTTCGCGCCGCGCGGCCTGGCAAGCGCTGCTCGTGACGAAAGCTGGCGGCCTTGCTCTGCTGGTCGGGTTTCTGCTAATGGAGCAGGTCACCGGCACGCTTCAAATATCGGCCATCCTGGAAACCGGAGATGCGATACGCGAGCATGGGTTTTATACCGCCATTGTGCTCCTGGTCGTCGCGGGGGCCTTCACGAAGTCGGCGCAGTTTCCGTTCTACTTTTGGCTCCCCAATGCCATGCAGGCCCCCACGCCGGTGAGCGCGTACCTGCACTCAGCGACCATGGTGAAAGCAGGTATTTACGTGCTTGCCCGCTTTCACCCGGTACTCGCCGGACCCGATCTCTGGATCTGGCTTGTGGGGGGAATTGGCGCGTTTACGATGCTGCTCAGCGCATGGCTCGCCCTCCAATATACGGACATGAAAGGGATTCTGGCCTACACTACCATCATGGCGCTCGGCCTGCTGACCATGCTGCTGGGGCTGGGCACAGAAACCGCGCTGACGGCGTGCCTGGTCTTTGTGCTGGTGCATGCCTTCTATAAGGCCGGGCTGTTTATGGTGGCCGGCGCCATCGACCACGGCGTTCACGAGCGCGACGTCACGAAGCTGGGCGGACTGCGTGCTGCCATGCCGGTGACGTTTGGTGCTGCCGTAGTGGCGGGGTTGTCTATGGCAGGGATTCCGCTCCTGTTCGGGTTTGTAGGAAAAGAACTGATTTACGAGGCGACGTTACATTTTGAGCCCGCGATGGTGCTCTTCACCGCCGCCGCATTGCTGGCTAACGTCGCGCTCGTAGCCTCGGCCGGACTGCTGGTGATACGGCCGTTTCTGGGGGCAACCAATCAGCTTACGGCGCATGCCCACCGCCCGGATGTTGGGTTGTGGACAGGACCAGCCGTCCTGGCCGTGCTCAGCCTGGGCCTGGGCCTGGCGCCCTGGCTCTTGGACGTGCCGATCCTGGCCCCTGCGCTGAGCGCGCTCATGGGAACGGAGGCAGCGCCGCATCTGGCGATCTGGCACGGCCTCAACCCAGCCCTTGGGCTCAGTGCTGTAACGGTCGCTCTTGGCGTCGGGACCTACATGGCCTGGGAGCCCATCCGCGCGAGCGCGCCCTTCCGCGGCTTGGAACGCTGGCTTGGCACCGGCCTCGACAATGGCTACGACCACGCGATCGACGGATTATTGGCGCTTGCCCGGGCGCAGACGAACATTTTGCAGAACGGCTATTTGCGTCGCTACCTCGCCACCATTCTTGTGACGACCGTCATAGCCGTAGGCTATGGGTTCGGGTATTACGGATTTGAGGGGCCCGTCCTGTCGTTTGTGAATGTTGCGTCCTACGAGTGGATCCTGAGCCTGCTCATCGTAGGTGGGGCCTTCGCGACGCTGTTCTTGCAGGACCGCGTAGCGTTAGTCACGTCGCTGGGCATTACCGGCTTTGGTATAGCGCTCGTGTACCTGATGTACGGCGCCCCCGACCTGGCCATGACGCAGTTCTTGGTTGAGACGCTGACGGTTATCCTCTTCGTGCTCGTCCTGGCGGCGTTGCCGGCCTTGAAGGAGGTGGTCTCTATCAGCCACCGGCTGCGCGACGGGGCAATAGCGCTTGCGGTTGGTGGCATGGTAACCACCCTTCTGCTGGCCGTGCTGCACCAGCCCTTCAACAACCGCATGGGGAGCTACTATCAAGAATTTAGCTATTCGGAGGCACAGGGTCGGAATGTTGTCAACACCATTCTGGTCGACTTTCGCGCACTGGATACGCTCGGGGAGATCACGGTACTCCTCATCGCCGGGTTTGGGATTTATACCCTGCTCCAGTTAAAACGTACCCCTGCTGCCACGGCAGATTCTCCGTCGGTTCCCACCACTATCGAACAGGTCTCCTCATGAAAGTGTCGCTGATCTTACGAACGGCGGCCCGGCTACTGGTGCCGCTGATGGTCCTGTTCTCCGTTTTTCTGATGCTCCGGGGCCATAACGAATCAGGAGGCGGCTTTATCGGGGGATTGGTCGGCGCCAGCGGTTTCGCGCTGTATGCCATGGCCTACGGCACCAACGCCTCCCGTAAGGCCCTGCAGGTAGACCCGCGCATGCTGATGACCGTAGGCGTCGCGCTGGCCCTGCTCAGTGCCCTGATCCCACTTGGCACGGGCGACGCCTTTTTTCAGGGGCTGTGGACTGAGTTGCCCGGGGGGGTGAAGGTGGGCACGCCTATATTGTTTGACATCGGCGTATACTTGCTCGTCATTGGCATGGCACTCGTCGTCATCTATGAGCTTGACGATGACGGCCTGAGCCTATTTCCACGCAATGGCGTCAGTACCCCTTACGTTGTCGGTGAAACCGAGTCGGCCCCTTCCGAGCCCACCGGCACGTAAGTCCCTTATCAGGACGCCCCCATCCTCCTTACTTGTTCGACGCATCCCATGGAAATTCTGCTTGCCTTTGTTATTGGCGCGCTGGTTGCGATCAGCGTTTACCTGCTGCAGCGGCGCGACCTGGTACGGATGGTCATCGGGATCGTGATTCTTTCCAACGCGGTGAACCTGCTGCTCTTCACTGCCGGACGCCTGACCCGAGCTGAAGCCGCGCTTATCTCCGTAGGGGCTACCCTGCCGCCGGAGGGGAGCGCCAACCCGCTCTCGCAAGCGCTTATCCTGACGGCTATCGTCATCGGTTTTGGCCTACTGGCCTTTTCTTTAGTGCTGGTCTACCGGACGTATCGCTCCCTCGGCACCTTAGACGCTAAGGCGCTGGTGGAATGGGAGTTCAAGGAATAGCGATCGCTCGTCCCCCTTTCAGTTTTTAGCGCTGTCTACCCCTTTCCGAATATGACTGCTGATCTACTTCTGATTTTGCCGCTGGTCATTCCGCTGGCTGCGGCTGTGATGGCCCTGTTCGCGCGCGCCTTACCGCGGGTGCAGTCAGCCATCAATCTGATCAGCATGGCGAGCGTGTTGGCCGTCTCGCTGGGGCTGCTGGCGATGGTGCAACGCCAGGGGATTCAAGCCTTTGCAGCGGGCGGCTGGCCGGCCCCGTTCGGCATCGTGCTGGTGGCTGATCACCTCAGCGTCATCATGCTGATCGTGTCTGCCATTATCGGCGTAGCCGTGGCCGTGTATGCGATTCCCAATGTCGATGCCACCCGGGTGCATTTCGGCTTCTACCCGTTCATGAACCTCCTCATGGTGGGGATCAATGGCGCGTTCCTCACAGGCGATCTGTTTAACCTGTACGTGTGGTTTGAGGTAATGCTGATCTCCTCATTTGTCTTGATCGTGCTGGGCAACTCGGATGAGCAGTTGGCTGGGGGCGTAAAATACGTGATAATCAACCTCGTATCCTCGCTCTTTTTCCTTGCAGGCGTAGGGTTGATTTACGGAATGGCGGGCACGCTCAACATGGCGGAGCTGTCCATCGTGCTAAGCGATATCGGCTCGTCCGGCCTGGTGACAGTCATCGCTATGATGTTCGTGATCTCCTTCGGGATCAAGGCCGCCCTGTTCCCCCTGTTCTTCTGGCTGCCCGCCTCGTACCACACCCCGCCTGCAGCGATCTCGGCCTTCTTTGCCGGACTCTTGACGAAGGTGGGCGTCTACGCGCTTATCCGTGTCTTTACGCTACTGTTTACGCAAGACATCAGCTACACCCACACGACCCTGCTCATCTGGATCGCTGGGTTCACCATGGTCACGGGTGTGCTGGCCGCGGCTGCGCAGAACGATTTTCGGAAGGTGCTCTCCTTCCACATCGTGAGTCAGATCGGGTACATGATCATGGGGTTGGCGCTGTACACGCCCCTGGCGCTCGTCGGCGCCGTGTTCTACATCGTGCACCACATCATCGTGAAGGCCAACCTTTTCCTGGTAAGCGGGCTCGCCAACCGCCTCAACGGCTCCTTTAGCCTGAAAGACCTCAAGGGGCTGTATGCGTACTATCCGGGCCTGGCGATCCTCTTTCTCATCCCTGCCTTTTCGCTGGCCGGATTTCCGCCGCTGTCGGGCTTTTGGGCCAAGCTGGTACTGGCGAAGGCGGGGCTGGAAGCCGAGGCCTACGGGATCGTGGCGGTAGCCGTCACAGTAGGGCTCTTTACCATGTTCTCGATGACGAAGATATGGATGAAAGCCTTCCTTCCTGGGGGACGACCGGAAGAGGCCGCTACCGATGCTCCGGAGCCCCTCACCATGCAGACGCGTCTGATGTACCTGCCGATTGCAGCGCTGGCTGCGGTAACCATCATGATCAGCGTGTTCGCTGGTCCCGTATTTGATCTGGCTGAACGCTCGGCCGATGAACTGTTCGACTCCACCGCTTACATTGAAGCCGTTTTAGGCCATGAAGAATCTGTTGCTGACACTTATTCTCGCCTTGATCTGGACGGCCGTTCAGGGGGAATTTTCCCTCATTAACTTTGTGGTGGGGTTCACCCTCGGGTACGTGGTGCTCCGCATCCTCCGCCCGCTACTGGGCCAGGCGGGCTACGACGCACGGGTGTGGTACCAGGTATCGCTTGCTGGCTTCTTTGTAAAGGAGTTGGTGAAGTCAAGCCTTCGCGTCGCGTTTGAAGTCATCACGCCGGGTCACCACATGCGCGCCGGCATCCTGGCCGTACCGCTCGACCTCAAGTCCGATCTCGGCATCACGCTGCTGGCCAACCTCATCTCCCTCACGCCTGGTACCCTGAGCCTGGACGTATCCGATGACAACAAGTACCTCTTCATCCATGCGATGTATATTGATAAAAGCCCGGAGGAGGATGTTCAGCATATCAAAAACACCTTCGAGCGACGCATCATGCTCGCACTCGGGAAAGACGGACATGTGTCGACGATTGCTGACCGGGCGGCAGCGGTGTCCGGCGCGGGCTGAACCGGGGCATGATGATCTACTGGTGTTTGGGCTGATCCATCGATCCGGGGTAGCCTCCCGACGTCGCTGCACCTGGTGCGTAGGAGGGAAGCAGGTATGATACGTTCTGTTGATCTTCCGGCACGGTGGCTTACGCACGATGCGACGGCTGCCCGCGAGTGGAAAACCTGGTTGACGGCAGAAGAGCAGGCACAGGTGGCGTCCTTTGGCCATCCTGACCGCCGCCGTGAATTTGTCACCGGGCGCGCGGCCCTACGGCTGCTACTGGCGGACCACCAGCGCCGAGACCCGTCAGCCATTGCGCTTAAAACAGCGGCCGACGGTGCGGTGGAGACTGCCCAGGGCGATCCGCACGTGTCGCTGGCCCACACGGGCCCGCACGCCGTAGCCGTAGCGGCACCCCACCCCGTAGGTGTGGATCTCGAGCACATCCAGCCGCGCCGGCCCGATCTCCATCGGTTTCTGTTGCATCCCTCCGAATACGATATCCTTGACACCGTGCCGCTGTCGCGCGATGAGTTGCTGGTGCTGCTGTGGACGTTGAAGGAGGCGACCCTAAAAGGGCTGCGCACGGGGTTTCGCCGCTCGCCAAAGACGCTGCGCCTGACCATCGACTTGCCTGCGCGTACGGCGAACGTTGCCGTTGTTGACGGCGCGCCGTGGGCCGTCCAGTTCCAGCATACGCACGGCTGCTGGCTCTCCGTCGCCCGCCCGGCGGCTCTTGTCTTGTCCTGACTCATCTTCCTGTTCTTTTTCTCGCTATGCTATCCGCTCTGTTTGATTCCGCTGCCTGGAAGCCGGTCCCCGGCTTCGACCTGACCGATGTGACTTACCACCGTGCGGTGGACCAGGGCACGGTCCGCATTGCTTTTGACCGGGCGGAGGTGCTAAACGCCTTTCGCCCCCAAACGGTGGATGAACTGTACCGCACGCTGAACCACGCGCGGCAAACATCGGACGTGGGCTGTGTCTTGTTGACGGGAAATGGTCCGTCGAAGAAGCATGGCAAGTGGGCGTTCTCTTCAGGAGGAGATCAGCGCATTCGCGGAAAAGACGGGTACAAGTACGAGGGTGCAGCGGGCGATGTGGACCCGGCGAAGCTTGGTCGGCTGCATATTCTGGAGGTGCAGCGGCTGATCCGGTTTATGCCGAAGGTGGTCATCGCCGTAGTGCCCGGGTGGGCCGTCGGCGGCGGGCACAGCCTGCATGTGGTATGCGACCTCACGCTGGCGAGCGCGGAGCATGCGATCTTCAAACAAACCGACGCCGATGTGGCCAGCTTCGACGCGGGCTTCGGCTCGGCCTACCTGGCGCGGCAGGTGGGGCAGAAGCGGGCACGGGAGATCTTCTTTCTCGGGCGCAATTACTCGGCCGAGGAGGCGGTGGCGATGGGCATGGCCAACGCCGCAGTGCCGCACGACGAACTGGAGGCCACGGCGCTGGAGTGGGCCGCCGAAATCAACGGTAAGAGCCCCATGGCCATCCGCATGCTGAAGTACGCCTTCAACCAGATCGACGACGGGCTGATCGGGCAGCAGCTCTTTGCCGGCGAGGCGACGCGCCTGGGCTATATGACCGATGAAGCGCAGGAGGGCCGCGACGCGTTCCTCGAGAAGCGCGACCCAGACTGGGGCGACTTTCCGTGGCATTATTGAGAACGCCTCGTCTCCTGATGCTGGATCCGCTGGGGCTGTCTCTACCAAAAACGTAGCTCCTATCACTCGGGCTGCTTTCCAATTTCCCACACAAGGTGCGGCAGCTCGGGCAGGATAAGCCTTTCCATGGCGAGCTGTACTGCGTTGGTAGAGCCAGGCATGCAGAAGAGCAGGGTGCGACGGTAGAGGCCGGCGGTGGCGCGCGAGAGCATCGCGGCGGCACCGATGTCCTGGAACGAGAGCATCCGGAATAGCTCGCCGAAGCCGGGCAGCGGTTTTTCCAGCAGTTCCTCCACAACGTCTACCGTCAGGTCGCGCGTGCTGATGCCTGTGCCGCCGGTCATCAGAAGCGCGTCGGCGATGTGCACCCCGCTCTCGATGGCGTCGGTGAGAGGCGCTGGGGCGTCTGGCACGATGGTATACTGAACACAGGAGTGGCCAGCTTCCTCAAGAGCCTCGCGGATGAAGACCCCACTCCGATCGGTGGCCGGCGTGCGGGTATCGCTTACCGTGATGACGGCGCAACGGACGGGCGTTCCTTCCGCTTGCTGGCGGTGGGCAGAAGAGGGCATAGGCTGGGAAGTAGATTGGTCGGAACGTGTCACCGCACTGCAAGCTATCACAATTGCTTCACTCTTGCTGGCGCGCCTTTGCCTCATGCTACACGAACTCCCAGTCCTTTCCCAGCAGCAACTCCCCGGTGGAGCGGGCGCACCGGCCCCCGAGTTAACAGTGCCAGATGATTTCGGGCTCACGCGTGACGCGACGCGCTCCGCCGCGGATCCGCTCACCGATCAGTTTGGGCGCCAGCACACGTACCTGCGCATCTCGCTGGTGGAGCGGTGCAACCTGCGCTGTCAGTACTGCATGCCGGCCGACGGCCTCGACTGGACGCCCAGCCCGCAGCTTCTTACTGACGCGGAGCTCGTCCGTCTGGCGCAGCTGTTTGTTGCGGCCGGCGTCACCAAGATCCGCCTCACGGGTGGGGAGCCGTTGCTGCGGACGACGATCGAGGCGCTTGCTGGTGAAATAGGGGCGCTGCCTGGCTTGAAAACGCTGGCGATTACCACCAACGGCTTGCTGCTCCCGAAGAAAATCGGCGGCCTGCAGCAGGCGGGGGTCTCGCTGCTGAATATCAGCCTGGATACGCTGCGGGCCGATCGGTTTGAGGAGATCACCCGCCGGCCCGGCCTGCCGCTCGTGCACCAGGCCATCGACGCAGCGATCCGCCGTGGGTACGCCCCGGTGAAGATCAACTGCGTGGTGATGCGCGGGGTGAACGACGATGAGCTGGTGGACTTCGTTCGGTGGACGGAGGAGCGACCGGTCGAGGTGCGCTTCATCGAGTTTATGCCGTTTGATGGCAACCGCTGGGCCGACGACCGCCTCGTGCCCTTTGGCGAGATGCTGCAGCGGATCCGCGCTGAAGTGCCGCTCGAACGCCTCAAGGAGGGCCCCCACGAGACGTCCCGCACGTTCCGCGTGCCGGGGTATCGCGGCACCGTCGGGTTCATCGCCTCAATGACGAAGCCCTTCTGCGAAGGCTGCAACCGGTTGCGCATCACCGCTGACGGTAACCTGAAGGTGTGCCTCTTCGGCAACGCGGAGGTAAGCCTGCGCGACGCGATGCGCGCCGGGGCCAGCGACGCCGCCTTGCGTGCGCTCATCGGGGAGGCTGTGGGCCGCAAGCACGCCCGCCACGCCGGGATGCACGCCCTCTCCGCCATGGAAAACCGGCCTATGATTACCATCGGCGGGTAACTCGTTCCAAGTATTTGTTGGCACCCATGCCTGACTCCGCTCCCCGCTCGTCGCCACGTTCGGCCGCCACGCCCGTGACCGTGCAGGTGCTCCTGTTCAGCGTGCTCCGCGAAAAAATCGGACAGCCGGCCCTCCAGGTTGACCTGCCGCCCCCCGCCTCCGTAGCTGCCCTGCTGGACGCACTGGAAGCCCGGTACGCCCCTGTCGCCTCCTACCGGCCGGTGCTGCGCGTGGCGGTCAACCAGGCGTACGTGGAAGAAGAGGCGCCGCTCACAGCCGGGGATGAAGTCGCGCTCATCACGCCCGTGAGCGGAGGGTAAGGAGCCGTGCACGATTGCCACGGCCTGTGTCGCTTTTCTGAACCAGCCCTCCACCGCTCATGGCGACCCACACCTTCATGCATCAGACTGACACGACCTGGGTGCAGGTGACGCCGGAGGTGCTTGACACCACCGCCGCTGATGCGTTCTTGCGCACGGAGCAGGCGGGCGGTCTGGTACTGTTCGTGGGCATCACGCGGCGCTTTACCCACGGGCGCGAGACCGTGAAGCTCTCCTACGATGCCTATGTCCCGATGGCCGGGCAGGAGATGCGCCGCCTGGCGGAGGAGGCAGCGCAGCGGTGGCCGGTGCACCGGACATGCCTGCTGCACCGGGTGGGGGAGGTCCCTGTAGCCGAGGCCAGCGTCGTCATTGGGGTGGCCTGTGCGCACCGGGCCGCAGCGTTTGCAGCCTGCCGCTGGCTCATCGATACGCTCAAGGAACGGGTCCCGATTTGGAAGCAAGAGACGTACGCTGATGGGTCCACCGAATGGGTGGGAGGGCAGGGGTAACGCGTTTGCTGGTCTCG
>CAYFRR010000007.1:0-32701 GCA_964345505.1 uncultured Rhodothermales bacterium
GGACGATGTGCTGGGGGCGCTGTTCGTCGCCAAGGACGTACGCTACGGCTTTGAAAAGGACGATGTAGAGGCGATCCGGGTATTTGCTGCGCAAGCGGCACTGGCATTGGACAATGCGCGCCTATTCGAGGAGCGTCTGGAGAAAGAGCGCATGCATCGCGAGTTAGCCATCGCGCGGGAAGTCCAGCAGAAGCTCCTGCCGCAGGACATCCCTTCGCTGCGCGGGACCTCGATCGCAGCCTCCAGTGTGTCAGCCTACGAGGTGGGTGGGGACTATTACGACTTCGTGCGCCTGGACGATGACCGCATTGCCTTCATCGTTGGCGACGTGGCCGGGAAGGGCACCTCCGGCGCTTTTTATATGGCTGAGATGCAGGGCATCTTCCGCTCGCTAAGCCGACAAGCCCCCGAGCCGCAGGAGTTTCTGGTAGCTGCCAACCGGGCGCTGTGCACCACGCTGGACCGCCGGGCGTTCATCTCCGTTGTGTACGGAGTCCTTGACGTTGGCCGAGAGGAGTTTCGCCTCGCGCGGGCCGGGCATTGTCCGGCTGCACTCATCGATCTCCACGGAGCGGCACGCCTGCTCCGCTCCGGCGGTATAGGCCTTGGCCTGAATGAGGGCGCTCTCTTCGAGCAATCGCTGGAGGTGCGCACCGAACGCCTGCAACCGGGCGACGTCTTTGTACTATACACGGATGGCGTCGTGGAAAGCCGCAACGCCAAGGGCGAGGAGTACGGCTACGCGCGCCTCAAAGCCTCGCTACAGGAGCACCGCCACGAAGACGCTGATGACCTTCATGAGGCTTTGTTGTCTGATTTGCATGCCTTTCTGGGAGCAGAAACGTACGATGATGATCTGACACTGGTCGTGGTCAAGTGGCACGGCCTGCCCATCGGCGTGCCTGCCCCAGCGCCTCAGGCGTCGGCGCTCTCCCTCCCCTCGTGATCTACTGCCCACGCTGCTCACGACGCTCCGTTCTCCATATACCTTTCTTGCCCAACCCCTTGTGCCCATGAGTACGTTTTCCGTTTCTTTTCGCGACGCCAATGGCGTGCGCATCCTGGATCTCCACGGCGAACTGGATGCTCATACCGCCTCTGACCTTGAGGAGGCCATCCAGCAATGCCATGCGGAAGGGAGCATAAACATGCTCGTCAATGGCGAGGACCTGGACTATATCTCCAGTGCCGGGCTGGGGGTGTTCATGGCCTATGTGGAAGAGATCCGCGACGACGGGGGCGACATCAAGATTGCCGGCCTACAATCCAAGGTCTACAACGTGTTTGACCTGTTGGGCTTTCCGGTGCTGTTTGATATCTGTGAGACGGAAGAAGACGCCCTGGCCTGTTTTGAAGAGCCTGCGCCAGATGCCGGTAGTGCTTCTTCCTAATCCCCCCTCGCTATCGGTTACATCCTGTGTCCGAGACCATTCACACCCTCACCATTCC
Organism: uncultured Rhodothermales bacterium; assembly: GCA_964345505.1. GTDB lineage: Bacteria > Bacteroidota > Rhodothermia > Rhodothermales > Salinibacteraceae > Tc-Br11-B2g6-7. Next base: position 1,450 of record CAYFRR010000007.1, read on the forward strand.
CAGTTCCACCCGCTTCCTGCATGACGTGCGTCGGTTCGTGGAGAAGCATGCGCTGGCAGCCGGGTTTTCACAGTCGACGGTGAATGCCATCAAGATTGCCGTGGATGAGGCTTGCACCAACATTATCAAGCACTCCTACGACGGCGACGCCTCGGAGGAGGTAGAGGTAGAGGTAGCGATCACAGAAGGGCACCTGCAGGTGTGCCTGCGGGACGAAGGCGAGCCGTTCGACCCGTCCACGTATCAGGAGCCCGATTTGACGCGCCTTACGGAGCGGCGGCGGCCGGGCGGGCTGGGGGTCCACCTGATGCGGCGCTGCATGGACGACGTGCAGTACCGCACCGATCAAGACTTCAACGAGGTCTGCCTCACCAAACGGCTCAACAGCGACTCCACGGTATAGGGCGCACGACGCGCAGGGCTGTCGGCGCAACTATTACGGGGAGAGTTCCGAACACGGAGTTGACCTGCTCGGTCCGCTGCACCGCCTTCGCGTCAACCGTGCACCTGCTGCCCGCCCATGTTTTCCTTTCCACGCCCCCTGCCCGCGCCGATCTGCCTGCTGCTGCTATCCTTTCTCGTCGCGCTACCGGCTCAGAGTCAAGAGGCTGCCCGCGACACCGCAGCAGTTGACGCCCCTGCGTTGCGTGCAGAACTGCTCGCCATGCGTACCGCCGATCAAGCGATGCGCGCAGAAGTCGTGGCGTTTATCCAGGCGTCTGAAGGCCAGCCCGATGTGTGGGAGTTTATGGGCCTGAAGGAGCAGCTGGACTCGTTGGACACGGCCCACGCAGCCCGCATGCGAGAAATCATCGATGAACACGGCTGGCCCGGCCCACCACTTGTCGGCAAAGACGGGACGGAGGCAGCTTTTTTGATCGTTCAGCATGCCGATCTCGCGCTTCAACAAGAGGCGTTGCCGCTGGTCCAGGACGCGTATGAGAACGGAGCCCTGAGCGGCCAATCACTCGCATTGCTGACGGACCGCGTGCGGGCTGGAGAAGGCGAGCCGCAACTGTACGGGACGCAGGCCACTATTCAGCAAGGGGAGCTTACGTTTCACCCGATTGCCGATTCCGCTCAGGTAGACCAACGGCGCGCGACGTTGGGGTTGCCGCCGCTCTCAGCCTACATCGAGACCCTGCGAGCGACGTACCTGCAACAACAAGGCGGCGACAACTGACGCCCTCAAGCCCGACGTCGCATGGCACCGACACCACGGCGTGACTGTCCACAGCACATACGATCAGATGTCCCACAGTCAACTATAGCTACCGGCGGATGTCAACGAAGTGGGTACGGGCGCAACAGTCGCAGTCCCGAGCCGTGTGCGGCTCGCTATGAATGATCAAGATCAAATGGTAAGCGCGAGCGCGACATTCGTGGTGCTCGCAGCGCTCTTTTGGGGCTTATCGGGCGGGATCGGTGGCATCCTCATGGCTGATGGCTGGGATGCGTTTGTGGTCTCCTTCTATCGGGGCGCGATCGGATTGCTGTTCGTCCTCGCCTGGCTGGTCCTGCGCCCGCGCAACCACGGACTGACCAACCGCCGCTTGTGGTTCTGGTCGACGATTGCCGGGCTTGGCGTAGCAGGCAACTTCTCGTTTTACTTTCTGAGCATCGCACAGGGAAGTGTTGCGGTAGCGGCTACCCTGATGTACTGTGCCCCTGTGTTCGTATATCTTGTGTCCTTCGTGCTGAAGCTCGAAGAGCCCACCGTACCGAAGTGGGCGGCGATCGTGGTAGTGATGCTCGGGATCGTGCTCCTCACCCAGATTTACGACATTGGCGCGGGGGGCATCACACCGCTCGGGGTTGGTGCCGGACTGCTGGCTGGGCTGTCCTACGCGGTATTCATCTTCGGCTTCAAGTATGCCGCGCCACATGGCAGCCCCCAGGCCATTCTCTCCATAGCGTTTGCCGTGCTGGCCCTCGTCCTGATCTGGCCTGGCGATGGCGACCAGACCGTTGCCGTTTTGAGTACGCCGGATTGGCCGTTGTTCGCCGCCTTGGGCGTGCTTGGCGCAGGATTGTCGTTCATTCTGTACATTATCGGCCTGAATCACACCGCGCCGGCGGTGGCTTCTATCGTGGCCATGGTCGAGCCGGTCACCGCGGCGCTGTTTGGCGTCGTGATCTTAAGCGAAACCCTGGTGGGGCCTCAAATGCTGGGTATGGGTTTGATCCTGGTCACGGTGACCGCGCTCAGCGTGTCCTCGCGTTCCGCACAGCCTCCTCCCGATGCCACCGATGACTGAGGAGTGATTGGGGCGCACATCTATCGGCACGTCTCCTCTTCTCGAGGTATATTGTCCCGTGAGCACAGGGCCGATCGCAACCTGCGACGCGCGACAGGAGTGAAGCCCTCAACGAGAAGCCTCGGACGCATCAGCCCCCGCAGCCCATGCCAGACCACCTCAGCCCCCGGGCGCAGAATGTGCAGGATGCCCTCAGCGCGCGCGGTTTTTCGTTTCAGGTAACCGAGTTGCCCGCGTCCACGCGGACGGCGCAGGACGCGGCGCACGCTATTGGATGTACGGTGTCGCAGATTGCCAAATCGATCATCTTTCGCGGAGAGGAGACCGGCGCCCCGGTCCTGGCTATTGTTAGTGGATCCAACCGGGTGGACCCGTCGAAGCTGGCGAACCTAACAGGAGAGCCACTGAAGAAGGCTGATGCTGACTTCGTGCGGGAGCGCACGGGGTTTGCCATCGGCGGCGTCCCCCCGGTCGGTCACGCCGAGCCCCTGCGAACCTTCATTGACGAGGACCTGCTGCTGCACGACACCCTTTGGGCAGCAGCCGGGACCCCGCATGCCGTGTTCAAGCTACGGTCGTCGGACGTCTCCCCGATGACCGGGGGCACGATCGGGGACCTCAAGCAGTAGACGGAGGTCATGCCGAGCATCTGATAATGCAGCCCGACGGGTTCCGTCTTCCCTTTTGCCATCAGCCCGAGGCCAGGGGTCTATGCCCTCATGAAGGTTTTCATCGCCACCATCGGCACGCGCGGCGACGTGCAGCCTCACATTGCGCTGGCAGAGGGCCTGCATCGCGCCGGTCATACCGTCACCGTGTGCACAAGCACGCGGTATGCTTCCCTTGTCACCGCACGTGGGCTTGGCTACGGGCGCCTCAGTGATGACCTTATCGCACTTGTGAAAACCTCCGAGGGGCGGGAGGCCATAGCGGCAGCCGGGGGTGCGATACGGGGGATAGGGGCCCTCGTCGACATGATCGGCCGGTCGTTGCACATTCAACGCGATCTGTTTCGTGATGGATGGACCGCCGCCAAAGAAGCCGATCCTGATGTCATCATCTACCATCCCAAGATGGCCATCGCGCTCCACTACGCCGAGCGGCTGGGCGTGCCGGCCGTCATTGCCCCGCTCTTTCCCCTGTTTCTCCCCACCGCGGCCTACCCAAACCTGGGCTTCCCCCACCTTCAACTGGGCGAATGGCTGACCCCAGTGTACCATCGGTTCTCACACCGCCTCGTTCTGACGGTCGTCAGCGCTGTAAGTCGGTGGATGTTTGCTTCGTGGCGCCGCGCCCACAGCCTGCCTCCGCAGCCCCGGGGCACGGGCGTTATACACCGCGACTGCGGCATGCGTGTACCCTTCCTTCATGGATGGAGTCCGCATGTCGCCCCCGATCCGCCCGACTGGCCGAATCATCACGTAAAGACAACCGGGTACTGGTTTCTCGATCGTGCGGAAGACTGGGCGCCTACACCCGCGCTGGAGGTGTTTTTGGCAGAGGGGCCACCGCCGGTTTACGTTGGGTTTGGGAGTATGGCCGGCCCACATCCCGAAGATACCACCCGCCTCGTGCTCGGAGCATTGCGTCGAGCGGGATTACGCGGCGTACTGGCCAGCGGCTGGGGCGGCTTGCGAGCCACCGATCTGCCCTCCTCCGTTTATCTCCTCGGCCAAGCACCCCACGACTGGCTGTTTCCGCGTGTGGCAGCCGTGGTCCATCATGGAGGGGCTGGGACCACAGCGGCCGGACTCCGCGCCGGGCGTCCGACCGTTATCTGCCCGTTTTTCGGCGATCAGCCATTCTGGGGGCGGCGCGTGCATGCGCTGGGCGCGGGACCAACGCCCATCCCACAAAAGCACCTGACGACCGAGCGGCTGGCTCGCGCCCTGCGCACCGTAACAGCGCACCCCTCTCTCGCGGCCCGCGCAACGGCATTGGGACGGAAGATCCGGCGCGAGAATGGGATCGCAACGGCCGTTGGGTTCATCGAGCGGCTATGTGACCGCTAACTGATCCTCTGCACGCCGCGCCGCACCCCAGGTCATAGGGCCGCGGCACACTTCGGAGGCACCTCCTTGATACCTCCTTTTCACCTCCGTCTTACTTCCGCCCGTAGTACAGCGAGGCGATGCCAAACGTGAGCGGTTTCCACTGTAGATCGGCGTAGCCTACCGCCCGCATGCGCCCTAAGAAGTCGGGGCCGCTGGGAAAGGCCGCGACGGAGTCTGGCAGGTACTGGTAGGCGCCTTCGTTTTGGGAGATGGTCCGCCCGATACGGGGTAAGATATGCCGGGAGTAGAACTCGTACAGCTGCTTGATGGGAAAGACCTGCGGTTGGCTAAACTCCAGCACGACGAGGCTGCCTCCAGGCCGAAGCACACGGCGCATATCGGCCAGACCCGCGTCCAGATCCTCAAAGTTGCGCACCCCAAAGGCCACAAGCGCAGCATCGAACTGGTTGTCAGAAAAGGGGAGCTTCTGGGCGTCGCCCGTCCGCAGCACCACCCGGTCGGAGAGGCCGCGCGCCGCGATTTTTTTCCGGCCGAAAGCCAGCATCTCCTCCGAGATGTCCACCCCCACCACCTTCTCCGGCTCCAGGGTCTGCTGCGCTTCCAGCGCCAGGTCGGCAGTGCCCGTGGCCACGTCCAGAATGCGGCGCGGGTTCTCCTCCTTCAGCAGGGCCACGGCTCGCTTGCGCCACCACACATCAATGCCGAAGCTGAGCACGCGGTTGAGCAGGTCGTACCGAGGCGCGATGGCGTCAAACATCGCCTCCACGTCCTGCGCTTTACCTTCGGCTTCGCCTACCGACGGGTAGTTCTTCATAGGGAAAACAGACAGAGAGAAGCAGTTAGCTGAGCAGCTGCGTCAGCTTCAAAAGATCGTAGTTGATGTTCTTTTTTCGGCTCCAGACGTTGCGCATGGGCGTCAGCTTGATGTCGCCGTTCATGAGGCCGACCATGACCGCCGAGTGGCCTTCGAGCAGCGCCTCTACCGCCGCTGAGCCCAGGCGGCTGGCCAGGACGCGGTCGCGCGCCGAGGGCGAGCCGCCGCGCTGCGTATGGCCCAGGATGCACACCCGCAGGTCGATCTCTGAAAACGCCTCGTCGGCGCGGAGGATCTGTTCGATGTGAGCGGCTCCGCCATGCTCGTCGCCTTCGGCAACCACCACGATGGAAGACCGCGCCTGCGCCGACATCAGCGAGAGGATGCGCTCCTTGATCTCGCCCATGTCAGTAAACGTCTCAGGGATCAGCACCAGCTCGGCACCTCCGCCAATCCCGCAGTTAAGGGCGATGAAGCCCGAGTCACGCCCCATAACCTCCACCAGAAACAGGCGATTGTGCGCGTCGGCCGTGTCGCGGATGCGGTCGATATTCTGCACCGCCGTGTTCAGCGCCGTGTCGTAGCCGATCGTTTCTTCCGTACCCAGCAGGTCATTGTCGATGGTACCCGGGCAGCCTACGATGGGGATGCCGTGCTCACCGTAAAAGATGGAAGCACCCTCAAACGTGCCGTCGCCGCCAATGGCAATCAGGCCGTCGATGTCCATGGCGTGGAGCTCTTTAGCCGCTTTCGCCCGGCCTTCTTCGGTGCGAAACCGCTTGGAGCGAGCGCTCTTCAGGATCGTGCCCCCTGTTTGGAGAATGTTGGAGACGGAGCGGCCGTCCATCTCCACGATGTCCCCGTCGATCATGCCCGAGTAGCCCCGCCGAATGCCGACCACATCAATGTCGTTGGCCAGGGCCGTGCGCGCAACGGCACGCACGCAGGCGTTCATGCCCGGCGCGTCGCCCCCACTTGTGTAGATACCAATGCGATTGAGCATGAACGCTCAGAGGGCTGAGGGTGGGAATACGAGGGGGCACAAACAGCAACGTTGAGGACTGCTGAAAGGCGTTAGCGGCCCGTTGGGCGCGCGACAACAATGCCGGTTTGACGACGGTTGTTCTGTACGTAGCGTTGAAGATCCGGCGAAACCTTCACACCATCTTCTAACGACGCATGGAGCAATCCAACGCTCCCTTCCGGCCCTTGGTAAACCAGGCCCGTATGCGAGACGTCAAGCCCGTCGATGTCTGTAGCCAGGGCGACGATATCACCTGCTTGCAAGGCACTGTAGACTTCGCGGATGCGGTCCTGTGGGATGAAGTAGCGGGGCTGCGCGGCGATGGATTGCTCGATGTGCAGGAGTTCGTCGTAGAGGCTATCGCTGGCGGCCAGTTGCCGGTAGGCCGAGCGGTGGGCGCCCATGAAGGTGGGAGGCTGTGCCATGGGAATGCCACCCAGTTGCTGCGTCAGATCAACGACCGTTCCTCGCTGCGCATTATCGTAAACCCAGTCGGTGAAGTAGTGCAAGCGGCTGCAGTACCCGTCGATGTGGCCATCCCGGTACCGCTGGTCTTCGAGGTGAGATGTGAACGTCGCATACGCGTAATCTTCAGCAGCGATGCCTCGGGCCATCGCCAGCGCAATCTCCACGAACGTGACGCAGTCAAACTGCCGCAGGTCTACCACCAGATGTTCCTCCGATGCCGCATCCAGCAGCCCTGCAGCGTAAGGCGCTTGCCGAAAGGCCAAGCCCACCTGCTGCACCAGCGCGCCAAAGGTCCGTTTGTGCCAGGCTTCGCGCTTGGCCCGCGCCATGACGTCCGCAAAGGCAGCCCGGGAGGCCGCGTCGTCTGCAACGGTGACCGTATCCGGCGACGCAAGCGGTGGGGCTGGCGCATCCGCTTCTGCCTGGCATGCCATCACCCCACCGAGGGCCAGTAGAAGGATGGGGATATATACCACGACAGCACGGACGGCAAGCGACATGACACAGCAACAAGATGAGAGATAAGGTCCGGCTACATACACGCGCTACGACGGCAGCCCGTTGCGCTGCGGCCACCACGTTGCCTCAGTCAGCAGTGCCGTTTGCAGGCGACGCTCATACGCCAGGCGCGGGATCTCCACCGCGCCAAACTGCCGCAGATGATCGGTGGCCCACTGGATATCGAGCAAGATAAACCCGCCCGCTTTGAGCTGCTCCACCAGATGCACAAGCGCCACCTTCGAAGCGTTATCCTCACGGTAGAACATCGACTCGCCGAAGAAAGCTCCGCCCAGCGCCAAGCCGTACAGCCCGCCGGCCAGCACACCCTCGTGATACGCCTCCACACTGTGGGCGTACCCTCGGCGGTGCAGCGTCTGAAACAGTGCTTGCAGCTCGTCAGATAGCCAGGTAGAAGAGCGATCGGCGCATGCGGCCATCACCTCATCGAACGCAGCATCCGTGCGCACGGTGAACGCGTCCCGGTCAACCAGCTTCTGCAGGTTGGTGGGCACATGGAACTCCTCCAGCGGGAGGATTCCGCGCGGGTCGGGGCGCACCCAGACGAGCGCGTCATCTGCATCTGGATCGGCCATGGGGAAGACCCCGTGCTGATACGCGTACAGCACGTCGGCAGGCGAGATGTCCATGGTGCACAGGGGGCAGCGAGTGAGCAAAACGTAGGTCGGGGCATGACTCTCCCCCTCTTGGAGGCTACGAGCAGCGCCCGTGTGGGGGTGCCTATTTTCACTAACAACCTACTACAGGGGCAGACACTGTCATCGTTTCTTTATATCTTACGTGTGCATCCACGTTCGCTTCCTCAACTACTGCCAGCGTTCTCTATGTCTAAAGCTACCTTTCAAGCGCTGCTCGCTGACGAAACGTTTGACCTGAAACTCGACGGAGACACCCTCCACATCGGCGAAGCGGCCCTACCCGTCTCGTTTGAGGCCACGGGCCCTGCGGAGTATTCCTTGATCCTCGACGGGCAAAGCGTGCCGGTGGTCGTTACCCCCGCCGGACCGCCCAAGACGTACGACGTGACGGCAGTCGGCCACACCTGGACGGTGCGCGTCAAGGACGAGCGAGACCTGTTGCTGGAGCGTTTTGGGCTGGACGAGGCGCTGGGCGCCGGCGAAATCGCCATCCGTGCCCCCATGCCGGGGCTGGTATTAGAGGTGAGGGTAGCCGTGGGCGACACCGTGGCGGTTGACGAGGGCTTGCTGGTACTGGAGGCGATGAAGATGGAAAACGAACTCAAAGCCCCGGCCGAGGGACAGGTGAAAGCCATCCACGTTGCCGCAGGGAATGCTGTAGGGAAAAACGAGCTTTTGATTGAGTTTGAAGCGTAGCACGGGTGCGTGACTCGGGGCAAGACGCGAGGGATCCGTAGCGAGTGGCTACGATATGATGGACGCTGCGCTGTTTTTCCCATCCCCTTTCCTGCTATGCCTGATACCCTCGTTACGGGCGCTACCGGTCTACTGGGCGCAACGCTGACCCGCGCGCTGGTCACCCGTGGCGCTGACGTGCGCATCTTTCGACGGCCCACCTCTCCGCTTTACCTCTTGGGGGATATGGCCGGTGGCGTCGAACACGTTGAAGGCGACATCACCGATGCGCTCGCCGTCCGCGAGGCTATGCGCGGGATCCGGCGCGTGTACCATGGGGCCGCCCTCATCCGGTTTGGCGGTCGGGCCGACCGGCAGGCGCTTCGGGCTGTGAATGTGCGGGGCACCGCTCACGTCGTCAACGCGGCGCTGGCTGAAGGCCTCGACCGGCTGGCGCACGTCTCGAGCATGGCCGCGCTGGGGCGCCCCGTACATGGCGACGGCCTTGGACGAGTCCCACCCGTGGACCCACACCGCTGAGCGGTCCGTGTATGCCGTATCCAAGCGCGACAGCGAGCTTGAAGTACACCGGGGTATTGCCGAGGGCCTTGACGCGGTGATCGTGAACCCGGCGCTCATCTTCGGCCCCGGGCGCTCCGGCGAGAACACCCAGCGCATGGTGGAGGCGGTGCGCGAGGAGCGCGTGCCCGCCGTGCCCCCTGGAGGGACCAACGTGGTGGATGTCCGCGACGTGGCTGATGGCCTCATCCGGGCTATGCACCTGGGCTCCACGGGGACGCGCTACTTCCTGGGCAGCGAAAACCTGTCATTTCAAGAGATCTTCGCCACGCTGGCGGAAGCCTTTGGGGTCGCCCACCCCCAGCGTCAGGCCCCCGCGCTTCTCGTACGCGGGGCAGCTGCCGTAGCCGAGGGCGTCGCTACCCTTACCGGCACGCGCCCTCTTCTCTCCCGTGAACAGGCCAGGAGCGCCACCACCATGGTGCGCTATAGCAACCGCAAGGCCCGTACGGAGCTGGAGTGCACCTTCCGCCCTTTCAGCGAGACGGCCCGATGGCTCGCTGAGCTCTTGGGCTGATGCCCCGATAGCGTACCCGAGGCGCACCCGCCTGTCGGTCAATCTTGCAGCGATCCGCGCGGGAGGCTCATGGGCCGTTGGGCGCGAACACCTGCCTGGGGCAGTACCACTTCCACCCTATCAGCCGGCTTGAATCTCCCCCCATAGATCGGCTGAAAAACGCATAGGGGAGGCTCCACGCTGTCGTAGATTAGCCTTAGCAGTTACACGTAAAGGTGCGCTGCACCGATCAGAACACCGCCTGCACGTTACGGACAGCCGGTGCATCATCTCACTACACATTGGAGGAGGTAGGTATGGGTAAGACTATTGCAAAAGAGCAAACCCGCGCCAAAGGCAACGGCCAGAAGAACGATCCGCGCGCCATCCGGGCCACGCTGGCCCGAGCCGTTGCCTCACGGAAGGTGTCTGACGAGACCATCGATGCGGTGGCAGAGCAGCTTGCGCAGTTCAACCTGCGGATTCATGACCTTGACATCTGTCCGCGCGGCATCTGTGGCGAATGGTTCTTAACTGGTAGTCAGTTGGGGACGCTGGAAGATCTGCTGCAGGTAGACGGAGGCCTCGCACGCCGGGTGAATATTTTTCCGCGCGGCTTCCCGAAGCCTGAGTTGTTTCACACCCAGGTGACCTATGACTTCGACGGTATCCCGCGCGGCCTCTAAGCAGGGCGTGACTCACGCAGCAGGGTTTATGGCGACACGTGCGGTTCATCTGCACGTGTCGCGCTATTGTAACCTGGCCTGCCGGCATTGCTACAGCTCTTCCGGTCCCCATCAAACCGGCGGGGTAGATCCTACAGCGGTCAATTCCGCCCTGCGGGTGCTCCGTGCGGAGGGCTACGAGGTGTTGAGCCTTTCGGGCGGGGAGCCGCTCCTGTTCGCTGGGCTTGAGGAGATCCTGCGCGAAGCCCACGCGCTGGGCTATCGCATCAACTTGGTATCCAACGGCGCCCCGGTCCGCGGACGCTTTCTTGAGTGGATCGCTCGCTACATCCAGCTTACCGCTCTCAGCCTGGACGGTGCGCCCGAAACGCACATCGCCGTACGCCGCCATCCGAAGGCCTTCACGTGGGTGGTGGAGGCGGCCGATCGCCTGGCCGAGGCGGGAGCCAGCTTCGGCATTGCCTTTGGCGTCTCGCGCCGCTCGCTCGCCGACATGCCCTGGGGCGTCGACTGGGCAGCAGACCGGGGAGCCGCACTCGTGCAGTTTCATCCGTTTGGGGCCAGCGGACGTGGCACCGCGGTAGCCGACGAGTTGGGGCTCACCCCCACGGACCAGGCCCGCGCGTACGTGACAGCAGAACTCCTCCGCGTACCCAACGGACCCGCGATCCAGATAGACCTGGCTCCTGTGCCGCTGCTCCTGAACGGCAGGCACACCTATCGCCTCCTTACCGACGCCACGTCCTTTTCCGAGCAGTCGCTCGCGGATCTCGTCAACCCGCTGGTGATTGACGAACGGGGCTGGCTGCTCCCCATGAGCTACGGCGTAGCCCCTGAGTATCGCCTGGGGCGCTGCGACGCTACACTGCCAGATGCGATTGCCTCGTTTAAGACAACCGGCTGGCGGTCCGTGCGCGACCTCATGCTTCGCGCGTTTGATGCCCTGGAGACCGGGCGCCCACTGTTTGCCGACTGGTTCGGGCATCTGGTGGAGGTCAGCCTGCAGTATTCCCCAGACCCTGAGGCCTCCGCCCCGCGATCTACAAGCGGACGGGTGTAGCGATAGCCCGTTGCCCTCTCATCTATCGCACCAAAAAACCCCACCGCACAGGGGTGCAGTGGGGCATCAGGACGTGGAGCCGACGAGCGGATTTGAACCGCTGACCTGCTCTTTACGAGAGAGCTGCTCTACCGCTGAGCTACGTCGGCATGGTCTATCAATTGTAGAAATCGCCCAACGTCCTGCCCACTACCGGGTTTCGCGCGGTGGAGGACCGGCCTTGCTCTCACCGGTTTTTCATGTGCCTCCTCGTCCCGTGTTGGACGGAGGGAGTACCTGTCCGTAGTCGTTTGATAATACGCATAGTAACGGGACGACTTGCGAGGCAGCCCGCTACATCGCATGTTAGCCTACGCGCCTTTCCCACCTCTTCCCGCTCGGTGTATGTATGTCTACGCGTCTACGGTCTTCATTTTCTTTTCCCTGGTCCTGTTCTTGGGTGCCTGTAATGGCAGCACCCCTCCTATTCCTGAGGACCGTGTGTCCACCCCCGAGGGCTTCGAGGTGCAAGGCCACCGGGGGGCGCGTGGACTGATGCCGGAAAACACAATCCCAGCGTTCCAGCAAGCGATCGACCTCGGCGTCCATACCGTCGAGTTGGACGTCGTGGTCTCAGCCGAGCGTCAGCTCATCGTCTCGCATGAGCCGTGGTTTCATCACCATATCAGCACCACGCCGGACGGCGACCCGGTTACCGAAGCGGAGGCTCCCGACTACAATATATTCGAGATGACGGTGGACGAGGTGCAGGCCTTTGACGTGGGCCGGCGCGGTCATCCGCGCTTTCCGCAGCAGCAGGCGCTGGACGCCGTGAAGCCCACCCTCCGCGCCGCTATCCAGGCGATGGAGGAGCACACAGCGGCGCAGGGGATGGCCCCGGTCCACTACAACATCGAGACGAAAAGCCGGCCCGCCTGGTACGGCACGTATCAACCTCCGCCCGATGTATTTGCTGAACTGCTACTCAATGAACTGCAAGACCTTGGCGTGCTCGACCGCGCCATCATCCAGTCGTTTGACCCCGCCACGCTTGTAGCCTTTCGAGAGCTGACGGATGTGGGAGCCATCGCCCTGCTTGTGAGCACTGCCGACGACATCGATCCGGCGATGTCCGCGCTCGGCTTCACGCCGGACATCCTCAGCCCGAATTACGAGATGGTGGATGAGGACTTGCTCGCTGACGCGCAGGCGGCCGGGATGCAGGTCATTCCGTGGACGGTGAACGAACCGCCGGCGATGGAACGGCTGATTGCGCTGGGCGTGGACGGTCTTATCACCGATTATCCCAACCGCATTGCGGGGCGTCCGCTGCCGGCGGAGTAAGCGAAAGGCCGCGGAAACGCCATCGCCGCGGTCGCCCTGTGTGTTGCTTCGTTCATTATTGGCCTGTTTACTATGGAAACGCCCGACGCCGCCCTCCGCACCTATCTCGGCCGCATTGCCGACCTCAACGCGGCGGCGGCCACGCTCGAATGGGACCAGGAAACCTACATGCCGGCTGGCGGCCATGCAGCCCGTGCGCGGCAACTGAGCACCCTCCGCGCCATGGCCCACGACCTCCTCACTGATGACGCATTGGTGGATCTTTTGGAGGACACCACATCCGCTGACGACCCGCTGACAGCCGATCTGGTAGCGGTCACACAGCGCGATGTGGAGAAAGCCCGGCGCGTGCCCACCGCGCTCGTGCAGCAGATGGCCCAGGCCAGCGCCGAAGCCAAGGAAGCCTGGCGTAAGGCGCGCGAAACCGATACGTTCGCGACCTTTGCTCCGCACCTGCAACGCCTGCTGGATCTCAATCGGCAGAAAGCCGAGGCCCTGCGCTATGCCGATGAGCCGTACGACGCCTTGCTCGACACCTACGAGCCCGGCATGAAGACCGCCACCGTAGCCGACGTGTTCACCTCGCTCCGCGCGGCCCTGGTCCCCACGGTCGACGCCATCGCCGACCAGCCGGTCCCGGATGACGCGTTTCTACATCAGCCGCTTGACATGGATACGCAGCTGGCGTTTGGGCGCACGGTGGTCGACGACCTTGGCTACGACTTCGCCCGTGGGCGGCTCGACCTGTCCACGCATCCATTCTCTACGGCGTTCTCCATCGGAGATGTACGCCTCACCACGCGTGTGGCTGAGGACTTCTTCCCTACGTCCTTTTTCGGGACGGTCCACGAAGCCGGACACGGAATGTACGAGCAGGGCATTGACGAGGCGCTGGACCGCACGCCGCTGGCCGATGGCACGTCGCTGGGCATGCACGAATCCCAATCTCGCCTCTGGGAGAACCACGTCGGCCGGAGCCGCGCGTTTTGGACACACTACTATCCGGCCTTGCAGCAGCACTTCCCGGATGCCCTCGGTGGGGTTGCGCGCCCCACGTTCTACCGGGCCATCAACAAAGTGGAGCCGTCCTTCATCCGGGTGGAAGCCGATGAGGTGACCTACCCGCTGCATGTGATGCTGCGCTTTGAGTTGGAACGCGCACTGCTCAACGAAACGCTGGCCGTGGCTGACCTGCCCGACGCCTGGAACGCGGGCATGGAGGACTACCTCGGGTGTCGCCCCCCTACCGACCGGCAGGGCGTACTGCAGGACATCCACTGGGCGCTCGGGGCCATCGGGTACTTCCCGACCTACGCCCTCGGCACGCTGATGGCGGCCCAGCTCTTCCAACAGATCGAACGAGACCTCCCTGAGGTCACGGCCCACATCGCCGAAGGAAACTTTGCGCCCCTGCTGCAATGGCTACGTATGCACATCCACCGGTGGGGGCGCCGCCGAACAGCGCAGGAATTACTCCAGGACGCTACCGGCACAGCGCTGAATGCAGCCCCCTTTCTGCACTACATCCACACGAAGTACGGTGCACTGTATCAAGACCTGCCGGCCCCTGCCTCGGCATCATCAGAGGCGTGACGATTACCTGTGCTGCGACTCGCTTACCTGTGCTGCGACTCGCTGGTGCGCTGTTGCATGATCGAAAGCGCTCCCGGCGGACGGTGGCCAGTCTTTTCAATGCGCGACCCCTGTTGCCGCACCATCCCGTGGTGCAAGTAGAGGCGCAGGTAGTCTTTCACCACCTCCAGCTCAATATTCATCATCTCCGACAGTTGAAAGAGTTTGGAGAAGTTGAACGACTCCGGCAGCGCCTGAAAGAAGTCCAGGGCCTCGGCATTGAGCGGCTCATCAATGTCAAGGTCGAGCAGGTCTCCTTGCTCACTTTCATCGACGTGCATATCCACGTACAGGCGGAGCAGCGACACCTCATGCCGGAGCTCCATATTTTCTTTGGAAAGGCGGGCGTTGTCGGCTTGCAACCGGTTGATCTCCTTGAACAGGGTACGGAGCTGCTGCTGGAAATCCTGGTATTTTTCGATCAGGTTTTTTTCCATGAGAAATAGCGGCAGGCCCGTTCCCGCTGCCTCGCGACAGTGAAGAACAGATGGCACACAGAGCCAGCGCGTCGATGTCAGTCTGAAGAGTGATGCAACGGGGTGCCCGCCCGGGTACGACCCCGGGCAACGGCACCCCTAACATAGCCCGGGCATATCCGAAGGGATTGGGCCATTGGCGCATGCGTGGTGGTGGTTTGGCGCATGCCACATGCTACAGGCGCGGCGGTACCGGTGGCCCGAGAACAGCTGTGGGCGGAACCGCGGGGGGTGCCTGTGGTGCAGGCTGTATGGTACAAGGGCGCTGGCAGGATCGCAACTGCTGCCGGGCAAAATCTTTCGTCGCGCCTCTTTCCTTTCGCCTGTTATTTAACCCGCCTGCTTGCCGGTATGGACACGCTTACCCACGCTGCCGTTGGAGCCGCCATCGGCGAAGCGGTCCTGGGCCGCCGTCTCGGGGCCAAGGCGGCCGGGTGGGGGGCGGTGCTGGGCGTCAGTCCGGACGTCGACTACTTCGTCGCGCTCGCCTTCAGCGATGCGGCGCAGCTCTCGATCCACCGCACGTATACGCATTCCCTGCTCGCGCTCGTTGTCATTACGCTCGTGGCCGGCTGGGCCTTCAAGCGGCGCTACGGGGACGACGGCGTCGCCTTTCGGCACGGCGCAGCCCTGGGCGGAGGGATCTGGAGCTCTCACGTACTCATCGACGCCATGACGAGCTACGGGGTGCAGCTGCTGGTGCCTTTTTCCGATACGCCCGTGGCCCTGTACACCATTGCCATCCTGGACCCGCTGGTGACGCTACCGGTGGCGGTAGGGGTGCTCGTCGCGCTGCGTCTGCCACGCCTCGCTGCCCGCCGGCGCTGGTGGAATGCGGCCGGCCTGATGCTCGCGGGCGCCTACCTGGCCTGGGCGCTCATCGCGCAGCAGCGGGCACAGGCGGCCTTCGACACCATGCTGCAGGCCGAAGGGATTACGGCGGAGCGCAGTTTCGTGAAGCCTACCTTGCTCAACACCCTCTTGTGGCGCGGCATCGCCGAGACGGATACCGCCTACGTCCACGGCTTCTACTCCCTCCTCGATGCCCGTCCGGATGCCCCGCTGGCCATGACGCCCAAACACCACGCCCGCATCGCTGACGTCCGGGAGGCCCGAGACATCCGCCACCTGCTGCGCAACATGCAGCACTACTACACCGTGACGCTGGATGCCGACAGCACCCGCTACATCGTGGATATGCGGTTTGGACGTGCCTCCGCGTGGGCCGAAACGCCCTCTCCGTACGTGTTCAAGTTCAAGGTCGTTGAGCGCGACGGGGAAAAGCCGACCATTCGGCAGGTACAGCGTTCGTTCAGCGAAGCTGCAGATCGGCCGGACTTCCGGGAGATGTGGGAGCGCATGCAGGGCCGCCCATAAGTGTGCACACGAGTGGATTTTTTGGCCTCTACCGCCTACTATAATACGTTACGCAGACGTTCGCCCTTTTTCTTATCCACCCTCCCTTATGGAACTCTCACCTGAACTCATGGACACCATTATCGGCTATGCCACCAGCGTCGTCGGGGTGCTGGTGTTCATCATCGTCGTTTGGATTGTGGCTGGCTGGATTGGCCGCCTGGTTCGCAGCTCGCTGGAGAATTCTCCGCTGGACGACACGCTCACCCGGTTCTTCCCACGCCTCGTCCGGTGGCTGGTTATTATCATTGGCGTGGTGATGGCCCTCGGCATCTTTGGCATTGAAACCACCAGCTTCGCAGCCGTCTTGGGTGCCGCTGGCCTCGCCATTGGCCTTGCGTTTCAGGGAACGCTCGCGCACTTCGCCGCTGGCGTCATGATGCTCATTTTCCGCCCCATCAGCGTAGGGGATGTGGTCAAACTTGAAGGCGAGCTCGGGACGATTCAAGAGATTGACCTGGTGCTGACCAAAATGGACACGTTGGACAATCGGCGTGTGACCATCCCCAACGGGGAGGTCTTCAGTTCCACCATCATCACCTTAAACACCCACGAGATGCGCCGGGTAGATGTGCCCGTAGGTGCTGACTATGGAGCAGATATCGACGCCACCCGCGCAGCGCTGGAGCGGGCGCTGCCCAACATTGAAGGCGCGCTGGAGGAACCCGCCCCGCAGATTGTGCTGGATGGCCTGGGTGGTTCCTCTGTAGACTGGGTCGTGCGCGCCTGGGCGCCCACCCCCGACTGGCTGGCCGTCAAGCAGTCGACCATCCGCGCGATCAAGATGGCGCTGGATGAGGCCGAGATCGGGATTCCGTTCCCGCAGATGGACGTGCACCTCGACGGCGAGCTCGACCGCTACGCCGCGACCCGCGCGAACGGCGCAACCTCCGAAAAAGAATCCGCTTAACCCATGCCCATCGCGGCGCTTATGCGCCTGGAAACGCCTGGGATGCTGCCTCGTTAGCAGCATCCCTTTTTTCTTTTGCACCCCCACCCCTGCATGCCCACGCCTTCTGCCCCCCCATCTGCGACGGCGGAATGGTCGCCCGCCTCCTGGCGTGCGCGACCGGCCCGTCAGCAGCCGTCGTACCCTGACGATGCCGCGCTTGATGCCGTGCTGCACGACCTGGCGACCCTGCCTCCGCTTGTCACATCCTGGGAGGCGAACGAGCTCCGGGCACAACTGGCTAAGGCCGCCAACGGTGAGCGTTTTCTCCTGCAGGGCGGCGACTGCGCCGAGCGCTTCGACGAGTGCCGGGCAGAGATTCTCTCCAACCGCTTTAAGGTCCTGTTGAAGATGAGCCTCGTGCTCGTCTATGGCCTCAACAAACCCGTCGTGCGCGTGGGGCGGCTGGCCGGGCAGTACGCTAAGCCCCGCTCCGCCGATACCGAGACGCGCGCTGGTCAGACGCTGCCGTCCTACCGGGGCGACATCATCAACGACATCGCCTTTACGCCGGCTGCACGCACGCCGGACCCCACCCGCCTCCGCACGGCCTACAACCATTCGGCCACTACGCTCAACTTCGTCCGGGCCTTGTCGGAAGGCGGCTTCGCTGACCTGAACCATCCCGAGCACTGGCAGCTTGGCTTCCTCCGGCATTCGCCGCTGGCCAGCGAATATCAGAGCATCGTGCGTTCGATACGGGAGTCGCTCAACTTTACGCAGACCGTAGCGGAAGGCCCCATTCCAGGGCTGCGGAGTGTCACCTTCTACACGAGCCACGAAGCGCTGCACCTGCCTTACGAGGAGGCGATGACGCGGTTTGTAGAGCATCAGGGCGGATATTATAACCTCGGGACGCACCTCCCATGGATCGGCAAGCGCACGGCACATCCGGACGAAGCCCACGTGGAGTACATGCGCGGCCTGGAGAACCCGGTGGCGCTAAAGGTGGGACCCGACGTCCCTGCCTCCATGCTCACTACCCTCATCCGCCACCTGAACCCCGACAATGCATGGGGCAAGCTCACGCTCATCACGCGGATGGGCGCCGATCAGGTGAGCGACCGCCTGCCGCCCCTGCTGCGCGCCGTGGAGGCCCAGGGCGCCCACGTGCTGTGGGTCTGTGATCCCATGCATGGCAATACGGAAAAGACCCAGAATGGCTACAAGACCCGCCGCTTCCGCACCATTCTGCATGAACTGGAGCAGACCTTTGCCATTCACCGAGCGGAGGGCACGCACCTCGGCGGCGTGCACTTTGAGATGACGGGCGAAAACGTGACCGAGTGTGTAGGCGGAGCCCGCGGGCTCACCGAGCATGACCTGAAGGAAGCCTACACCTCGCATGTGGATCCGCGCCTGAACGTGGAGCAAGCCCTGGAGATGGCCCTCAGCATCGTGCGCATGTATCGCAACGGCACCGAAGCATGAGTAGCCTACTGGCCGTAGACCTGGGCCTGAAAGCAGGCTTTGCCCACTACGATCGGGCAGGACGGCTCGTCGCCTACCGCTCACAGAATTATGGCAAACCCTCGCGTCTGAAACGGGGAGCCCACGGCGTGTTGGAGGAGCACCCCACGCTGGACTGGATCGTGCTGGAGGGCGACCGGGGCCTCGCTGACGCCTGGCGCACCGAGGCCAAGCGCCGTGGGATGCGGTCCGGATGGATTCAGGCGCACGCCTGGCGCAAGCGCCTGCTGAACCCGAGCCAGCGCCGCTCAGGCAGCGACGCCAAGGAGGCAGCCGATGGGCTGGCCCGCAAGGTGATCGCGTGGTCGGAAGCCCCTGCTCCCACCTCCCTCCGCCACGACGCGGCCG
The DNA here is from genome assembly GCA_964345505.1 of uncultured Rhodothermales bacterium. Classification (GTDB taxonomy): domain Bacteria; phylum Bacteroidota; class Rhodothermia; order Rhodothermales; family Salinibacteraceae; genus Tc-Br11-B2g6-7. Next base: position 20,296 of record CAYFRR010000007.1, read on the forward strand.
AGGCTATCTGCATCGGCCTGTGGGCGGTGCTCGACCTCGGCTGGCTGGACCGCCTGCCGCCAGAACTGCGGTAGTACAAAGAGTGATCTACGCAATATTCAACACCTTGTGCGTCTGTACGCTAAGCCGCCATTGCGGATGCTGCAGGCAATATGCCACCGCCTCACGCGTGAAGCGCTCCACCTCCGGACCATCCATGGGCTGAAGGAAGAAGTGGGTGAAGTCCAGGTGAGTGAACTGTTCAGGCAGCGCCTCCGGCTGGCGGTAGACCAGCTTGAGCTCATCGCCCTGCGTGAGGACAAGCGGTGCCCCAGCTTTGGGGCTCATGCAGATCCAGTCGAGCCCGGCGGGCGCGGGCTGCGTGCCGTTCGTTTCCACCGCCACCTCAAACCCCGCGGCATGAAGCGCCTCGATGAGTGGTTCGTCCACCTGCAACAGCGGCTCGCCTCCGGTGCAGACCACATACGGCTGCCCGCCGCCGGGCCACGCGGCTGCCACAGCCTCGGCCAGCGATTCCGGGGTGCGAAACTTGCCGCCCCCCGGGCCATCGGTCCCGACGAAGTCGGTATCACAGAACGAGCAAATGGCTGAAGCTCGGTCTTCCTCCCGCCCCGTCCACAGGTTGCAGCCGGCAAACCGCAGAAATACCGCCGGGCGGCCCGTATGGGCGCCCTCCCCCTGGAGCGTGTAGTACAGTTCTTTGACGGCGTAGGCCATGGGGCCTTCCAAGCGTAATGCGATAAACAGGGTGGAGCACGGTCGAATTATCCGCCGCGGTACAGGTTTCAGCCAGCCCTGCATCGGCCGTATCCGCGCTTACGTGCCGCGTCTCGGGCAAACGGATCAGCTGGCCAGCATCCCCACCCACTTCATCAGCTCCTTTTTGCCCTCCCCGGTCTCAGCTGATGTCTGGACGATCGGCACATCCATCGCCCGCGCCTCCAGCGCTTGCTCCAGTGTACGGCGGCTCTTTACCCGCTTGTTGTGCGACGACAGCTTGTCGATCTTCGTCTGCGCAATGACATACGGCACCGGATTGCCCCGCATCGCGTCCATGATGTCCTCATCTTTGGCCTGGGGCTCGTGGCGGCTGTCGACCAGGTGGATGACGAGGCGGAGCGGTTGCCGCTCCAACAAAAACTGCCCGATGAACCGCCCCCACCGCTCGCGCTCCTTCCGGGCTACCTTGGCGTAGCCATACCCGGGCAGATCCACGAAGTACAGCTGGTTGTTGATCAAAAAGTAGTTGAACTGCTGCGTTTTGCCCGGGGTGCCGCTGGTGCGCGCGAGCCCCTGGGTATTGGTGAGCTGGTTCAGCAGAGAGCTCTTGCCAACGTTGGACCGCCCCACGAAGGCCACCTCAGGCCGCCCATCAACCGGCAGCTGGTCCCACTGCGTAGCGCCCGTAATGAACTCAGCTTTCGTGACGCGCATGGGGAGTCTCCCGGTGGATCGAGTGCGTAAAAAGAAGAACACCGCAGCCCGACGGAGGGGGATCGCCGGACTGCGGTGGCTGCTGCGCTGCTTCGCGTCGGAACGGCGAACCGTTACGCCGCGCTAAACTGTTGCTGCACGGCCTCTCCGATGAGCGCCGGGTTGCGCACGATGATCGCTCCGGCCTCTTCAAGCGCGGCAAACTTGTCGGCGGCCGTGCCTTTCCCGCCCGAGATGATGGCACCGGCGTGGCCCATGCGGCGTCCGGGAGGGGCCGTCTGCCCGGCAATGAAGGCAAAGACAGGCTTCGAAAAGTGCTCTTTGATGTAGGCCGCCGCTTCCTCTTCTGCCGAGCCGCCGATCTCACCAATCAGCACTACCGCGTCGGTATCGTCGTCGGCCTCAAAGAGCTCCAGCGCATCGATAAAGCGCGTCCCAATGATCGGGTCGCCGCCAATGCCCACGGCCGTGCTCTGCCCAAAGCCGGCGCGCGTCAGCTGATCGACAGCCTCGTACGTGAGCGTCCCGGACCGCGAGATCACGCCAATCGAGCCTTCGGAGAAGATCATGGCGGGCATGATGCCTACCTTTGCCTCGCCGGGCGTAATGACGCCCGGACAGTTCGGCCCGATGAGGTGGGCGCCCTTCTTCTGCACGTAGTGGTAGGCCGGGATCATATCCTGCACCGGGATGCCTTCGGTGATGCAGATGATCACCTCAATGCCAGCATCCACTGCTTCCATGATGGCGTCGGCGGCAAAGGGTGGCGGGACGAAGATGATGGACACGTTGGCGCCCTCCTCTACCACGGCCTCTTCCACCGTGTTGAAGACGGGCCGGTCGAGGTGCGTTTGCCCTCCCTTCCCTGGCGTCACGCCCGCGACGACGTCTGTGCCGTAGGCGATCATCTGTTCGGCGTGAAAGGAGCCCTCGCTGCCGGTAAGGCCCTGCACAACAAGGCGGGTATCAGAATTGACCAGGATGCTCATAAGGGGAATAGGCAGGATGGGCAGAAAACGGTACGGTACCGTAGGGCACCGTCGACTGTACCAAAGATAGGAGTTTCAGCGTGGTTCGCAATGGCGTTTGCGGTGGAAAACCTATGAAAGGTTCATGGCAACGTCGCCGACCTGTAGCAGCGTGGCCTCATCAAAATGCCGGCCCAGGAGCTGCATCCCGACGGGAAGGCCGCTGCTGTGGGTGCCCGCGGGCACCACCAGGCCCGGCACCCCGGCCAGGTTGGCCGTCACCGTGTAGACGTCGTTGAGGTACATGGCCAGCGGGTCGTCCACCTTGCTGCCCAGCTCGAAGGCCGGGGTTGGGGTCGCGGGCGTAATCAGCACATCGACCGCCTCAAAGGCCTGGTCGAAGTCATTGCGGATGAGCGTTCGCACGCGCTGCGCCTTCTCGTAGTAGGCATCGTAGTAACCGGAGGAGAGCACATACGTGCCCAGCATGATGCGGCGCTTGACCTCCGCGCCAAATCCTTCCGTCCGGGTCTCCGCATAGAGGCGGTCGAGGAGGCTCTCCTGCGTATCGAGCGCTTCTTGCAGGGCGGCCGCCCGTTCGGTGTTGCCGTTGGCACGCGCCGCATCCCGCGACTTCTTGAGCTGCTGATGCTCGGTTTGAAGGGCATCGCGGGTTTCCTTCACGTCTGCCCGGTGGCCGTAGCGCACGCCGTCATAGCGGGCCAGGTTACTGGAGGCCTCGGCGGTCGTCAGGATGTAATATGCTGCAATGCCGTAGTCGGTATGGGGCAGCGAGACCTCCTGCACGGTGGCGCCGGCCGCCTTCAGACGGCGCACCTTCGCGTAGACCATTTCCTGAATTTCGTCATCCAGCCCTTCGGCAAAGTACTCCTTCGGGAGCCCGATGCGGAGGCCCTCCACGGAATTGGTGAGCGCGTCCGTATAAGACGGCACAGGGACGTCGGCGCTGGTGGCGTCGTTGGGATCGGCGCCGGCCATGGCTTCGAGCAGGCGGGCCACGTCTTCCACCGAGTGGGCCATCGGGCCGATGGTGTCGAATGAGGAGGCGTACGCCACAAGGCCGTACCGACTCACCCGACCGTACGTCGGCTTCAGCCCTACGACCCCACAGAAGGCGGCCGGCTGCCGAACCGAACCGCCCGTGTCGGTGCCCAGCGCGGCGTGCGCCATGCCGTCGGCTACCGCAGCGGCCGATCCCCCGGAGGAGCCGCCCGGCACCCGCGTGGGGTCGACCGGGTTGCGCACCGGGCCGGCGTGGGAGGTCTCGTTGGACGACCCCATCGCGAACTCGTCGCAGTTGGTTTTTCCGATGAAGATCGCCCCGGCGTCCCGCAGCCGCTTTAGCGCGGTGGCGTCAATCAGCGACTCGAAAGACGAGAGCATCTTGGAGCCGCAGGTGACCTTCCGCCCGCGCATGCAGAGCACGTCCTTCACGCCAACAATCAGCCCAGCCAAAGGGCGCTCGTGGCCCCGGGCCCGCTGGCTGTCGAGGTAGCGCGCGTGGTTGCGGGCACCGTCCTCATCCAGCTCAATAAAGGCGTTCAGTTCATCGTTGCGTTCCTGGATGCGGTCCAAAAAAGAAGAGACCAGTGCTTCGCAGCTGGTCTCGTCGTTTTTCAGCGCCCGTTGGGCGTCCGAAAATGTGGAGTAGGACATGTAAGCGACGGGGAATTCAACTCAGGTAAATCACGATGCAATCGGGTACGCCGCAGGCCAAGCTGCAGGCCAGGCTGCAGTATGGTCTACAGCGTCGGGCCACGACGCGGTGTCGTTAGCGCTGCTCGGCTGCGTCTGATGCTTTGGAATCCTGCTCTTGCGGCTGATCCTCCTGCGGGCGGGCCGACTCCCGCGCCTGCGGCTGTCCCTGACGTGGGGGACGGATCGACTCGCGCTTGTCCTCCACGTCGATTTCGCGTTTGATTTCGCTGGTGGCGTCTTTGAACTCGCGGATCCCTTTGCCCACGCCGCGGGCAATCTCGGGAATCCGTTTCGCTCCAAAGACCAAAAGGATGACCAGGAAGATGATGACCAGTTCGAACCCGCCAGGGATACCCATAACTACCGTGAATCGGTGATACGAAAAGCGCGCGTGGCGCAGGTGCTACAACCGGGCATAGGGACACCCATGCTGTAGGGAAGTCGTAACGTGCCGTCTGTTGAGCGGTTCCTACGCTCCCTTCCTGAACTGACGTCCGCGAAACAGCACCCGGGGGTCGCGTGTTGTCTCGGGCTACCATCTGCGCGCTGCGCAGCATCCTGTCCCCACGCATGCACGGCCCTTCCACTATGGAATCGACCCTCTCCCACGATACGATTCGCTCCTGGCCTAAGGCCGAGCTCCACTGCCACCTGGATGGCTCCCTCCGCCTCCAGACCATGTTGGACCTGGCCAAGGCGCAGGGCAAGATGGACGTGCTACCGTCGGATAGCGTAGACGGGCTCCGGGAGATTTTGAGGCAGGTGGATGACTCGGAGACGCTCGAAGCCTATTTGCAATGGTTTCAGTACACGATTCCGCTGATGCAAACGGCCGAAGCCCTCTCCCGTATTGCTTACGAGCTGGCTGAGGACAACGCCCGGGAGAACGTGCGGTACCTGGAAGTTCGGTACGCGCCCATCGTAGCTGCCAAAGAAGGGCTTACGCTGGAGGCGGTAAACGATGCCGTGCTGGAGGGGCTGCGCCGGGCAGAGCAGGACTTCGACATCAGGACCAGCATCATCATCTGTGGACTCCGGGACCGGTTTGAGAGCGCATCGCTGCGCCTGGCAGAGCTGGCCGTGGCCTACAAGGACCGCGGCGTGACGGGCTTCGACCTGGCGGGCGGCGAAGCCGGCAACCCGCCCAAACACCACCTGCACGCGTTTTACTACGCGCGCAACAACCTGCTGAACCTGACGATCCACGCGGGCGAGTCGTGGGGGCCGGACTCCATCCAGCAGGCGCTTTTTTATTGCGGCGCCCACCGCATTGGCCATGGCATCACGCTGCCGAAAAGCGCAGAGCTGACGCAGTATTTTATAGATCACCAGATCCCTCTCGAGATCTGCCCCACCAGCAATGTACAGACCCGCGCCGTGGATGGCTTCGCACAGCACCCGATCGGCAAGATTGTGGAGGCGGGCGTGCCCGTGACCGTCAACACCGATAACCGTCTTTTCAGCCGCACCTCCGTCACCGAGGAGCTGTATCGGGTACATACGCGCTGTGGTGTGAGCGCAGACGCCCTGCGCGAGATCACGCTGAACGGCTTCCGCTACGCGTTTCTGCCATGGGACGAAAAACAGGAGTTGCTGAAAGCTATGAAGACCGCCTTCCCGGCCCAGGCCTCATCGGAGACTCCGGTGTGGTAGACCCACTGCTTCCTCCACCTTTTTCAGCTATCCTGCTCGTCTCTCATGGATCAGGTCCTTCACCCGTCGCGCGGCCTGATGGGCCGTGTCGCGCTTCCGCCCGACAAGTCGATTGCCCACCGCGCTGCCCTCTTTGCTGCCCTGGCCGATGGCCCGTCGCAGATTGTCAATTACCCCGACGCGGCCGACCCGCAGTCCACGCTGGCCTGTCTGCGTCAGCTGGGGGTCGAGATTGAGGAAGAAGACGGTGTGCTCTACGTCGAGGGCGTCGGGCGCTTTGGCTTCATGCCGCCGGAGGAGCCCCTGGACTGCGGCAACTCGGGGACCACGATGCGCTTGCTTACCGGGATACTGGCGGGGCAGCCGTTCGACAGCGTACTTACCGGCGACGCGTCGCTCCAGGGCCGGCCCATGGAGCGCATCGCGGCGCCGCTCCGCGAGATGGGCGCCCAGATCACCCTGGACGATGGGTGCGCGCCTATTCGGATTACGGGCGGCGCTGACCTGCAGGGCATCACCTACACCCTGCCCGTCGCCTCAGCCCAGGTGAAGTCATGCGTGCTGCTGGCCGGGCTGCACGCGGCGGGCGAGACTACCGTGATCGAACCCACGCCCTCCCGCGACCACACCGAGCGTATGTTGGGCATGGACGTGGTGGAGATCGGCGGGGCGCGACATCTGTCCGTGCGCGAAGGGCAGACCGTGGCCACCGGCACCTGGGCGGTGCCGCGCGACATTTCGGCGGCGGCGTTCTTCCTGGTCGCGGGCAGCATTGTGCCCGGTAGCGCCCTGGAGATGCGCAGCGTGGGACTCAACCCGTCGCGGGCTGGCGTGGTGAACGTGCTCCGCACCATGGGCGCAGCCATCGACATCAGCGACGAGCGGGAGCACAGCTTCGAGCCGCTGGCCACCCTGAGCGTACAGTCGGCGCCCCTCCACGGCGTAACCATTGACGGCGCCCTCATCCCCAACCTAATCGACGAGATCCCCGTGCTGGCGGTGGCCGCGACGCAGGCCAGCGGCCGCACCACCATCCGCGACGCCGCCGAGCTCCGGGTGAAAGAAACCGACCGCATCGCTGCCATCGCTACGAATCTGCGTGCGCTCGGCGCGGCCGTGGACACCTTCGATGACGGGTTGGCCATCGACGGCCCACAGGCGCTCGCTGGGGCCACCATCGACAGCTTCGGCGACCATCGCATCGCGATGGCATCGGCTGTGGCTGCTCTCGTGGCTGACGGCGCGACCACCATCACGGGCGCCGAGCACGCCGAGGTGTCGTTTCCACAGTTCTGGGAAGCCCTGACCCGTGTGAGCTAAGCCGCTGAGCGACGCGCTTACCCGTCTCTATGACAAAAAGCCGGAGCAGGCCCTTAACGGCCCACTCCGGCTTTTCTGTGACGCTATGGGGCGCCGCAGCGCCCCCGTGAGAAGAGTAAGGTTAGCGGATCGGCATGGTGCTGGTGCGGCTCGGGTTAGGTCCGAGGCGCTCAGCCTCCTGCAATACCAGACCACTGTTCAACGGCGCCGTGAACGGCCCGTCGCAACTCAGGTCGCCCTGGTCGCACCAGGCATTATCGCCCGAGGCGGTGCCGGGTTGGCCCGCACTGCCCACACCACCAAAGGTGTATAGGGCCTCACCAAGGGTCTGCAACTCCGTCGCCGGCACCGGCAGGTGCAGCGGCGTGCCAGCCTGCAGCTGACCGCGGCGGCGCAGGTCGTAAAACGGCAGCCCCATGCCGGTGCGGTACAGCTCGATGTCGCGCTCATAGAAGATGGCCGTCAACACGTCCTCCTGCGACGTGCCAGCCGCCAGGGGATCGAGTCCACCGATGTTGACGCGAGAGCCGTCGTTGACCAGCGTAACAGCTGCTGGCACATCGTCGGTACGCGCTGCGGCCTCCGCTTCCATCAGACGATTCTCTTCGAGCAGAAAGATGGGGCCCGGACCCGCTGCAAACGGCGGCTCGTTCCACTGCTGGTCAACGAAATCACGAGCGTAGAAATAATTGCTCTGAAGTGTCGGTCCACGCTCTTCTCGGAAGAACGCCTGGTTGGTCTCATATGCAAAGTAGCAACCCAACTCGCGCGCTTCTTCCAATCCATCACCCTCGAAGAACGTCAACCCTTCCGTGGTCCCGGGGCAGAGGCGCTGGTCGTCTGACTGAGCCGGAGCCAGGGCATTTCCTGCACTACCGGCCGGGTACTTGATCGGGTAACTATCATCCATCATGTTAATGATGCGATTGTCCACTCGCCAGTACCAGTAGAGCCCGCTGACGTACTGGTAGTTGTTAAAGAAGTCTGTCCCGTCCAGCTCCATGACGATGCTCTCCTGAATGCCATTGGCGGCCAGCGTGCGGATCTCGTTCCAATTAATGGCGTCGTTCTCGGCTGGCGTTCGAGGGTTGCTGACAATGAAGCGCGCTTCGAACGAGTTGGCCATTTCCACAAGCCGTTCGCTGGTCACAGCCACTGAGAAGGGCAGGTAATTCTCCATGGTGAAGGCGTTCACCTCAGCGATGTCACGGGCTTGGCCGATGTCCGCGCGGGCCTGTGCGAGCACGGCCTGATAATCGCTAAACTCAAGGGCATCAATTTCTGCCTCTCCAAAGTCAGCACCTACAATAAACGCCTGGTTGTAGTAGTTAGCGAGGTGTCCATACGCCAGCCCGCGCAGGAAATAAGCGGCGGCTAACGACTCTTGCGTCTCGTCTGTACCATCCACGATGACCTCAAAATCGTTAAAATCGATCTGAAAGATCACGTCGTTGGCGGATGAGATCGCCGAGTTCAGGTTAGACCACGAGCTGGCAACAATAGAGAGATCACCAAACGAAAGGGTGTTGGGAAACTCTGACCGGGGTTCATCTACGGCCACGTTCCAGAACCCACGGAACGCATTGGTGGTCGTCTGTGCATCGCCCCAGCCATCAAGGTGCGGCTGGGGTACAGCAAATGGGGTGTTGGAGTAGCTGCCGTTCCACCAGCTCGTGTAGCCCCCGGCCAGGACGGACTGCAAATCGCTGGCGTCGGTAATCGCCCGTTCAGCGTCCGGCGCGTTGAGGTTTTCGACGTCCAGGTCGGCGCAGCCTGCTATGAGGAGCACCGCACCGAGCAAGGTTGCAAGGGTTAAGCTATAGCGCGTAAACATAAGTAGTCGTAAGGTAAGGTAGAAGCATCGGCTGATCGTTGGAGCGCGTGGATACCCGCGAGAGGCAGCCGCCGCGCCGATCCCGCCCTGGCGTCGGGCCAGGGCGGACCGGGTAGGTGGTTCGGTCTAAAACCGAAGCTCCAAAGAGGCAGAGAACGTGCGGAAGTTGGGGTAGGCAAACTCGTCAAACTTGTAGTTGACAGGCTGCGAGGCCCCGGTTGTGGACACTTCCGGATCGAATCCGCTGTAGTCGGTGAACGTGAAGAGGTTGCGGCCAAGTACAGAGAAGCGTGCATCATGAATGGCCTGGCCGATGCCCCACCGGTTCAGTAGTTCATTGGTAAACCGGTAGGTTAGGGCGATCTCGCGGATCTTGAGGAAGGAGGCATCCTCTACAAAGTGTGAGGACGGCGACGCCTGGTTGTAGAGCGGCCCCTGGTAGTAGGTCGCCGGACGACGCTGGCCTTCCGGTTGACCGGACTGGTCCAGATCACCGTGGCGATCGTTGAAGTAGAGCAGTTGCCGCGTGTAGTTGTACACGTCAGCCCCTTGCTCAATGTCGACCGTTGTAAACAGGCTCCAGTTCTTGTACCGCAGCGTGGTGTTGATGCCCATGTTGAAGCTTGGGTTCGCATCACCAATCTGCGTGCTGATCTTCGCACCTGACTCGTCGCGGATGTAAAACGGCTCTTCATCACCCGTGAACTCGGTACCCGCTGCGATGACGTAGCCATCCGAGTTGATCGTCAGATCATTCGGACCGAGGCAGCCGGCTTCGCCCACCAAGCAGCCATCGACAAACAGCAGGTCGTCGATAGACGTCGCCAGCTCGTTGCCGAACATGCTACCCAGCTCTACCCCCTCTTCCACGCGGAAGATGTTAAAGGCCCCGCCGATGTTGAGATCAAACGAGGGGCGGTTGAGCTGCGTCACGGTCTGTCGGGTACGATCAAAGACAACCCCAAAATCCAGACTCCAGTCGTCGTCTTCATAGAGCAACCCGCCAGCGCCAAACTCCCAAGTAGATGTGTTGATCGTAGCAGCGTTTTGGTACTGGCTGTTGAAACCAGCTGCCGCCGAGAGGGGCACCAGCAAGACCTGATCGCTGGCATCCGCCTCAGCGTAAGTGCCCTCAAAGTAAAAACGACTCAGGAAGTTGACGTCGATGCCCGCCTCAAATTCGCGCACGTCAGCCGGCGCGATGTTGCGGTTTCCAAGCACGTTCTTCGTGATACCCGTCGTCGTTACCGTGAACGTTTCGTACTGCGCCACAAACGGCGGGCGGGAGCCCGAGGTGCCATATGAGGCGCGGAACTTGAACTCATCAATATTGGGAAGCTCGAAATCTTCCGACAGGCGATACGTACCTGCCAGGCGAAAGTACGTCTTATCCCGGGCGTCCGGCCCAAAGAGCGACACGCGCTCCTGCCGCACGACACCGTCGAAGATGTAGCGGTCCTTGTAGTCCAGCACAAGGTTACCCACAATATCCTCGGAGCGGATCACGCCTTCGAATTGCCCCGTGTTTAGATTGTCGCGCACGGTGTTGGGGAAGCGTGGCACGTCCCGGGCAAGGAATTCCGACCCGAAGAGGCTTTCGCTTTCAATGAGCCGGTCCTCGTACGTGTAGGAGCCGACAAGGCTTACGTCCAGCTCGCCAAACTCTTGCGAGAGCAGTGCGCGGGCACGCGCTACGGCAACCCGTTCACGACTCGCTGACTCGAACAGCGAGCCCTGTGAGACAGACGCGGTGGGGTCCGAAGGAAAAGTGCCTTTCGGTGTAAGCTGTACAAAAGAGCTTTCGTTCTCGTCATAGGAGAACTGCGCATCCAGCGTAAGCCAGTCGGTGGCCTCGAAGTCAGCGCGGAAGTTACCAAAGATGCGGTCGCCCTGGTTGGTCCGGTTGATCACCGCCGCTCGGTACAGCGGGTTCGCCGCGTTACCGGCTGTGACGAACGGGTTAAACGGAGCGTCCACACCCTCCGGGGGATCGGCACGCAGGTCGAGGTCCGGAAAGGACAGCAGCGCGCCGTAGAACACGTTGTTGGCGCCCTGCCCTTGCTCCAGTGCGTTTACCCCGTCCGAATCGCTAAAGAGTAGCGACGCCGACACGTCGAACCGGTCAGACACCTCGTTATCCACATTGAGCCGCACGTTCCGGCGCTCGTAGGCCTCAAGACCCGATACGACACCTCCGTTGAACGTATTCTCAAACGAAACCAGGTAGTTCAGATTTTGCTGACGCGAGGCTACCGATACGTAATTGGTGAAGAAGCCCTGTCCTTCAAACAGCACATCCTGCTGATCGAAGTCTTCAGAAAATGAATTTTGGAAAATGGCGTCCGGAGCTACCGGATTAAGCGGACAGGGCGGCGTGTCGCAAGACTGGCGGAAATTCGTGTTGACCACGTTACCATCTTCGTCCCGGCCGGCCCGGTTGTGGGTGCCTGCCAGCGAAATCGTGTTGGCCAGTTGCGAGAAGCCCGCTTCATTGCGTACGGTGATGCGGGTCGTCCCCATCGCATCAGCACCCCGCTTGGTGATAATCTGGATGACGCCATTGCCGGCAAGTGAGCCGTACAATGAGGCGGCCGCCGCACCCTTGATGATCTCAATAGACTCGATCGACTGCGTGTCGATGCTGGAGAGCCCACCGCTGGTGATGGCGCCATCGACCACAATGAGCGGCTCCTGACTGCCCGACAGTGTAGTGGTACCGCGCAGGCGAATAGAGGGCGCTGTACCCGGCTGTCCGGAGGCCTGCACGATGCGGGCCCCAGGCACCTTTGCACGCAGCGCGTTGGCGGGGTCCGTACCCGGTACCTCCTGCAACTCCTCTGCCCCTACTTTCGATATCTGGAAGCCGATCTTTTGCGTCGGTCGTCCTACGGAGACGCCGGTAACTACCACCTCGTCGAGCAGGCTGAAGTCCTCAGCAAGCGCAAAGTCTACCTGCACTTCTGCTCCTGCGCCTACGGTGATCTCCTGTTCGGCGGGCTCGTAGCCGACGAAGGTGGCCCGCAGGGTGTAGGTGCCGGGGGTTAGCTGGAAGGAGTACGCACCGTCAATATCAGTAGCCGTTCCCTGGTCGGTGCCAACCGCCGTTATGGTGGCTCCAGGTAAAGGCTCGCTTGTCTCTTCATCGATGACGGTACCTGTGATGGTACCCTCTTGCCCAAAGGCATGGCCCGCGGTGAGGAAGGCAAGCAGCATACACGCAATGGTAGCAATAAATCTCATGATCGCTCCAAGCTTGTGAAAGGGTGGGTGAACAGCAAGGACAGCACAAGGGCATCATTTGCCCCTATAAACCGCCTTAATATGTCGGCGTGTAGCGTTGCAAACAATATATGAACCTCATATTCATAGAAACCGCATAATACTACTGTAACACACACTGATCCTATCGCACGCTCTTAGTTAGTGCACCCTTTCATGCTCGTGGCGTATGACAAGGTGCTCCTATCCGCTTTTCCTG
>CAYFRR010000007.1:32801-38774 GCA_964345505.1 uncultured Rhodothermales bacterium
GCAGCCGTGCTGCTTTTCTTCACGTCCTGCACGTTCCTCCGCAGCGGGAGCACCGACCGCGTCACGCCCTCCACGTTAGTCGCGCAGCGCATCCCTGCCAGTCCGGTGTCGGTCCCCCATCCTGATACGGTGCGCGCCGACCGCGGCTCGTACTTTCAGCAGCAGATGGGCTGGTCGGCGCGCTACCGGACACCGTTTGTTGACCGCTCCTTCGAATCGGATGTGCACACGACGTTCGCCACCCTCTGGAGCCGGGAGCTGGTTGAGGCCGAGCTGGTTCACGAGATCGGGATCGCCGACCTGTCCGATGACCTTGCCGGGCGCTTGCGCACGCAGGAGCTGCTGCAATACGGGCGGCTCGTGCGGATTCGCGTCCACATGTTTGTGAACCGGCGCGCGCCAGAAGCCGCCTTTAGCACCGACCTGCGGCCGCCTCGGGTAAACATCCAGCTGCGTACCGCCAATGGCGAACGGTACCGGCCCACCCGCACCCGCTCAGGCGGTATTGAAACGTACCAGCAGACCTCCTCCAGCCCCGTCATGCTCTACCGCGTAAACGACCTTTATTTTAAGCGCATAGTGGATGATGCCGACATTCTGGACACCGACGACCTCCAACTGCACGTGCGGTATCCGGCCAACCCCTTGGGGGATCTGTATTTTGAGTGGGAGTTTGCCGAGTGAGCCCCGCGGCGGTACACGCCACTTACGCGATTCATCTCCATAAAAAAGCCCCCCGGTGAACACCAGGAGGCTTCGATGGAAATACAACGGAGCAATCGTTAAAAGCTCGGGAGTCGTTCCGTTCACTTAGGGTAATGGGGGTACCTCCACACGTCCGGCGCACGGTATCAGGCGTGCAACGAAGAGTGTACTGCGATGCCTTCCGCCGTAACGGGAAGCGTCACTTGGAGGCGGCCGTGGGCGACTCTACACCTCCGCCCTGTCCATGCGTCCACTGGATGGCGTACTGGAGCAGTTCGGCTACGGTGTCGAGGCCCAGTTTTTCTTTCGCGCGGCGCCGGTAGGTCTCGATGGTTTTGCGGCTGAGGCTGAGGCGGTCGGTGATTTCCTCAATGCTGTAGCCTTGCCCCAGCATTTGGAAGACGGCCATCTCTCGGTCGGTCAGGTCGTCGATAGCGAAGCCGGGGCTCGCGGCGCGCCCGGGGCGGGCGACTTTGCTCAGGATGCGGGAGGCCATGCGGCGGCTCAGGAAGACTTCGCCATCCATCACCCCGCGCACCGCGTCGATCACGCGCTGCGTCGGTTCGCTCTTCATGAGGTACCCACTGGCGCCGGCCCGGATGGCCCGCTCGGCATACACGCTCTCGTCGTACATCGAGAACACGATCACATTGACCTCGCTATACTGCGCCCGAATGTTCTGCACAAGGTCGAGTCCGTGAGCATCCTCCAGCGACACATCCACAATGGCCACGTCCGGTCGCTCACGATCAATCAGGCGAAAGCCTTCATCGGCCGAAGGCGCTTGCCCCACGAGGTCGAGGTCCATCTTGGAGTCGATGATGTTGCCAAGGGCCTCGCGAATGGCAGGATGATCATCGATGATGACGACGCGGGTACGGTCAGACGAGCTATTCGAGTTCTTCATGGGTCTGCCGAAGCATTGGGTGGAGAGGCGGTGAGGTGCACGTCTGGTGGCGGTTACTGAGATCTTAACAATACAGTATACGCTATTGTGTACACCAATTCCACCCTACATGGCGTAATTGCGCCCCCCAGGAGGCCATCGTCAGCTCTCGTTCTGCGAGGCTGCTGCTTTCTCCTGGCCTGGTGCCGGCTGCGCGTGGGTCCACTGAATGGCGTATTGCAGCAGTTCGGCCACCGAGTCCAGCCCCAGCTTTTCTTTGGCCCGGCGCCGGTAGGTCTCCACCGTTTTCCGGTTGAGGGACAACCGCTCCGTGATTTCCTCGATGCTGTAGCCTTCGCCCAGCATCTGGAAGACCGTGATTTCCCGGTCGGTCAGGTCGTTGATAGGAAAGCCCGGGCCGCTGGCCTTGTCCTTCGTGCCGGTGCTACCCATGATGATCTGAGAAACCATCTTGCGGCTCAAGAAGACTTCCCCATTCATGATGGCGCGGATGCCTTCCACCACCCGCTCCGGTGATTCCCCTTTCATGAGGTAGCCTTTCGCGCCGGCTTGCAGGGCCCGCTCGGCATACACGCTCTCGTTGTACATGGAGAACACAAGCACCTTTACGTCTTCGTAGAGGGATGTGACGTTCTGCACGAGGTCGAGCCCATGGGCATCTTCCAACGACACATCCACAATGGCCACGTCCGGCTTCTCTTTTTCAATGAGCCGGAAGCCGGCATCCGCCGAACTGGCTTGCCCCACGAGATGGAGGTCCAGGGCGGCTTCGATGACGTTGGAGAGCGCGACACGAATGGCGGGGTGGTCATCAATGATGACGACGCGCGTGCGGCTGGAGGACTGCTTGGAGGTAGACATGAGGGTTCTGCGACAAAATGGGAAAAGTAAGGCTCAGGACCGGGCAGAGGACGCATCGGTAGGTGCAACCACCGAGAAGGGCACGCGGCACTGTACGGTAGTGCCTTCGCCTGGCGACGAGTCGATCGTCAGATCGGCCTGGACGGTGTGGGCACGGTAAACCATGCTATCCAACCCAATGGAGGAGCGACTCCGTTTGGCATTTACATCAAATCCGGTGCCATTGTCTTGCACTTGTAGGAGAATGCGCTTGTCACGGTGGGTGAAGGTAATGCGTATATGCGTAGCATCGGCATGTTTGAGTGCATTATTAGTCGCTTCCTGTGCAATACGATACAAATGCAGCGTGGCGTCGTGATCTGTGACGTCGATCCCCCCATCATGGTCGAACGTGCAGGTCACCTCCGGCAGGCCGTCTGTCGTGTGGGCCAGCTCATCGAGCGCGGCCAGCAGCCCTTCCTGATGCAGCTGTACGGGCGTTAGCCCGCGGTAGATTTCGCTCACATGCTGCGACGCCTCTTCCGCAAAATCGGCAATACGGGTCGCCTGTTTCTTGCGCGGGTCGTCGGGCTCGAAGCCGGTGTTGGCCAGGTTCTGACTGAGCATACGGACACCCGTCATGAGCTGCCCCACGCCGTCGTGCAGGTCTCGCCCGATGCGCTGCTGCTGCTCTTCCAGGGCGGAGAGCATGCGGCGCTCCAGCCGTACGCGCTCCGTCACATCGACGACGCTGCCCCAGATACGGACGAGCACGCCCCGCTCGGCGGTACCAACGGCATTCAACACGAAGTACCGCTTGCCTCCCTCGGGGAGCCGCACCGCATACTCGCGGTTGCGGAGCCGGTAGCCGTCCTCCACAAACTCTCGCAGGATCCCGTCATCCGAAAGAAAGTGTTTCATCGGGCGCCCTTCTAAGTTCTTCAGACCGGCGGCCTCGGCAAAGCCTACCATGACCTTGTTGCAGTCCACGAGGCGCGCGTGGTCGCGGATGTGCGCCACCTGCAGCCCGGGCCGCGTGGCGCTGGCGACTGGGCGGTCCAGGTCGGCATGCCAGATGCCCTCGGAGATGGTCTCGACGAAGGTACGGTAGCGCTGCTCCGTTTTGACGCGCTCGGTGATGTCGCGCAGCACGGTCTGCACCGCCGTCTGCCCCTTGTGCAAGATCGGCACCGCATACGATTCCACAATGCGCTCTTGCCCATCCAGCCGGATGAGTTCGTGTTGGAGCGAGGGCGGCGTCTCCCCTTCCATGACGCGGGTGAGGCGCTCGGAAAGCTGCTCGTGGAGCTCGGCCGAGACGAAGTCCAGCAGCGAACGCCCCTCCACCTTCCGGTGCTCCGGCGCGCCCAGCACCTCCACGCCCGTCCGGTTGATGTACACGATGCGGTCCTGCTGCGTGATAACGATCGGATCCGGATGGCTTTCTACGAGCCGGCGCCAGCGCTCCTCACTCTCGCGTAGCGCCTGCATGGCATGGTTGCGCTCAAAGTAGGTGGCAAGCAAGTCGCCCAGCACCTGCAAGACCCGCACGTCCTCCTCCTGCCAGGCGGTGGGCAGCAGCTCGGCGCCGGCACCTGCCTTCTCGGAGGTTTGGGGATGTTCGATCCCGAGATAGCCATACAGCAAGTCTTCCGACGAAAGCACCGGTACGGCAAACGCCGACGGTGAGGTTGGACTGCCGGCCGCCGCCACGACGTTGCTATCCAACAACTCGTAGAGGTTTTGCGGCAGGGCCTCTTCCGGTCCCAATTCCCTGTCGCCCGCATGCCCTTCCGCCAACCAGACGGTCAAGCCCATCCCGACTTGTTGTGCCGTGGATTCGCCCAGCTGCTCATCACGAAAGGGCTGCTCTTCCGTAGGGATGGTGACGAGGTACACGCTACGGGCCCCCACCGCCTCGCCGATCACGCCCAGCAGCTTTTCGAAGTCAACCTCCCGAGGCGCTACCAGCATGCGGGACACCTCCGTGAGGGCCTGTTCGACGCGCAGGCGATGTGCCATGCGCGCTTCATGCTGATGCGGCTCGGTGCGGTCGTTGATGATCGCAAGCACGCCGGTAAGGCCTGTCTCGTGCTGTATGGGCGAGACGGTGATTGCTACTTCACGCATTTGCCCATTGGCAAGCCGCAGGCGCCCCTCCCGCCGCCATTCCCCTTCCGCTTTGAGTGCCCGCGTGACGGTCATCAGGAGCCCGGGCTGGGCCTCTGGAAATGCCCCAAGTACGGACAGGGGACAGCCTATGGCATCATCTGGCGACATCTCGAAGAACGCCTCCGCTGCCGCATTGAGGTACGCAAGCCGTCCCTTGCGATCCACCATCACCACCGGATCTTGGAGGTGCGCCAGCGCCGTTGGGGGCAACGGGCCGTGGGGCACTGGGGTGTGTTCGGCCACAGGTCCGTGTGAAGGGGAGGCCATAGCGGCATTCAAGACGCATTCAGAAGATAGCGGGGGACCGTCACCGGGCCAGCGATGGGACGAATGGCGCCGAGCCGAATGGTGGAGAGCACCCGGTTCACGTACTCGTACAGGCATTCAAAACGGACGCCCTTCCCGTTGATCGAGCAACATAGCATACGCAATGTTGTGCGGGGATCCAAAAGATGAGGGGGAATTAATTCATTTCTCCTCATCCAAAACACCCATCGCTCCCCACCCATCCCACGCAGCGGCGAAGGGTATCAGCGGACATACGAGCAGGTATGTGGGCGGCGCACCCACCTGAAATACCGCGTGCCGTATCACTTGTAACATGCTTAATTTAACGTCGTGCGCTGTGCAAACTCAAACCACATGAGCATACCGATGTCATGCTTCCCGAATGGGCAGCGGGCATCGATGTACGCCTCCCACCCTTCCAAATAGAGCTTCTCAACGTATTTACGCAGCTCTGGGGGCAGGTCCTCGTCGAGGCCCAGTTGGCGGTGGTAGTGAAGCAAATCCATAGATCGGCAAAGCGGGTGACAGGAGACGACGGACGTTAAAGCCCTTATCGGCGCACGCGGAGATCCCTTAACAACAGACGTCTCGTTGCAGTAGCGGGAGCCGCTTCCGTAGCTACGCCGCGCCCCTCTGTACGGAGCGCCTTGCGCGGAAGATAGGACTTCAGGTGCGCCAGAAACTAACGCCCCCAGGCCCGGGGCATGGTTATGTTTTGGTTATCAACCGCTCATTCCGTTCTCGCCATGGCGCCTGTGCCCGAATCGTTTGTGACCATCACCTCTGCCCCTACGGACGCTCCCTCACCTGCTCCCGCACGCGGCAGCTATACCGCACAGCGGGGACGCCAGGCCTATGCCGTCGCCGCGTCGGTCCCGTCGTCGCTCTGGCACGTACTGGCTCACCTGCCTCCAGCCTTTTCGGTAGATGACCTTGTGGACCTCTCCGAGCAGTTGCAGTTGGAGGTCTTTGTGGTCTTTCACGACCTGCGCAAGCTGATCCACGCCGACCTCATCCAGTGCAGCCCCAGCGGCTTCGAGCAAACCCCCACCTGCCGCTAC
>CAYFRR010000008.1:0-11216 GCA_964345505.1 uncultured Rhodothermales bacterium
GCATCTTCGGCATCCGATTCGGTAGCGGCTTCCGCTTCTTCAGCAGCTTCGGCCTCAGCTTTCGCTTCGGCTTCGGCTTTTGCTTTCGCCTTGGCCTCTTCCTCCGCCTTCTTTTTGGCTTCCGCGGCCTTGCGCTTGCGCTCCTCCTCTTCCTTGCGCTTACGCTCGGCTTCCTCGGCCTCCAGCTTGGCTACACGCTCACGCTCAGCCTCCAGGGCTTGCTTCCGGCGCTCCGCATCGGTAAGGGCGGTAGAAGACGCCTCAAGCTCTTCGTGGCGCTCCCGGTGCTCGGTCACGGCCTCCTCAATCTGCGGCTCGGAATATCCCTTCCGGCGCATGTGCAGCGTCAGCATCAGCCCGCGCTTGCTCAGGATGCTGCGCACGGTGTCGCTGGGCTGTGCGCCCTGCTCCAACCAGTACAGCACCCGGTCTTCCTTGAGCTTCACCTCAGCGGGCTCATGCAGCGGGTAGTACCGCCCTACATCTTCAATGTAACGGCCGTCGCGCGCGCGGCGCTTATCGGCGGCTACAATCGCAAAAACGGGTACCTTCCGGCGGCCCATGCGTCGCAATCTCAGTCGTACGGACACGTGATTCGTGGTCTGTTAATGGGTGTCAAATCGAATGATGCGGGCTTTCCGGTTCAAAACGGCGGCTTGGGGCCACCGCCCATCTTGCCCACATCCATATTGTTGAGCATTTGCTGGATGTCCATCTTGCGCCCCTTGCCCATAAGCTTGGACATCGACTTCATCATTTTCTTCATCTCCTTAAATTGCTTCAGCAGCTGGTTCACATCGCGGACACGGGCGCCGCTGCCCTTGGCGATGCGCCGGCGGCGGCTGCCGTCGATGACGGAGGGGGTTAGCCGCTCTTCGATGGTCATGGAAAGAATCATGGCCTCGATGTGCTTAAAGGCGTCGTCGTCCAGGTCAAGATTCCGCACCTTTTTGCCGACGCCAGGAATCATGCCCAGCAGCTCTTTCATCGAGCCCATCTTCTTGATGCGCTGCAGCTGCTGATAAAAGTCCTCGAAGTTGAAGTCGTCCGACTGCATCTTCTGCCGCAGCTTCTCGGCTTTCTTCTCGTCGAACTCCTCCTGGGCTTTCTCCACAAACGTGACGATGTCGCCCATCCCGAGGATACGCTGCGACATGCGGTCGGGATAAAACTCGGTGAGCGCGTCAAGCGTCTCGCCGGTAGAGGCAAACTTGATCGGCTTGTTGACGACGGAGCGAATGGAGAGGGCAGCGCCGCCGCGGGTGTCGCCGTCGAGCTTTGTTAGGACGACGCCATCGAAGTTCAGCTGCTCGTTGAACTCCTTCGCCGTGTTTACGGCATCCTGCCCCGTCATGCTATCGACGACGAAGAGGATCTCGTGGGGCTCCACCGTGTCGCGGATGTCGGTGACTTCCTGCATCATCCGCTCGTCTACGTGCATACGACCGGCCGTGTCGATGATCACCACGTCCCGGGCTTTGGTGCGCGCCTCTTCCACCGCCTCTTTAGCTACGCGAACTGCATCTTGCAGCGGCTTGCCGTCTTCCATGCGGGCGTACACCGGCACATCGATTTCGCTGGCGAGCTTTTCCAACTGGTTCACGGCAGCCGGACGGTACACGTCGGCGGCCGCCAGCAAGGGGGCGCGGCCTTTCCGGCGGAAATGCCGGGCGAGCTTGGCACAGAAGGTGGTCTTACCAGAGCCTTGCAAGCCAGCCACAAGAATAATGGTCGGCGGAAAGTCCGGCTCGTTGATGCTGACATGCTCGCCCCCGAGCAGCTCAGTGAGCTCGTCATGTACAATCTTAACGAGTTGCTGCCCCGGCGTTACGGAGTTCAGTACTTCATCGCCGGTGGCTTTTTCCTTCACCTGATCGGTGAAGTCGCGGGCTACCTGGTAGTTCACATCGGCATCCAGCAGCGCCCGGCGTATCTCCCGCATCGTCGCCGCAATGTTCAGCTCGTTGATCCGTCCCTGACCGGTGACGTTCTTGATCGCGCCTTCGATCTTGTCAGATAAGCTTTCAAACATAGCGTTTGTACGCGGATGAGCAGTGTGGCGACATCAGGGCGGCTTCGCATGTCAACGGCATGCGGCATCCCGTGCAAGATTGCCGGTAAAATAGCAATGCATAAGCACGATAGGGAGGCATGGTTGATCCTGCAGGTGCGGGACGCCCGTGGCTATTCCGTGGATTCTTCACGGGCACGAGCCAGGTCCAGGGTCTCGACGGCGTGGCGCAGGTGCGGGATTACAATCGATCCGCCCACCACCAGGGCTACGTTCATGGCGTCCTCCAACTCCGCGTCCGTGTACCCTGCCTCGATGCACTGCAGCAGGTGGTAGTCGATGCAGTCGTTGCAGCGCAGCACCATCGATGCTACAAGTCCGAGCAGTTCCTTGGTCTCCCCCGGCAGCGCCCCATCGTGATACGCGGTGGTATCGAGGTTGAAGAAGCGCTTGATGCCCCGGTGCGCGCCCTGCTGCAGGATGCGCTCGTTCATGCGCTCGCGGTATGCGTCGAACGCGTCCAGGCGGTTCGCGTCACCGCTATCAGAAGAAGGCATAGATGCACTCATGAGGACGTCACGATTCAGTTGGTGGAGAGGACAACAACCGGCAGAGAAAACCGGGGGCCAAAACCCAGCGTTTCGTACGCCGTGTGTAGCATTGCGTATTAGAGCCACCTTTAGATAGCTCGTGCAAACTACGATGGCGGAAGACGCAACAAAAGCGGCGTTGCGGCAGCGGTTTCGTGACGTTCGCGCGAAGTTGACCCGTGCCGCACAGGCGCAGTATAGTAAAGCCATCGTTGCGCACGCCTTGGCACTTCCTGTGGTGGCTGCCGCCGGTACCGTGCACTGCTACTGGCCGTTGCTGGATCAGGGGGAGGTGGATACGCGCCCACTCATCCGCGCTCTCCTCGATCGCGGCGTGCAGGTGGTGCTGCCCGTCGTGCGCCGGTTCGATACTACGCGCACCAGCGCTCCCCGCATGGTGCATCGCATGCTGGATGGGCGAGCGGCTCTCCATCCCAACCGGTGGCGCGTATGGGAGCCCTTGGCCGGGGCCGAAGTCACGCCAGCTGACCTGGATGTCATCATCGCCCCCGCGCTGGGTGCCGACCGGCGCGGCTATCGCGTGGGCTTTGGGATGGGCTACTACGATGAACTCCTGCACGCCTCGCCGGCCTGCAGCGTCTGCTTGCTCTACGCCAACACCCTTGTCTCGCGCGTACCTGCCGAAGCGCACGACGCACCTGTAGACGTGCTGGTGACGCAGCACGGTACCCCGCGTGCGCCACAGGCCGCCAACGATCTGCGGGTCATCAATTGAAGCGCGCCTGCGTAACAAATAAACAGACCGTATCGTAGACGCTCTGCACTAACCACAGGAGAGGATCTATGAGCTCACGACAAAAGCAGCGCACAGCCGAGCAGGAACCCCTGCAGCAATCCCTGCAGGTGGATGACATCTCTTCCGTTGACCTGGACCGCCTCTCGCAAGACGAGTTGGAGTCCATCCTGTTCGAGCCCGATGCTGAGGAGAGCAACAGCCTTCTCAACCTGCCTAACCTGGCCGGGCTGGCCCTCATCGGCGTGGGTATGGCCTACCTGTTTCAGCAGTTGGACTTATTGCAAGGTGTGGACCTTACCATGCTCGCCAACATGCTGCCGTTTATCGCCGGGATCCTCATCATCCTGGTGGGCTTCGGCGTCCTGTCGTGGAGTCCAAACCGCACAAAAGATAAAACCCTTCAGACGAAAACCGCGCCTGACGTCACGCCCGAAGACGAAGCTTCCCTTCGCGAAGCGCTGAAGGATCGCCTGCGCGACCGTGACAAAAAGAAACGTTCACGCCTCACCAAGTCGCGTTTCAACAAAAAAATCTCCGGCGTGTGCGGGGGGCTGGCTGAGTACTTCAACATCGATCCTACGCTTGTGCGCATCGTGTTTGTCGCCGGTACTATCTTCTCCTCCGGCACCTTCATTCTGCTTTACATTGCACTGGCGCTGATTCTGGACAAGCCGGACGATCTGTCCTCCGACGAAGTGATCTCCATCATCCGCGACTCCTAAACCTGCTCCTTTGCCCTATGGCCTCCCAGAAGCTAACCAAATCCACGACGAATCGGATGATCGCCGGCGTATGCGGCGGAATTGGCGAGTACCTCGACGTCGACCCCACCATTGTGCGCGTGCTGTACGTGGTCATCAGCTTGTTTTCTGCGGGCTTCCCAGGGCTCATCGTGTACATCGCGCTGGCCCTCATCATGCCGGAGCGGTAGGAAGCGCCCCCAGGCGTAAGCCGCCGTACAGTGCACCGAGCGCCTCGTGGACAAATGTAACGCACGCGGCAGGAGTCCTGAGGGCGACTGAACCCGTCGGCGACGCCTGCCGTACCGGCTGCATATTTGTACCCTCGGAGCGCTTCCGCCCATGACGGATCATCTGCAAGATAAGCTCGACCATCTCCCCACTCAGCCCGGCGTGTACCTACACAAGGACGCCGAAGGCACGGTGCTCTATGTGGGCAAAGCTAAAAACCT
The DNA here is from genome assembly GCA_964345505.1 of uncultured Rhodothermales bacterium. GTDB lineage: Bacteria > Bacteroidota > Rhodothermia > Rhodothermales > Salinibacteraceae > Tc-Br11-B2g6-7. The sequence goes on from CAYFRR010000008.1 coordinate 4,551, forward strand.
CCGCAGCCGCGTCCGCTCGTACTTCCACAAGAGCCGGCCGCAGAGTGGGCGCATCTCTATCCTGGTGAAGAAAATCGCTGACGTCTCGGTGATCGTGACCGACACGGAAGCAGAGGCGCTGATCCTTGAGAACAACCTCATCAAGAAGCACCAGCCGCGCTACAACGTTAATCTCAAGGACGACAAGACGTACCCCTACATCTGCATCAAGAACGAACGGTTTCCGCGTGTCTTTCCCACGCGGACGGTGCGGCAGGATGGCTCCACCTACTTCGGCCCCTACACCGATGTGAAGACCATGCGGCTGATGCTGGATACCATCCGCTCCACGTTTAAGCTGCGCACGTGCAGCCTCAAGCTCAACCCGGAGCCCATTGAAGCCGGTAAGTACGACGTCTGCCTGCAATACCACATCAACAACTGCAAGGGCCCGTGCGAGGGGCTGCAGTCGGAGGAGGACTACAATGCTACCATCGACCGTGTGGAGCGGCTCCTGAATGGCAAGACGAAGGGCCTCGTGGCCGACCTGCGCGAGCAGATGGAGCAGCTGGCGGCCGACATGGCGTACGAAGCCGCCGCGGACATGCGCGACCGCATTAAAGCCCTCAAGAAGTTTTCCCGCCGGCAGAAGATCGTCAGCCAAGACTTCGACGACCGCGACCTCTTTGCGCTGGAGCGGGATGAGGAGAACGACGTGGCCTGCACCGCTATGTTCAAGGTGCGGGAGGGCAAGGTTATTGGGCGGCAGCACAAGTACATCAAGTCCGTGGCCGAGCACGAGCCGGGGGCGCTGCTGCAGTCGTTTGTGGAGCGCTACTACGCGGAGGCGAACTTCTTCCCGGACGAGGTGCTGCTCTCGCACGACCTGCCCGAGCCCGAGCCGCTGGGAGAGCTCCTCCGCGAGCGCAAGGGCCGCATCGTGCCGGTGAAGCGGCCGCAACGGGGCGAGAAGGCCAGCCTGATGCGGATGGTGGGCGCTAACGCCCGGCTGCTGGTTGACGAGTGGAAGCTGCAGGAATACAAACGGCAGCAAGCCCGCGTCCCCCACGCCGTGCAGGCGCTGCGCGATGACCTGCACATGGATAAGCTGCCTCGCCGCATCGAATGCTTTGACATCTCGCACCTCGGCGGTACCGGTACCGTCGCTTCGTGCGTGGTCTTCACCGATGGCACGCCTCGCAAAAGCGATTACCGCACGTACAAAATCCGCTCAGCCGAAGGTAGGCCCGACGATTTCAAGGCCATGCGCGAGGTCATTCAACGCCGGTACCGCCGCATCAAAGAAGAGAACGGCCCGTGGCCCGACCTGGTGGTGATTGATGGCGGCAAAGGGCAGCTTTCCAGCGCGGTGGCTTCGCTGAAAGCAACGGAGGCGTTTGATCAGGTACGGGTGATTGGCCTGGCCAAGCGGTTGGAGGAGGTGTATCGCCCCGGCGACTCAGATCCGCTCTTCATTGCAAAGGACAGCGCCGCGCTGCAGCTTCTGCAGCGCGTGCGCGATGAGGCGCACCGGTTCGCCGTGCAGTATCAGCGCAAGCGGCGGAAGAAGACGACCCTAACGAACGAGCTGGAAACCATTAAGGGCATCGGCCCGAAGACCGCGCAGACCCTCATCCGTCACTTTGGCTCAGTGCGTCGCGTCAAGGAGGCCGAGCCCGAGGCCGTCGCAGACCTTGTGGGACCGGCAAAAGCACAAAAGGTCACCGATTACTTTTCATCGGCCGCCACCGAGCAGGAGTAAAACGCCCCTCAACGGTCCGTCAGGCGCGAGAGGTGTAGCCATGCGCAGATATGCCGTGGCCAAAAGCACCCGTTACGGTCCGCTTTTCACTCTTGAAAAAGCGGGCCACACACCGTATATTAGGCTATTGAGGTTTTTTCATCAGAAGGTGCCGGTTATGGAAGCTATCACCGCTGCCCTGCTACTGATCGTGATTCAGTTCATTCTGATCCCGACGCTGCTCCTCGTGGCCACGCCATACGTCCTTGTGAAAGCCTTTTTTGGCCCGGGGCCTTACCTGACCAACGTGCAAGCCGAGTACGAACACCTCTACAGGCAGCTCCGCAGCCTCTTCCGAAAGTAGAGGGAGAACATAGGCTACGTCGCTGGAACGCATCCGGCGGCCCTAATGTACGGGATGCCGATGCTGGGGCGCTCCGCCCCGCCTTCGTGTGCGTGGCTGGGGCTGGCCGAACACTGCTTTTGGGACCCCCTCCGCCGTCCGCTACGTCGCCATCTGATTAGCAGGCGTTCCCCCCGTATGAACTGGAAGCTCGTCGACCGCCTCACTGCCGCTGCGGTCTTTGTTTTTGCCCTGGCGCTGTATCTCCTCACCGTGGCGCCTACTGTATCCTTCTGGGATCCCGGGGAGCGCATCGCGGTCTCCTACGGCCTGCAAATCCCACACCCACCGGGAGCACCCTTCTACATGCTGGTGGGGCGATTCTTCTCTATGTTCGTGACCGCGGATTACGTGGCGCTGGCCATGAACATGATCTCCGTGCTATCGGCTGCCGGAACGGTGCTGCTGGCGTACCTCATCGTCCTGCAGTTTGTGCGGGAGTGGAGCCAAGAGCCACGCAGTGCATGGCCGACAGGGCTACGCATCGCTGCCTACGCAGGCGGCATCGTCGGCGCCCTGTCGCTGGCGGTTTCTGACTCCTTCTGGTTTAACGCCGTAGAGGCCGAGACCTACGCGTTCTCCACCTTCTTCACAGCGCTGTGCGTATGGTTGGCGCTAAAGTGGAGCGAGCGGGCACAATCCTTTGACGAGGCCCTGCAAAAGCGCGAGGCCACAGGGGGCTTTGGAACGGGCACGGAGCGCTGGCTCTTCGTGATTGCCTACCTCTACGGGCTGGCCATCGGGGTACACCTGTTGAGTCTGCTCTCGCTCTTCTTCGTGGCGCTGATCGTGTTTTTCCGACGCTTTGATAACCCTGCGTGGGGCTGGCAACAGCGGTGGGGATGGATCGTGGCCACGGGGGCTATCGCGTCCGCGGTGTTTCTGCTGCTCTACCCGGGCATCATTCAGATGCTTCCTGGCTTCTTAGAGGAGCGCGCCTTCCCCATACTTGCCCTTCTCGGGTTTGCCTTGCTCATCGTGTTTGCCGTCTACTACACGCAAACGCGCCGGCTGCAGTATGCCAACATGGTAGCCGTGTACCTGCTACTGGCCATGATCGGCTACTCGTCCTACGCGCTGATCCTCATTCGCAGCGCCACCAATCCGCCAGTCGACCAGAACAATCCCGAGTCGGTGGAGGCGTTTGTCTCCTACATGCAGCGCGAGCAATACGGGCAGCGGCCGCTGCTAACGGGCCCGACCTACGACAACCGCACCGGTCAGATTAACCGTGACGAGGAGACCCTCTTCCCCCGCCGCTGGTCTGAGCAAAGCCCGGCTCATCTGCGGGTGTACCGTCAGTACGATTCCGACTGGCAGTTCCTCTGGCAGTATCAGATTGGGCACATGTACGCCCGATACTTCTTGTGGAACTTCATGGGGCGCGCCAGCGACCTGCAAGACGCGCCCGCCATCACGGGAATTTCCTGGCTGGACGCTACCTCGCACGAGCCGACGGTTGCACAAACGCCCAGCGAGGAAGCCTCGCGCAGCGTCTACTACGGCTTGCCCCTCCTCCTTGGACTCTTCGGGCTGTTCTTCCACTTCGCGGCCGATTGGCGCCGCGCCTTCAGCCTACTGATTTTCTTTCTTATCACCAGCGTCGGGATCATCCTGTACTTGAACCAGACGCCGATGCAGCCGCGCGAGCGCGATTATTCGTACGCAGGCAGCTTCTTCGCCTTTAGTCTGTGGGTGGGAATCGGCGGTACGGGTCTCCTGCTGCTGGCACGCGACCTCCTGGCTGACTACCTGGACACGGCGAAAACCTACGGCGTCATGCTGGGCTTGGGTGGCCTTCTGCTACTGGCTGTGCCGGGGCTGATGCTCTCGGAGAACTACTTTAACCACGACCGCTCGGGGAATTACGTTGCTAACGACTATGGCTACAACCTCCTGATGAGCCTGGAGGAAGACGCGATTGTGTTTACCAACGGGGATAACGACACCTTCCCCCTGTGGTATCTACAAGAGGTCGAGGGCATCCGCCAGGACGTGCGCGTGGTGAACCTGTCGCTTCTACAGACGCCATGGTACGTGCAGCAGTTAAAGCATCAGCAGGCACGCAACTCTGCGCCGCTCCCGATTTCGATGGAGGACGACATGATCGATGAATTGTCGTTCGTTCGTTGGACACCCCGGGAGGTGACGCTGCCGGTGGATTCGGATGCGCTGGTGCAGCGCGGGGCCATTATTGAGGAAGATGCCGATGCCGTCGAGGCGCCCATGCGGTGGCAAGTAGACGGCCGCGAGATCCAGCGCGACCTGAGGGTCCTGTACGGGTCCGATATCGTGCTGCTCGATATCCTGCAGACGAATGCGCGGCAGGGGTGGGAGCGGCCCATCTACTTTGCCATCACGGTTGCGCCGGATGGCATGCTCAATCTGCAAAACTACTTTCAGTTGGAAGGCAAGGCGTTCCGCGTGGTCCCCATCCGGCACGACCGGCAGTTGGGGCGCGTGGTGCCCGGCATTACGGACGCCCGACTCGACAACTTCCGCCTGCGCAACGTAGACTCGCCGGAGGTCTACTTCGACCAGAACGCCCGGCAGATGCTGGATAACTACCGCCGCATCTACGCGCACGCTGCCGAGGGCCTGGCCGATGCTGGCTACCCCGACCGGGGCGCGGCGTCGCTCGACTGGATTATGGACCACATGCCGTTTGATACGCTGGCTGGCGATGAGCGCTCGTACGTAAACCTGGCGCGCGCCTACGACGCGGTGGGCGCAGAGGATCGTGCTGTTGACCTCTTGCAACAGGCCGAGCCGCTGGTGCTGGCCCAGTTGGAGCAGGCGCGCACGGCGCGTGATCAAGAGTATGCCGCGCAGTTTGTACAACTCCTTCGCTTCACCTACTTGGATGCCGATGCCTTCGAGGAGGCCGCTTCGTTTAGCAATCGACTGGCCGATCTCCTGGAAGATGATAGCTTCCGAGAGTCGGCTGACGAGCTCCGGACACGCTACAAGGACCTCGATGCTGAGGACGTGCTGCCGGAGGCTGAGCCCGGCGCGCCCTTGCCCCCTGCGGCCCAAACGCCGCCCGACGCGACACCGCCTTCTGATCCACAGCCGTAGCCGGCCGGGCGCTCGGTACCGTGGCCCGGCTCAACACGGTACACCATGGATCGCCGGCTCCCTTTTCTTACAACAGCCGTGCAGCTGTCCAACACGCGTGAAGCGCTCCCCAAACGCCTCACCGCATCTCCCCTGGTCTCCCTTCGGCGCGTGGTTGCGCTGGTGTCGTACAGCGGACCTGCACTGTAGCGTGACCTACAGCGCATATCATTAATTTCACGCCTCTGCGATAGCTTAAACTTTTTCGTATGTGTATTTGCAAATAATTTACGTTTTCACTTATACTATAAAGTCAACGCAAACGGTTGAGCGACGCCTTCCACCCACCATTGGAGGTAGCATGCGTTAGCTGGTGGCTCGTTGCAGCAGTTCATTACAGCAGTTTATTGCAGCAGTTCGTTGCGGCAGCCGCCGTCCGCATTTTGTACATCAGTATCATTAGCGTTCCAGGAGGCAATCTATGACGACGCAACGCAGTGTAGTAAAGTGGTTCGATGCAAAGAAAGGCTACGGCTTTATTGTTCATCCGCGAGGCGGTGCCGATATTTTCGTGCACTACTCGCAGATCGTCTCTGACAAGGAGTTTAAAACCCTCCGTACAGGGCAGGTGGTAGAGTATCAGCTTACCGACGGACCGAAGGGGCCGCATGCTGCCGAGGTGCTGCTCATTGAAGACACCATGGCCCCCACGACCAATGGCCAGGCCTCCGAGGGGCAATACACGCGGGACCACGAAGCAACGGCAGAGGCGGCAGAGGCGGCAGAGACTCCGCGCGTGTCGTCCAACGGCACCACTGCGTCAACCGAAGACGCAGCGGTCGAAGAGGACGCTCACGTCTCGTACGCGGATTAGGCACCGGGCATTGTATTTCGGTCCGTCAGCCGCTATTTTCTGAAGGCATGTGTTGTATTGTCCGCGCGTTGCATGCACGCGAGGCGCGGCTGCTTTCACCCCCTGCGACCTTCTATGGCTTTTTCCTTTTCTGACACGGACGTCCAGCGAATGGCGTCCGTGTTCGGCGTCGATCCGGTACGAGATGGCACGGTGACACGCTTCGAGTTGGCTCATCCAGACAGCGGGCGGCACCTGACGGTAGAACTCACCCGCATTCGCGATCTGCCGGACGCCCTGACCTCCGATAGTCCGCTGTACCTCGTGTCGGTCTATGCCCCCAGTTCGTTTTTACAGCTACAGGGCTGCACGGGATTTATTGCCAGTCAAGAATTGGGCGAGGTAATCTTTTTTGCCCGGCAGGGCGGCGTTACCAACGGCCTCGTCATTGAGCGCGAGGCCGCCTGCTCGTTGTATGCGAACGTGGCCAATCGCCTGCTCTCCACGGACTTCACGCAACTCCCCTCGGAGCTTGTGATGAGCAGTGTGGCGTTGTCTATGAGCGAGACGCTCTTCAACGACTTCGACGGTTCGTGACTATCCCTTCCACCATGCCCTCCACCATGGCTTCCA
>CAYFRR010000008.1:11316-32621 GCA_964345505.1 uncultured Rhodothermales bacterium
CGACTTCGACGGTTCGTGACTATCCCTTCCACCATGCCCTCCACCATGGCTTCCAAAGCCATCCACGTGCATCAGCAACACCCAGCGCGCACCCTGGAAGCGGCACAGGTCCGCGCCCTCGTGGCCCGCATGGCTGCCGCGGAGGAGGTGCACATTGACGAGGTCAGCGTCGTCTTGGCTGACCACGCGACGGTGCTTGATCTCAACCGTCGCTTCTTGGAGCACGACTACATCACCGACGTGCTGTCCTTTCCCCTCGGCGAGGACGATGCCCCAGGGCTGGCCGGCGAGGTGTACGTGGACCTTGACACCGCTGCAGAGCGCCACAAGGAGTTCAACGCTTCCTTTGCTGAGGAGGCCCTGCGCTACGTGATCCACGGGGTGCTCCACCTGATGGGCTACGCCGATACCACCGAAGAAGGGCAACAGAAAATGCGCGCTAAGGAAGACCATTATTTGCGCCGGACGCTCCCTTCCGGCTGAACCGTGCGAGCCTTGCACTGTACGCTATAGTATGTTGCAGGCTCTTCACTATCTCTGCCTGCAATGCCCGTTGACGTTTCTCAACCGTGAGGTGTATATGAACATCCAAATCACAGCCCGCAACTTCGATGCCTCTCCCAAGCTGCGTGCCTATGCCGAGGAAAGCGTTCAGAAGCTGGAGCGCTTCTACGACGGCATCGTGGAGACAGAAATTTTTATCGGGAAGAACGACAACCCCGGCGCTGACAAGTCGGCCGAGTTGAATGTGACCGTCTACGGAAAGCGCCTGCGTACCGAGGCCGAAGACACCTCCTTTGAGTCAGCGATTGATGACTCTGTCAACAAGATGCGGCGGCGCCTGAAAAAGTATAAAGCGAAAATGCGCAGCACCGACCAGGACTATATGAAATGAGCGGGATGCCCACCACTGGCTTCGCTTAGGCCCGGCCGCATCTGGTGGCCGGGCTTTTGTATTTGCGTCTTCCTGAGTGCACGACCTGAGGAGCCCATGCTGCACGCGCACCCCGCTTCGACGTTACGCCATCTCGCGAACCGGATCCACTACACGCTTCACGATGTCAGCGCGCTGCATGATGTAGAAATGCACACTGGGCACGCCGGCGTCCATCAGCTCTTCGCACTGTTTCCGTGCCCACTCGACGCCGATGTCGGCCACGTGCTCCGGCTTGGCAGCCTCTACCTCAGCGGCCAATGCCTCAGGAATCTTCAGGTGGAAGCGGCTTGGCAGAAGTTGAAGATGACGCTTGCGCGTGAGTATTTTGAGGCCCGGAATGATCGGGACGTCGATCCCCACATCGCGGCACTTTTCAACGAACGTAAAATACGCCTCGTTATCGAAGAACATCTGCGTGGTTACGTAATGCGCACCGGCGTCTACCTTGCGCTTCAGATTCAGAATATCCCACGTCAGGTTCGGTGCCTTGTAGTGCTTTTCCGGGTAGCCCGCTACCCCCACGCAGAAATCTGCCGGCGCCGGATCGATAAGCTCCTCGAGATAGCGTCCCTCATTCATGTCATCGATTTGCCGCACGAGGTCGATGGCGTACTCATTCGACGAACGTCCGTCGGGCACGGGCTTCTGGTAGCCGCTATCGTCACCACGCAGCGCCATCACGTTGCGCACCCCGAGGTAATTCAGCTCGATGAGGGCATCCTCGGTCTCCTCGCGGGTAAACCCATGGCATAGCAGGTGAGGTACCGCTTGCACGCCGAACCGGCTCTGGATGGCCGCGCACAGCCCGATGGTACCCGGCCGCTTGCGCTTTACGCGTCGGCGCCACGTGCCGTCGCTGCTCTCCACATACTCTACTTTCGCCGAGTGGCTCGTCACATCAATAAACGGTGGATCATACGGCATCAACTGCTCCACCACATCCATCAACTCGTTGATGGACCCCCCGCGCTTAGGCGGGATGATCTCATAGGAAATCAGCGGCTCAGCAGCACGGTCGAGTAACTCGACAACTTTCATATTCAGCGGGTGACTTTGTAGAGCAAATCTGTAAATTACATACGGATGCGCCTGCTTTTGCAACTGCGTGTGGTACACACCTACTAATCCCTGGTTCGATGACTGGCCTTATCTTCTCTTCCGTTACGGAAATCCAACCTTTCCTGCAGCGCTACCGCCGTGGGCGTTTCGAGTCACTGTCGGAGGGTGAGTGGCGTGGCGACAGCGATGTTGTCGTGTGCGTCACGGGGATGGGAAAAATCAAAAGTACGCTGTGCGTAGAGCGCATGCTCAAGAAGGAGTCGGTGGATCGCCTGCTACACCTCGGGACGTGCACCGCGCTAAAAGATGAATTTGACGTAGGGCAAGCGGTGGCTGCCTCACACGTCATGGAAGGCGACCGCGTGGAACTGGCAGCCCCGGCCTACCCCCGCATGCCCCTCGCCACCGCCTTCGACGACCTGGAGGAGGCCATTCTTGTAACGCAGGAGCACACCATCCGGGGCGATGAGGAGCAGAGCTATTGGCAACGCATCGCCGACATCAGCGACATGAGCGGGTACGCGGTGGCGTACGTAGCCGCCACCAACGGCGTGCCTTGCCACATCGTAAAGGTCGTTTCCGGAACGATGGATGGCGACGCCGAGAACTTTCAGGAAGACCTCCGGACCGCACAAGAGGGTGTGGCAGATATCGCGCTTCGGGCCCTGAAAAAGTGGAGCGGTGATGGGGCTGCATAAGCATCCGCAGAGCAATCAGCGCACCCGTTAGTTGCGCCGCATCTCAATGTCGTCAAGCCACGCCTGCGGCACGCCAATGGAGTGGCCGTCCTCGTAGTGGTAGGGCACCTTGTCCAAGTGGTGTACGCGGTACGCACGTTGGTCCTCTCGGATTTCGCGCACGCCCACCGGCACCAGGTCGCCTGAGGCAGCCTTCTGCTCACGTACCACGATGGGATCCTTCTTGAAGGGTAGCGGCTGCTCCGGAAAGAGCACCCGGTAGGCCGTCACTGCCGTCCACGTTAGCACAAAGAACAGCAGCGGTGCGGCGACCACAGCCAATACCAAGTAAATGAGCGCAACCATGGCCGCCGAGTAAAAGAGAAAAGAGCCGTGCTGTGCAACACCTAATGCACCCTAATCTTAGCTTTTGGTACACGCATCGGTTCCTCCGTTACTCGGACGGTACTCAGTCCGTATCGGGGGCTTCATCAGCAGCGTTGGGGGTGTCGTCATCAGCCCCTATGAAGTCAGCGGGAGCCACGCGCAGCTGATCAGCATCTGGCTCGCGGGCACGCAACTGCTCATCTTCTCGCTCCTGCTGGGAGATGGTGATGTTGCTAACATTGTCCAGATCGCCCCGAAACACGGTATCCAACATCGTGAAGATGATGAAGACGCTGACGAACACAAGCCCCACCGTGATGGCGAGCGCATTGACCCGGTTATCGTACTTGAGCGCCATAAAGAAGGTGATGACGAGCAGGGCCTTGGCTGATGCAATGCCGAGGGCGATGGGGATTTCAAGCGCACCAAAATCAACAGTAAGTGCGGTGACAGCAGTGAGGATGGTTAGCCCCACAAGGGTACCGAAGACGGTGAAGAGTGTCTTCTTCGGGATGATGTGATGTCCGTGTGCCATAAGAAGCCCGGGTGGTAGAGTTGATCAGAGCGGCTGTGTACCTACGGCCGCTAAATGAGGTAGAGGAGCGGGAAAAGGAAGATCCAGACGAGGTCTACGAAGTGCCAGTACAATCCGCCAAGCTCAACGGGCGTGTACCACTCCTCGGAGAAGTGATTACGCAGACCACGGTAGATGAGCCAGCTGAACAGGAGCATGCCTACAATGACGTGAACAGCGTGGATGCCCGTCATCACGTAGTAAATGCTAAAGTATTGCACCGCGTTGGGGACGTCGAGATAGGTGTACGATCCCGTAGGGTTAAAGGCTTCTCCCGGGTAAATGCCGTGCGAGAACTTGTCTGTGTACTCGAAATACTTGACTACAAGGAAGACCATGGCGAGTCCGAGCGTTGCCGTCAGGCTCGAGAGCATCGCCCGCGTGTTGCCCTGCTGAATGAAGTGGATCGAGAGCGCGACGGTAAGCGATGAGCCCAGCAGCACAATGGTGTTAGCGAACCCCATCTTCCAGTCGAGCGCTTGGCTGGCCACCTCAAACGCTTCTGGGTACCATTGCATGTACACGGCATAGGCTACGAACATACCGCTGAAGAGCAGCAGTTCCGTCACCAGAAATAGCCACATGCCCAACTTGGCAGAGCTAAATTGCTGATCCAGCGAAATGAAGTGGTGCTGCAGTCGTTCGTGGTGCCCATGGCCGTCGCCATGCGCCTGCACATCCTGCGGTTCCTTGGTCTGGGTTGCCATATGTACGAAAAGGCACAGGTGAAAAGGGGGCGCCGGGCCGGCACTACTATCGCGTAGCCGGCGGGGGCACTGCGCAAAACTGTTAGGTCGTCTCCGTTTCGCGGGGAACGACAGGCTCCGGCGCGGCACCGTCTCCGGCACCATCGCCTGCGTGCTCCGGCCCGAAGACCTCATCCGCCAGGTGGAAGTCGTACGGCCCGCGCGTCACGATCGGGGTGCGCGTAAAGTTGTGCGGATCCGGCGGCGAGGTAGCCATCGTCCATTCCAGCGTGGCGGCGCCCCATGGGTTGGAGGTCGCCTTCTTCCCCCGAAACAGCGAGTACACCATATACCCCAGCACGAGGAAGAGGCCGGAAGCCAGCACGAGTGAACCTATCGTCGACACCTGGTGCAGAAAGGTAAACTCCTCCACGTAGTTCGCATAGCGCCGCGGCATGCCCTGCGCGCCAAGGATCAGCTGCGGGAAGAACGTGGTGTTGAATCCGATGAAGATGAGAATGGCAGCTATCTTACCCAGCGTCTCGTTATACATCTTACCGGTGATCTTCGGCCACCAGTAGTGCATCCCGCCCAGCAGCGCGATCACGGTCCCCCCCATCATCACATAATGGAAGTGCCCAACCACGAAGTAGGTATCGTGCAGGTGAACGTCCACGGCCAACACACCCACCATGATGCCGGTCAGTCCACCAATGGTAAACAGGAAGAGGAACGAGAGGGCATAGAGCATGGGCGTCTGTAACCAGACGGAGCCCTTGTACATCGTAGCCACCCAGTTGAAGATCTTAATGCCTGAGGGAATCCCAATCAGGTAGGTGATGAGCGAAAACACAATGCCCGAGATGGCCGACTGACCAGAGACAAACATGTGGTGCCCCCACACGAGGAAGCCCAGCAACGCGATAGCTACTGACGAAAGCGCGATAGCCTTGTAGCCAAAGATGCGCTGGCGTGAGAAGGCCGTCATCAGCTCAGAGATAATGCCGAAGGCCGGCAGAATCATGATATACACGGCCGGGTGGCTGTAGAACCAGAAGAAGTGCTGAAAGAGGATCGGGTCGCCCCCCAGCGCGGGGTCAAAGATACCGATCTGCAGAATGCGCTCCAGGAACAGGAGAAGCATCGTAATCCCGATGACCGGCGTCGCGAGCACCATCACAATGCTGGTGGCGTAGAGGCCCCAGACGAACAGCGGCAGCCGATTCCAGGTTAGCCCGGGCGCCCGCATCTTATGGATGGTGACGATAAAGTTGATCCCCGTGAAGATCGAGGAGAACCCTGCAATAAAGATAGCCAGCGTCATGTAGAGCACAGAGACACTACCGGACGACGAGTAGGGCGTGTAGAACGTCCACCCTGTGTCGACCGAGCCTACCAGCAGCGCAGTGACCACCAGCGCACCACCGATCATGTAGACGTACCAGCTGGCCAAGTTAAGCCTGGGGAACGCTACGTCCTTGGCGCCCAGATGCATGGGCAGCACAAAGTTGCCCAAGATCGCCGGGATGGAGGGCACGATAAACAAGAAGACCATCATGATGCCGTGCATCGTGAAGGTCTGGTTGTACGCATCGTTGCTCATGATCGTCTCGCCCGGCATGAACAGCTCCGCCCGGACGGCGAGCGCCAGTAGGCCAGCAAGCAGGAAGACCGTCGCAAGCGTTACAGCGTAAAGCACACCGATGCGCTTGTGGTCCAGCGTCAGCAGCCACGACCGGATGGTCTTCTTGTGATTCAGATAGTTTGGCGCCTCTTGGTTGCCCGCTTTTGAAGCAGCGGGGGCCCCTTGGGCTGTAGCAGCCGAAGACATGGGTGACATTGGGTCTGATGGGATTAAGCTGGTCTGTGCGGCGACTACCGTGGCCCGTAAACAGTTTCTACGGGGCGGGCCTTGCTAATATGGGCCGTGCCACAGGTCTGCACGTTACTGCTCTTTGATGAAGGCCACGAGGGCATTGATTTCGCGCTCGGAGAGCCGAGCATAGGACGGCATGGCCGCTGGATAGCCCTCGGCGATCTTCGCGTTCGGCTCGATGATGGACTCACGCAGGTAGTTATCGTCCGCCAGCACCATCTCTCCACTCGCGAGCGGACGCTCTTTGTCATATGCGCCCTGAAAGGATGGGCCCACCTTCCGCGAGCCGTCGAGGCTGTGGCACTGGTTGCACGATTGCTGTGTGTAGAGCCGCTCGCCAAGCTCGGGAAGGGGTAGATCTTCCCCAGCCGTTGCCTCGTCAAGCCAAGCGTTAAAGTCCGACTGCGACTTGACGTGCACGGTGGCTATCATCTCCGAGTGCTGCGTCCCACAATACTCGGAGCAAAAGAGGTGGTAGTCCCCTTCCTGATTGGCCTCAAACCACACCGAGGAGTAGCGGTCGGGCAGCACATCCTGCTTCACTCGGAACGCTGGGATGAAGAAGCTATGCAGGACATCCTCACTGCTCATATTGATTTTCACGGGGCGGTCTACCGGGATGTGGAGCTCATTTCCGGCAGATGCACCATTCGGATAGTCGAAGCTCCAGCCCCACGAGAAGGCCGTGGCCTGAATCTCGTAGGCATTCGGCGGCGCCACATTCATTTTCAGGTAGCTTTGGAAGCCCCACGTGAAGACCAGCAGCACCAAAATTGTAGGGATGACAACCCACGAGATTTCCAGCAGCTTGCTTTCCTTCACCGGCCGCGGCGTATCGCCCGCATCCCGGCGGCGGTACTTGTACGCCAAGTAGACCATGCCGCCTACCACCAGGAGCATGATGAGCGCGCTCGTCCAGTAGACGAAGTAAAACAGCCAATCGATATCGGCGGCTATGGTGGAGGCGCCCTCAGGAAGCCAGACCGTTCCGTTGTTACCCATAGTATTGGTTATCAAGCAAAAAGAATCAGGTAGCTGCTGAGGGGTGGGCATCATCCCACACACTCAGCTGTTTGTTTTCCCGTCTCCAGAAGACGAGCAGCACGCCTCCAAGCGCCAGCGCGCCGAGGATGCTGCCGAGCTTCATGAGGTTCCACGCATGTAATACATAGGAGTTTGAGGACGGATCGAACTTGAAGCAGTACATGATGGCTCGGTCAACGGCCGACCCCACCCGCCCCTCAGAGGCTTCAACAAGCGCATTACGTATGTCGCGCTCCGGGTATTCCATGCCGTGGAGATAGCGCGTAATGGTGCCGTCTCCACTTATAAAGATTAGCACAGCCGGGTGTACATACTCCTGCTGTTCTTCGACCCACGTGAAGGTGAACCCTACCGACTCCGTGAGCCGGGCAATCGCTGCTTCATCGCCCGTCAAGAAGTGCCAGCCGTCAGCCGCTTCCGGTCGACCATAGTCTTTTAAGTATAGGTCTTTTTGACGCTTAGCCACGTCCGGCGTTTCGATGGCGTTGAAGCTCACCGTCAGCTTCTCGAACTCATCACCTGGAGTCCACTTCAGCTCGCGGAGGCTGTTCGTGACGCCATCCAGTATAAGGCTGCATAGCATCGGGCAGTTGTGATATACGAGGGACAGCACAACGGGCGTCTCGCCATCGAAGTACTCTGCCAAGCGTACGGCCTCCCCTTCCTCGTTGTAGAAGGTGACGTCGGTCGCCACCTGCTCCCCCAGTTTTTCCTGCAGGTCTGCTTCATTGTACACCTCGTTGGACTGCCCGGACCGTTGCGCCAAGGCATCACCAGCCCATAGCCACGGACCGAAGGCCCCGAGCACCATCAAAACTATGAGTGCATGCCGTAACATATGAGGTAACAGGAAAGCTCATCAAAAAGACAAGACTGCCGTTGGTGTGTCAAGGAGAAGCTGGGTCATCGGTTGGCAGTACCAACAGCGTGTCGTCTGCCGCCTCCGACTCGCGAACCAGCTGCTCCATAGCCTGGTCGATAGGAATACGGTACACCCCCTCTTCGTTCTCAACCCGTTCGAACTGCGTCAGCAGGCGCTCGGCCTCCACGCGAGTCTCCCGAAGTTCTGGGTAGTTGGCTGTGGAAGCTACGTCTTGCCGAAGGTTGGAGGTCGTGCTGCCATACAGCTGGAAAAGCACCGCTATCAGCACCCCGATAATCACAATGGTGACCACCGTCAGTGCCAAAATTTGGCTTGCCTCAATGCCCTCATGCTCCACACCCATCTCCTCTTCCTGGTCGCTGTACGAGGCGTCGCCGGTGACTTCGGCGCGCACTTCCAGAGAGGCTGCGCGGAAAAGCTCTGCTATCGGACCGTAGTCCTCCTCTGCGTCCGGGCGTGAGGCCACGGCTGCCATGGCCTCCAACATCTCGGGCGTGGCCACAATAAACTGCCCAGGGGCGCCAAACGCACCGAAGGTGTTTCCACGCTCGGTGCGCATCCGCCAGTAGAATCCTTCATTCTCCACATCCTCGAATGGACCCCGCACCGTGCGGCGTGTGGCCGGTTCGACGGCGATGCTCAGCGCGATATCCTCGAACTTGCGGTCGCGTGCCACCTGTATTTCATACCCCTCAGCACCCTCAACAGGTCTCCACTGGAAGGTGATCGACCCAGGCTCTACCGGCTGGCGTTGCGTAGGAGCAACCAGGTCGGGCGGCGGAAGCGCGTCGGTATGGAGTCTGCTTTCAGGCATAGCATTACTTTTCAAGATCGTATCCCTATGACGTACTGCCCCGGAATCAGGATCAGAAGGGGGGGTGAAACTGGCATGAAAACAAGTGTACGGCAGGCGGAGCACCGTCTAAACGTTCTCAAACTCCAGCGACCGCTGCAGGTACGGATCGTTCTGCGGCACAAGTGGATGGCGGCTCAACCGGTAGATGATTGCTCCGATGAAAACGCCCAGTAGCCCAAGCCCGACGGTAAGGTCCACCCAGTGAAAGCCTCCTTCAGAAAAGGCATTGGGGAAGGCCACCCAGTGCAAATCGAACCAATGCATGCTCAGCATCCACCCCGCCATGATGCACAGGAGCGGCAGTGCGCGCTTGGTTGCGCGCGGCAGCAAGATGAGAAACGGCACCACGAAGTGAAAGAGCACGAGCGCATAGCTATGCGCCATCCAGCCGCCCTCAAAGCGTACCCGGTACCACACTGTGGTCTCGGGGATATTAGCATACCAGAGCAACATATACTGGCTCAGCGCGATGTACGCCCAGAAGGCCGTCATCGCAAAAATCCACTTCCCCAGGTCCTGATAGTGCTCGGTTGTAACGACTCGCTGGAGCATGCCGCCACGCCGCTGCAAGAACGCGGCGATGAGCGTGATAAGGCACACGCCGCTAAGGAAAGCGCCGGCAAAGAAGTAAATACCGAAGATGGTGGAGTACCAGTGGGGCTCCAGCGTCATGAGCAGGTCAGTGGCAGCAAACGCCGTCGTCACGCCGAAGACCGGGATCGCCCACGCACTGGTGAACCGGAGGTCGTAATTGGTCTCTGGCGCATGCGCTACGTCGCTGGTAAGAGAGCGCGTATACAGTTTGTATGATACGACCGTCCACGCCAGGAAGTATACCGCCAGCCGGGCAAAGAAGAAGGGCTCGTTGAGATACGGCGACTTGCCATCGATCAGGCTGTCGTAGGTAGGAGAGGCCGGATCGATCAGATCGGTGTGCGTCCAGTGATACAGATCGTGCATTCCCAGTAAAATAGGGATCGACAGGACGGCCAACATAGGAAAGCTGAAGGCCACCGCCTCCGCTATACGCCGCACGACCGTGCTCCAGTGCGCTTTCGTGATGTGATGGACGAGCAAGAAGAACAACGCGCCCAGCGTGATGCTGAGCAAAAAGCTCCATCCCGTCAGGTAAGCAAAAAGGAAGCGCTGCGTATCTCCCGTGAAGAGGGTCACCAAGCTCACGACGAGGAGGGCTACGCCCAGCGCTGCCGGGAGTACCCACGAACGTATGCTGGCTGTAAACTGGTACCGCTCCTGCGCATGATCTTGCGTGGGCTGCACCGGATCAATCAGCCAGGTGAGCGGCGAACTGGAGGAGGTGGGCTTTTCTGCCATGGAATGTGGAGAGCCTGGTCGGAAACGCGGAATGGATGGTGTGGACTGCCGCAGCAGACGTGGGGCGGGTATGCCGGGCGTGCTACTCTTCGCCGATACGTCCGCCTTGAATGTTGGCGCTGCGGCCCTGCTCGATTTCGCGGATGGCGCTGGCTGGGAGATCTCCCTCTTCAGTGAACTGGCTGCGCTGCAGGGCACGTAAGTACCCCACGATCGCCCAACGGTCGGAGACGGAGATCTGCTGGGCGTAGCCGGGCATGCTGCGGACGCCATTGGCTACGACGTCGTACATGTAGCCGTCGCCTACCTCGTCACGCAGCCGCGAGCTGTGGTAGGTGGGCGCAGGGGTGTAGCCGTAGTCGCCAGTCATAATAATGCCTTGCCCGTTCCCTGCTTGGCCATGGCAGACGGCACAGTAAATGTTATAGCGGTCCTGCCCGCGCTCTAAGAGTTCGCGCGTGACAGGGATGGGGATACGTTCGATGAGGTTGCCATCTTCGTCGCGCCCGGTGTAAAAGCGACTATCTTCTTTCAGATGGCCACGCGCGACGGCCCCTGCAACAGGCGGCCGATCCGCCATACGATTCTCAAAGAAGCTGTTGGCCTCCTGCGGCCCGAAGCTCTCGTCGTAGTACATGTTTTGCTGTAGCTGGATGGGCTCGCGCTCTGAGCGTGTTTTTCGGCAGCCCGTGAGCAGCACAAGCGCAGCCAGCGCAAGCGTCAAGTAGGATGAGGTCAGAAGACTCCGCATGGTGCGAACGTTAAATCAGATAAAAAGGAGAGTCAGCCCTTGCAGCAGGCGACGTGGGAGCGAGCGCGCTATTCAGAGGTAGCGGTCGCGGTCTCCCGATCTTCAATCACTTCAATGTTGTATCCGCCAATGCTCTCCAGGAAGTCACGGACGCGCTCGGTCTCGAACTGGCCGTCGTTGGCGCCAATGTGAAGGAAAAACCCGTCATCCGTAGCACGCCGGAAGTTGTCCGAGTAAAAGAGCGGGTTGTACGGCCGAGGCAACCCGTTGAGCGCCAGCATGGCTGCTACTGCCGTGAGCGCAGAGAACAGGATGGTGACCTCGAACATGATCGGCGAGGACGGCTCAGTGGAGAAGAACGGCTTACCGCTGATGTTCAGCGGATAGTCAATGGCCCCCATCCACCACTGCATCCAGACGGCCAGTGCCAGCCCGGCCAGCGCTCCGCCGAACACCAACGGGCCGACGATCGACTGCCCGAGGCCCATGGCCTTGTCCATGCCATGCACGGGGAAAGGCGTGTGGGTATCGAAGTACCGGTAGCCGGCCTTGCGGGTCTCACGCGCAGCGTCCAGCAGCGTACCTGGATTGGAAAACTCTGCCAGGACGCCATAGGTGGTATCGCCGTTGCTTTCGAAAATGCCCATCGAAAGCTTAATCTGACGGGTGAGTTGCTTTAGCATGGCTCAGGATGGTAAAAACGGAAAGGCAAGGCGGCGATTAGCGGATGCTGCGCTCAGGAGGTACCGCCCGAAGGCTTTGTGACAGGGGTTGGGGTGCCGGCGCTGTGGCCATCGCCCTGGTCATCGTAAAAGTGCGGATCGGCCTCCGGCATCACTCCCTTCACCTCAGACAGAGCCACCATGGGCACGAACCGAAGGAACAGCAGGAACAGGAAGAAGAACAGCCCAAACGACCCGATGAACGTGCCGATATCCACGAAGGTGGGCGTGTAGTACCCCCAGGAGCTCGGGAGGAAGTCGCGGTGAAGCGACGTGATCGTGATCACGAATCGCTCAAACCACATGCCGATATTCACTACGATAGAGATCGCAAACATGAACGGCACACTGCGGCGGAGCTTCTTCACCCAGAAGAACTGCGGGGCGATGAGGTTACACGTCATCATCGTCCAGTACGCCCATGAATACGGCCCGAGGGCTCGGTTGAGGAACGCGTACTGCTCATACTCTACCTGCGAGTACCAGGCGACGAAGAACTCCGTGATATAGGCAAAGCCTACGATCGTACCTGTCACCAGAATGATGATGTTCATCTTCTCCAGGTGATCAACCGTAATCAGGTCCTTCAGGTTATAAATGACCCGAGCTACCACGAGCAGCGTCATCACCATGGCGAAGCCGGAAAAGATGGCTCCCGCTACAAAGTAGGGAGGGAAGATCGTGGTATGCCATCCGGGAATGATCGACACCGCAAAGTCAAACGACACCACCGAGTGCACCGAGAGCACCAGCGGCGTAGCCAGCCCCGCCAGGATGAGGTACGTCTTCTCGTAGTTGCGCCAGTGGCGATTGGCCCCGCTCCAGCCGAGAGAGAAAAAGCCCAGGATGCGCTTGCGCCAGATGTTCTTCGCGCGGTCGCGCAACGTGGCCAGATCCGGAATCAGGCCTACGTACCAGAAGAGCAAGGACACGGCGAAGTACACCGACACCGCGAAGACATCCCACAGCAGCGGACTCTTAAACTGCGGCCACATCTCCATCTGGTTTGGGATGGGCAGCATCCAATACACAACCCACACGCGCCCCACGTGGAACGTGGGAAAGATGAGCGCGCAAATGACCGCGAAGATGGTCATGGCCTCAGCTGCCCGGTTGATGGACGTGCGCCACGACTGCCGGAAGAGGAAGAGCACCGCCGAAATCAGCGTCCCCGCGTGGCCAATCCCGACCCAGAAGACGAAGTTCACGATGGGCCAGCCCCAGGCCACGGGCTGGTTGTTGCCCCACACCCCTACGCCATTCCAGACCTGGTAGGCCAGCATGGTGAGCAGCAGCCCGACGCCCAGCGAGGCTACAGAAAAGGCCGCGAGCCACGCCATCGGCGTTTTTTTCTCCGCGTGGTGGGAGATCAGGTCGGTAACTTCGTGAAATGAGCGGTCGCCCTTCACCAAGGTGGGAGGACCTTCGTAGTATTCCGTTTGCTGACCGCTGTGTGGGTGGTTGGCCACGATGTATAAGGGTCTTCTGGATAGAACGGATCAGGCCGGCAGCAACCCGCCGGCGCATGCATCAGGCGGTGCGTCGGGCTTCTTCCAGCCGCGGGTTGGGGTTGCGCACGCGTCCCAGGTAGGAGGTGCGCGGCTTGAGGTTATACTCGCTCAGCATCTCGTACCGGCGCGGGTTGGCTTTCCAGCGGTTCACTTCGCTATCGTCGTCGTTGAGGTCGCCAAACGTGATAGCACCGGCGGGACAGGCCTGCTGGCAGGCGGTCTTCATCTCCCCATCGCGGATGTCGCGGTCCTCAATATTGGCGCGCTGTTGCGTGCCGCGGATGCGGTGAACGCAATACGAGCACTTCTCCATCACGCCCCGCGACCGCACGGTGACGTCGGGGTTCAGGCCCATTCGCGTTGTGGTCGGCAGCGTCTTGCTCCAGTTGTAGAAATTGAAGCGCCGCACCTTGTAGGGGCAGTTGTTGGAGCAATACCGCGTACCGATGCAGCGGTTGTAGATCATCTGGTTCATCCCATCGGGCGAGTGCACGGTGGCCGCAACAGGGCAAACCGACTCACACGGTGCATTCTCACAATGCTGGCAGGGCACCGGCTGCAGCACCATCTGCGGATCCTCCGGCACGTCCTCGGGCTCCACCCCCGGGCTCACAAAGTAGCGGTCAATCCGTAGCCAGTGCATCTCACGGCCATTGCCTACCTCCTGCTTGCCGATCACCTGGATGTTGTTTTCGCTCTGGCAGGCCACCACACAGGCATTACAACCCGTGCAGGCGTTCAGGTCGATCACCATCCCCCACTGGTTCTTGTAATACGGGTTGTTACGCATGGACGGCTGATCGGCCGGATGGTCCTCGTCCCACAGTTCAGGATAGTCGCGTGCGGAGGCTCCCTTGGGAATGTAGGGCTCCACGTCCATCACGAACTCTGGGTTCTCCTGAAACTCCTCATACGTGCCCATGCGATAAAGCGGACGGGACTCCAACTCAATGGCCCCGTGCTCCATCGTAGTCACGACCATGTAGGTCTGCCCCGTCGCCGTGACGGAGGCGCCTGGAGCAACCCGCAGCGCATCAGTGGTTCGAAGCGGGGCCACACTGGTACCTACGTCGGTCCCGATGGCCTGGCCCTGCCCGTAAATGTCGGTGTAATCGTCGGTGTCGAAAAAGCTGGTGTTGCGGGCCGGACGGCGCGACTGGATGTCGCGGCCGTAGCCCATGGAGACGGTGACGACCCCGTCGGCATGACCGGGCTGAATCCACACGGGGAGCTCGACGCTATTGCCATTGGCGCTCACCTCAATAACATCGGCGTAATAGTTGCCGCTGCTGTAACGGACTTCCAATCCGAGCTCCTCAGCCGTGCCCGGGCTCACCATGGCGACGTTGTCCCACACGATCTTGGTGGTGGGGTCCGGCAGCTCTTGCATCCACGCGTTGTTCGCAAAGCGACCATCGTAGACGCTTGGGTCGAGCCGGAAAACGACCTCAAGTCCGTCGGTTTCGCCGGGATCCTCAAGGCTGACGGGAGCCGCGCTGGGCGTAACGGTGGCATAGCCGGTATCCGGCTGGAAGCCGTTGTGCAGTACTCGCCGCCAGTCGCGCTCAAAGTTTTCAGAAAGCACCGGGCGCCACTGGGCGCGGACGACGTCGTACCCTGCCTGGTCTTGGCCGGTAGCGAAGGCGTTCAGGATTTCGATGGCTGAGTGGGCGTCATCGTACAGGGGCGCAATGAGCGGCTGCACGATCGACAGCGTGCCATCGTAACTCCGGCCATCGCCCCAGCTTTCGAGGTAGTGGGCCAGGGGCACGTGCCAGGCGCAAGCCTGCGCCGTCTCGTCTACGTGCAGTCCGGCGTGTACGGTGCGCCGCACATTCCCCAGGGCCTCAGCAAAGTTGAGATCGGCCGGGGCGTCGTACACCGGATTCACACCGAGCATCAGCACGGTATCGACGGCACCCGCGTCCATGGCATCGACCAGTGCGGTCAAGGCCTCCGGCTGCGATGGCTGCGTGTCCTCCTCCGTGTCGTACAGGACCATCGTGGTGCCGATGGCTCCCAGCGCATCGTTGACGGCGGCACAGAGCGCGTGTACGTCGGGCGGCTGCGCATCGCCGGCCAAAAGCACGCCGTTGGCGCCCGCCGCTTCCAGATCTTCCACGATGGCCGCTACCATGGGGTGGTCCGCAAACCGGTTGCCAGCGCTACCCCCACTGCCTACACCCAGCCCGGCAGCAATCGCTGCGGCAAACGCGCGTACGTCGGTGGAGCGCATGCGCTCGCGGTGGTCCGCCTGAGCACCCGTGATCGTATAGTTGCTCTCAGCCACGTACAGGCGGCTCATCGCGTCTTCCGGCCCATTGAGACGTCGGCCATCTGCAAAGCGCCGGTTGTTAGTAACCGAGTTCACGTCCGTTGCGCCCAGGAAGTCCGCTTCGAGGCTGACGATGACCTCAGCCTGATCAAACCGGTAGTCGGGCAAGTAAGGCGCGCCGAAGGCCTGCTGCATCCCACGCCGTACGGGGTTGTCCCCGCGCGGGTCGTACGTGACCCACTGCACCTCAGCATACTGCGCCTCCAGCTGCGACCGGAGGGCCGCGATGGTTGGCGCATGTGAGGGCTCGGTGAGGACAGCGATGGAGCGGTTGGCCGCATCAGCCTGAATTTCGCGCGCAAAGTCGACAAAGGCCTGCCAGTCGCTATCAGAGCGGTCCTGCTGAACGCGCCGCGATCGGTCCGGGTCGTACATATTCAGGATGGAGGCCTGCTCAAAGACGCTGGTGGCGCCGTGGCCCTCCGGATGCTCAGCGTTGCCCTCCACCTTGGTCGGGCGCCCTTCGCTGTTGCGCACCAGCAAGCTCCGCAGATGGCCTTGGAAGGGCATCGCTGTAGCGTAGCGCATCGCCACGCCTTCAATGACCTCCTCTGGCTTCCGCGCGTAAGGCAAAATCTTTTCTACCGGGCGCCGGCAGGCTGCCAGCCCGCCCATGGCGAGCGAGGCACCCATGAGCTGAAGGAATTGCCGCCGGTTGGCCCCGCTGGGCGGCTCTTCCGCCCCAGGCCGAAATTCGTTCTGGGTGACCTCTTTGTAG
The DNA here is from genome assembly GCA_964345505.1 of uncultured Rhodothermales bacterium. Taxonomy (GTDB): domain Bacteria; phylum Bacteroidota; class Rhodothermia; order Rhodothermales; family Salinibacteraceae; genus Tc-Br11-B2g6-7. The sequence goes on from CAYFRR010000008.1 coordinate 27,668, forward strand.
TCGGGGTCCTCCTTCAACTGAGCCACGCTACGCCAGAACCGCTGCTTGGGCTTCTCGCGGTACGCATCGCCCGCCTCAATCACAGGCAGCTCAATCATGCCGTCGCCTGAGGCCCCGGCAGTGTCTGCTCCAGAGGTATTCGCCCCGGCAGTATGGAGGGGGTCGGAAGGAGAGTGATCGTCGGCCATAGCAGCGCCTTCGTCCGTCTGAGGGTTACGCATCAAGAATCGCAGGGGGTCTAATAGTGGCAGGCAGAGCAGTTGGTCGGCGGCTGAATGCCTTCTTGCCGAATACGCTCCAGGTTGCGCTCTACGAAATCGGCCGGCTGCACGTAGTTCATCGTCGTGATCTCGTCCTCGGGCCGCAGGTACAGCTCCGGCTGGCGGTGGCACTCCAGACACCATCCCATGGACAGGGATTGCGCTTGGTACACAACCTCCATTTCGCTGATTTGGCCATGGCAGGTTTCGCACCCTACCCCTGCGTTCACGTGGCCGGCATGGCTAAAGTGTGCGTAGTCGGGCAGATGATGGACCTTCACCCATTCGATGGGCCGCCCGGATGCCCAGCTCTCCCGTACAGGCAGCAGCTTCAGCGACTGCGTCTGTATCTGATTGTGGCAGTTCATGCAGGTTTGGGTGGACGGCACGTTCGCGTGACTGGAGACCTCCACCCAGTTGTGGCAGTACTGGCAGTCCATGCCCAGCTCGCCGGCATGCAGGCGGTGGCTATATTCCACCGGTTGGCTGGGCTGGTACCCCGTCCACAAAAAGTCGGGCGAGAAGTAGTACCACACCAGCAGGATAAGGAGCACGCCGCCAAACATGGTGCCGACCAGTGATACGACCGGCAGGTTGTTGGCCTTTTTCGGAAAGATCTGAGGCATTGCGGGGCGTCAGGCGAGTTGGAGTAAGCATAGGAGGCGCGCTACGAGGCGACTGACAGGAAAGCCGCGGAAGGTTGCTAAGCGGCCCAGTGGGCAAAAGCAGCAGGCTCCCAAAGTGTCAAGTAGCGCCCAATGTACAATAGTGACATGTTATGTTACAACTATTCGGAAGCCGTAACGGGGCGCGGCGTGGTCTATTCACATCATCTTAGAGACGTCGCCTCTCGTCAAGTTTGAAAGGCTTCTAACATGTTGTTTTGTAGGACCCTGGATTGCGTGAATGGGTCCCGCATGGTCCACGTATCCACGAAACATCAATCTCTGCGGCCCGGCTGTGATGTGGGGTCTGCTATCCCCTCTACCCGTGCCGAGGAACGGGTAGCAGGGCGGCGTTGCGCTGCCGTCAGCACCGCCTCTACGGCTGCGGTATCATTGAGCATGGTGCGCGTGATCCGTTGAAATCGCCAGCTTAGCAGCACCGCAGCCACCGTCAGCCCGGTTACCAGCCCCCACCAGAGCCCCACCGCGCCGAGGTCCAGGTAAAGCCCCAGCCCTGCTCCTACGCCCAGCCCCAAGCCCCAGTACGAGACAAACGCAATCACCATGGGCACGCGGGTGTCCTTTAGGCCACGGAGTGCGCCCGCGGCGGCCACCTGCAGCCCGTCGGCCAATTGAAAGACCGCGGCCACGCCCAGCAGGGTGGAGGCCAGGGAGATCACTGCTGGGGCATCGGGGACGGTCTCAGCCATGAAGGCCCGCGCAATCGGCTCCGGGAATAGCCAGAACAGGAGTGCCGTCCCTACGGTGCACACCGTGGCCAGCGACAGCCCCGCGTATCCGGCCCACCGCGCCTGCAGCGGCGTGCGTGCGCCCACCCGCTGCCCCACTCGTACAGAGGTTGCAATCCCTACCCCCAGTGGCAGCATGAAGGCAATACCCGCGCACTGCACGGCGATCTGGTGGGCTGCCAGTTCAATCGTACCCAGCAGACCAACCAGCAGAGCGGTCATTGTAAAGAGGCCGGCCTCCATCCCCCACTGTACCCCGATGGGCCAGCCGATGCGAAACAAGGCCCGGAAGTAGGTAGGGTCGGGACGCCCCACATGCTCAAAAATATGGTAGGCTTGGAAGTCGGGCGCCTGCACCACGTATAGCAGCAAGAGCCCAAACATAGCGGCATACACGATCGCGCTGGCGATGCCCGTACCTACCAGCCCGAGCGCAGGGAAGCCCAGCGCGCCAAACATCAGCACGTAGTTGGCCCCCACATTAATTACTGCGCAGGCCAGGATGATGAGGGTAACAGGCAACGGCCGAGAGACGCCTTCCACGAAACACCGCAGGGCCATAAACCAGAACGCCGGGAGAAGCCCCAGGGCCATCATCCGGAGGTACGCTTGCGCGATCTCGACCGTTTGGTTAGCCTGCCCCATCAGCCGCCAGAGCGGCGCCACGTTCCAGAGCAGGAGCACCGCCGGCACAGCCAGCCCCAGCCCCAACCAAAAGCCCTGCCGCACGGCCCGGCCGGCTTTTCGCGGGGCCGCGGCACCAAACGCCTGCGACACCATCGGCCCAACGGCCGACAACACCCCAAAGCCCATCACCAGGATGAAGAAGAAGGTGGTGTTGCCCAGCGCCACGCCGGCGAGCTCCTCCGCGCCCAGGCGGCCTACCATCAGGGTGTCCACAAAGCCGAGCGACACCTGCCCCAGCTGGGTGGCTACCACCGGTGCCGCTAAGGGCAACAAGCGCTGTACTTCGGTCTGGTAAATACGGGAAATGGACGGCACGGCAGCATACAAACACTTGAAAAGGAGGGCCTATACGCGCCGGCCTCCTGGGCGTTCGTGACGCTCTGCGTCCGCCTGCACCCTCGAGGCGTCTTCATATCAACAGCGCCCGGCTGGCTGCCCTACCCCAGCTGCCTCTGATGCACCACCCGGATGCACTGCCCCTTCACGTAGGGTAGGTCGGCCGCGGCGGCGGCTGCCTCGGCCGCCGGCGTGTGCACACCCAGTTGAGGCCACACCACGAGGCCGTGCTCCTGCTGCGCAACCCGGGCCACGGCGGCTTCTACCACCGCCGCCGCTGCGGCGGGCCGGCGAAAGATGTTAACGATATCAAGGTGCACGTCCGCCGGCACCGCCGCGAGATCCGGGTAGCTGGTAACGCCCAGCGCAGCTTCAATCTTGGGATTTACCGGTACGATGGTATATCCGGCGTCCTGCAGGTAGCGAGCAATCTGATGGCTGGTGCGCGTGGGGCGGTCGGAGCACCCTACCACAGCGATGGTTTGAGCGGTACGAAGGTGATCAGCTGGAGACATAAGGGGAAAAGCATGCCCAATCGTGGTATCGACACCGGAGGAACGCGCCGAGCACGTCCGGTGTCCTTGGTTCGTCACACGGTTCTCATGCCCCCTGTGTGCGGTTGGTCTGCGGATTTGTATATTAAGCATTCTACCGGGATGCCCGTACGACTGCTGCACCACTACCGCCTGCTATGCCGAACGCCGATTCGCAATACCTCCTCGACTTCGAGAAGCCGCTCGTAGAGCTGGAGCAAAAGCTCGACGAGATGCGCACGCTCGATGCGGAAAACCTCTCCATAGATCTCTCGGAAGAGATCCTCGCGCTGGAGTCGCGGGTGAAGGAGCTGGAGCGTTCCATCTACCAGAACCTCACGCGGTGGCAGCGGGTGCAGATTGCCCGCCACCCACTGCGGCCGTACACGCAAGACTTCATTGATGCCCTTACGGAGGACTTTGTAGAGCTCCATGGGGACCGGGCCTATGGGGATGACCGCGCCATCGTGGGTGGCTTTGCCTCGTTCAAAGGAGCCCAGCACGGCTATGAGGACCAGACGGTGCTCGTGCTCGGCCACCAGAAAGGGCGCGACACCAAAGAGCGCAAGTTTCGGCGGTTTGGCATGCCCAACCCCGAAGGATACCGAAAGGCGCTTCGGCTGATGAAGCTGGCGGCCAAGTTCAACAAACCCGTCATTACGCTGCTGGACACCCCCGGCGCGTTCCCCGGCCTCGAAGCCGAACAGCGGGGCCAGGCCGAGGCCATCGCCCGTAACCTGTTTGAGATGGCACAACTCCCGGTGCCGATTGTAGTCGTGGTGATTGGCGAGGGCGCTTCCGGCGGGGCGCTGGGTATCGGGGTGGGCGACCGCATGCTGATGCTGGAAAACGCCTGGTACTCGGTGATTTCTCCGGAGAGCTGCTCGTCTATCTTATGGCGCTCCTGGGATTACAAGGAAGAAGCCGCCCGAGCGCTGAAGCTCACAGCGCCGGACCTGGTGGAAGTCGGCGTGGTGGATGAAATCGTGCCGGAGCCGACAGGCGGCGCCCACCGCGATCCGGAGCAGCTCTTCACGACCACAGGGCAGGCGATCGCGCAAGCCCTCAGCGCCCTTCAAGCCCTTTCCGTGCCCGATCTACTGGAGGCCCGCCTGCACAATCTCGACCAGATGGGTATCTTTGACGAGACCCCGGCGAATGCCTCCGTTGCTGCTCCCACTTCGTAATGCTCCCTACTTCTTGCGCAAACGGGTCGTCTCATGGCCACCTATCAGTTTGACTACGTTCACCGCGTGCGCTACCGCGAATGCGACCCGATGGGGGTGGTGTACCACACCCACTTTGTCGACTACTTCGAGGCCTCGCGGACGGAAGCGTTGCGCGATATGGGGCTGGCCTACAAGGCACTCGAAGACCGCGGCGTGATCTTGCCGGTGGTAAACCTCGGCCTTCAGTTTAAGCGGCCGGCACACTACGACGATGTGCTCGTCATCCGCTCGATGTTCACCGAGCCCCCTACGTCCAGCCTCACCATCACCTATGAGGTTCGCCGCAAGGGCGATGAAACGGTACTGGTCACGGGCCACGTGACGCTCTGCTTCGTGGACGCCGAGCGCCGCCGCCCCATCCGGGCCCCCGACGATGTGCAGGCCCTGTTCGTAGAGGCTCTGCACGCTGCCGCCTGACGCTACGGCACCGGATGCCACGACGCCGGATGCTACGCCCAGCGATTTTCCCTGCACCAACCCCCCGCTCCCATGCTC
>CAYFRR010000008.1:32721-37766 GCA_964345505.1 uncultured Rhodothermales bacterium
CCGGATGCTACGCCCAGCGATTTTCCCTGCACCAACCCCCCGCTCCCATGCTCGTCCAGGACATCATGCAGGCGCCCGTCCACAGCGTTACGGCCGATCAGTCGCTGGCCGCCGCGTATGCCTTCATGCAAGAGCAGCGGGTGCGGCACCTCCCCGTAATGCAAGACGACCACTTGATGGGCGTCATCACTGACCGCGACCTTCGCCTGGCCACGAGCCAGCTCCGCAGCGATCCGTTTGACTCCAGCGCTGCTGTAGCCGACGTGATGAGCCAGCCGCCCCAAACGGCGGGACCACTGGATCCTATTGAAGAAGCCGCGCGCTTGATGCGGCAGCATGCCATCGGGTGCCTGCCGGTTGTTGATGGTGCGGCGCTCGTGGGCATTGTGACAGGCACCGACCTGCTGGACGCCCTGATGCGCCTGACTGGCATTACCAAGCCTGGCGGACGCCTGGAGGTGCGCTTGCCTGACGAGCCCGGGCAGCTAGCAAGGCTCACCGCCACGGTGGCGCGCGAGGGAGGCAACATCCGCTCCGCCCTCTCCTACAGCGAATCTGTCGATACGCTGCGTGTACTCTTCCAAGTCGACACCATCAAGACGCGGGCGCTGGCGCGGGCCCTGCACGCGGAGGGCGTCGAGGTGCTCTGGCCGCCTATCGGTCCCCCCAAGGCCTGATGCGTCCCTGTCGCCTACTCGTCCGTCCCGCACCGCCTCCCTCCTGGTTGCATGCCAACGTTTGTCTTTCATCCCGATTACCACCGGTATCACTTCGGGCCGGAGCACCCGTTTAGCCCGGTGCGCCAGGAGATGCTGCTGACGCTCCTGGAGACGCTGGGCGTGCCCCTGTCCCCCAGCGAGCCGGCCCCGGCATCCCGCGAAGCCTTGTGCACCGTTCACGACGCAGCGTTTGTGGACACGGTAGCGCAGGCTACCCCCGACGCCCCGGCTACACACGATACCGCGAAGGGGCTGGGCACGGCCGACGTGCCCGTATTTGAAGGCATGCACGATGCGGCCCGGCTCCTCGTGGGTGGGACGCTTCACGCCGCAAAGGCCGTGGCCTCAGGCCAGACGCCGCGCGCGCTTCAGTTGGGTGGCGGCCTGCACCACGGCCACGCTGCCCTCGCCTCCGGGTTTTGTGTCTACAACGACCTATCGGTGGCCATTCATCAGCTGCGGCAAGAGGGGCTGCGGGTGGCCTACCTGGACGTCGACGTGCACCATGGCGACGGGGTGCAGGCGCTGCACTACGATGACCCTGACGTGCTTACCCTGAGCCTACACGAAACCGGCCGCTACCTCTTTCCTGGCACGGGCCGCGTGCACGAGGTAGGCCGGGGCGCCGGGAAGGGCTACAGCCTGAACGTGCCGCTGGAGCCCTTCACCGAGGACGATAGCTACCTCGACGTGTTTGAGCGCGTGGTGCCGTACGCGCTGGACCACTTCCAGCCCGATGTGCTGCTGGTGCAATGCGGCGCGGACGCCCATTTCAGCGACCCGCTGGCCGACCTGCTGCTTACCACGCACGGCTTCGAGCGCCTCTTCCGTCGCATTATCGAGCTAACCGACGAGCACACCGGGGGGCGGGCGGTTTTTACCCTCGGCGGCGGCTACGCGCCGGACGCCACTGTGCGCATCTGGGCGATGCTGATCCTTCTCCTTCAGGACCATCCCCTACCCGAGGCGCTCCCGGAAGACTGGGTGGCTACCTGGAGCGAAACGCTCAGCGCTGACCTCACGCCCACCCTGCACGATGCTCCGCAGTCGTTCGACAGCCCCCGCCGCGATACGATAGCATCCCAGAATACACAGGTCAGCAAGCGCCTCCTGGAACTGGTAGCCCCGGCGTGGTATCAGGCGTGGTGACAGGGGATGTCGCATCCATCAACCACTACACCCGATTACGCCAACCGGTCATTACCGTGGGGAGGACGAACCACCACTGGGTGCTACCACGCCGCGTAGCCCTTCATCAAAGGCGGCGCACCTTGATTCCCGTCTCTTTCCTCGCCAACCCGTTGCCGCCTCATGCCGCATGCCCTCTCCGTTGAAGACCTGCATAAGACGTACCACAGCGGGCTCTGGAACGGGCAGGCAACGCACGCACTGCGGGGGATTGACCTTTCGCTGGAGCCGGGCCGCATCTTCGGGCTGTTGGGCCCCAACGGGGCGGGCAAGACGACGCTCGTCAAGATATTGCTGGGTATCGTGCAGGCGTCGCGCGGGGCGGCGGCGTTGTTCGGCACGCCGGTCACGCGGGCGGCAGCGCGGACGCGGGTCGGATACCTGCCGGAGAAGCACCGCTTTCCCGGCTTGCTCACCGCCACGCAACTGCTGCACCTCTACGGGCGCCTGGCGCGGGTGTCGGCTGCCGACCGGCGCGAGCGGATTCCCGCGTTGCTAAACCGGGTGGGCCTCGGGCCGCACAGCGACCGCAAGCTGCGCACGTTCTCCAAGGGCATGCAACAACGCATGGGGCTGGCGCAGGCGCTACTGAACCAGCCCGACCTGCTATTTTTGGATGAGCCCACCGACGGCGTCGACCCCGTGGGCCGCCGCGACATCCGCGACGTGCTGCTGTACCTGCGCGATCAGGGCACGACCATATTCATCAACTCGCACCTGCTCTCGGAGGTAGAGAAAGTCTGCGGGGAGGTGGCGATCATGCATGAAGGTGCCATCGTGAAGCAGGGCGACATCGCCTCGCTCACCGCCGTCGACCACGCCTACCGCCTCACGTGCACGCCATTGCCCGAGGAGCTGCCGGAGGCCGCGGCCACCAAGCTCGCAGCCCTCGACGAGCCCGCGCCGGACGGCCTCGCGCACTGGCAGGTGGCGGCCGAAAGTCGCGCCGACCTTAACGCCCTCCTCGATATACTGCGGACGTACAGCGTAGAGGTGGAAGCCGTCGTTCCAGTCCGCCGCTCCCTCGAGGACTACTTCATCGAGGTCGTCTCTCCCCCCGCCGCTTAACGCCGATCTTCCCGCTTTCGTCTGCGCGCCATGCTGCCCATTCTCGGCCTCGTGTATCTGACCTTCCGCCAGCTCTGGGCGACGAAGGTGGTGCTGGGGCTCTTCATCATCAGCTCCCTCCTGTTGCTGATGGTTAGCTTTGCGCTGAACCTTGAGGTGGTCGACGGCACGCTGGCGGGGCTACGGCTGTTCGGGCAAGAGCCTGGAGGACCAATGGGGTCGATCGGGCTGACTGAGTTAGTGTTTGTGGTGGAAAGCGCGGTAGCCGGCTTTGCCTACTGGATCGGCATCCTGCTGGCGCTCTTCGCCACCGCACCGCTGGCGGTATCGCTGTTGACGCCAGGGCATATCGACCTGCTGCTCTCGAAGCCAATCTCACGCACGACGCTTCTTGCCGGTCATATGCTTGGCATCTGGGTGGCCGTGGCTACACTGGCGGTGTACCTGCTGGGCGGTACATGGCTCATCATGTCGTTCAAAACCGGCGTCTGGAATCCCGCCTTCCTCGGTTCCATCGGGTTGGTGGTGGGCATGTTTGCAGTGATGTATAGCGCGGTGCTCCTGATGAGCGTGTGGACAGAAAGCACGGCGCTGGCGCTAATTGTCAGCTATGGGCTTATCTTTGCCTCCATCGTGCTTGCCGCAGCGGATGCCATTCTGGATCAACTTGGTGTGATAGGCTCCACGGGTTTTCTCGCCCTTTACCACGTGCTGCCTAACTTCGCTGAGGTAACGGTCATCGTGTCCGCGCTGTCGCAGGCCGAGCCTGTCGGCGACTGGTATCCCCTCTGGTCTGCCCTCCTCTTCGGCACAGTGGCGTATGGCCTGGCCCTCTGGTGGTTTAACCGCCGCGATTTTTAAGGGTGCGGTAGGCCGCCTTCGCCAGACACCACACCCGGCCCACGCAGCGTAACTTCAGTGGCTTCCCTGTCGTAGCCCGTTTATCCTCCGGTGCCATAGGATTCTCTCAGCGCGCATCCGATCGCACCGAACCGCCGCCCCACGTCTATTTGCCCGAAGCCTCATGTCTACCCGTTCGCGTTCGCTCCGCCTGCGCTCCTGGATCGCCGGACTCGTGCTCCTCAGCATGGTCAGCGCGTGTGGCCCTACCGCACCTGAACCACCCGACGAGGCGCTCCGCACGCTCGCGTTCTTTCCCTCGGATGTGCAGCAGGTGGCACAGCTGAACCTGCGGCAACTGCAAGCGGATGGGGTGCTCACCATCGCAACAGATGAGGGCTTTGAGCTGCGCATGTTCGATGAGCCGATTTTCTCCCCGTCGCAATTAGGTAAGGGATCGGACGTGCTTTCGTTTTTGGACGCAGCCGGTATTGACCTCGGCAGCGATCTCCACACGCTCACGATCGCTTCCTCCATGAGGGGCTTCTCCCGGACGCCGCTCGCGGTGTTAAACCTTACGATGGATCGGGCGCAGCTGACGGAAGCCCTGCTGGCGGAGGGCGCTAAGCGATCTGAGGAGCTCACGACCGACGAGGTGCCGGTATTTGTCCTCTCGGAGGAGAACCTCGGTCGACCGCATCTTGCGTTGCTGGATGAATCGCATCTCCTCATTGGGGAGGACGCGGATGTAGCTCAGGCGCTATCGGCAGAAGAACGGTTTATGCCATCCCCGGCCGACCGGGCCCTGCTGGGCCATGCCGCCACCGGGCGCTCGGCGTGGACGGTGTTCTTTAGCCTACCTGACACCGAGGGCTTGGAGATGCAACCGACGGCTACAACGACCCGTGCGCAGGAGCAGGAGACGTTGGAGGAGCGGCTACGCGAATTACGTCGGCTAACCTCCGTTATTCAGCAGGCGGGCATGGGCCTGCGCCTCACCGAAGAGGCCATGCAAGCGCAGGTCACACTCGCGGCCGGGGACGACGCGGCGGACGTGCGGCGCGTGCTGCGCGGGGTGGTCTCCGCGGCACAGACCAGCGGCGATCTCTCCGCCAACCAGCAGGAGCTGTTGGAACGCCTCAGCATCACCGATCAAGGGCGCTTCGTGCTCGTCACCTTTGACGGCTCCACCGCCGCGCTGCGCGACCTGCTGGAAGACCTGTAGCGGGC
>CAYFRR010000009.1:0-5168 GCA_964345505.1 uncultured Rhodothermales bacterium
TTCAAAGCCGTAGCGTACGTCCTTGGCGACGAACAGCGCCCCCAGCACATCGTCCCGGGCGAGGAGAGGGACGACCAGCAGGCTTTCAAAGGCGCCGTCCGGATGCGCACGCACGCGGCGGTCGCTTGGTGCCTCATCCAGCAGGAGCACGTCCTGCGTCTCCTGCACTTCCGCAAAGAGGGCCTCTACGTCCATCGTCTCCTGAATATCCTTCACCATAGCGCCCTGCACCGCCTGCACGCGAAGCGGGTCGTCGGCGCCCTCGCGCATCAGCATCAGCCAGGCCACGTCGCCGGACTGCGCATCGATGGGCGAGGCCACGATGGTGCGGCTCAGCTTGTCGAGGTCAAACACCTGGCTAATCAGATGTGTGAGCGACTGAATGGCTGCGACCTCGTCGGCCTTCCGCTGAAACGCGCTTGTCGTGGGCAGATGGAAGAGCAGCGACAGCATCGTGGTTACCCCATACAGGACGCCGAAGAGCGCGGCCAGCAGGGCAAAGATGGACAGCGGAAAGCTGTAAAACCGCGTGTAACTCGAGACGTCAGGCAGCACGCCATCGCCCAGGGAGAACCCGAGCAGCACCATCAGCACCAGCGCCAATCCCATGGTAGCCATCTTCTCCCGGAAGGGAAGGTACACGATCCACGAGAGCCGGAACGAGTTCACGACGGCCATTCCCACAGCCGGGATCATGGCCACGGCCATGAGGCCCCCCAGATCATCCGCCGGGTTCTTCATAAAGGTGAGCAGTGCCGTCAGCACAAAGAAGCCCATCATCAGGCGCCAGTTGAACTGGCTGGAGCGGGTGCGCCGGTAGAAGACCAGGCTGCGCAGCAACAGCAGCGTCAGCATCGTGAAGGTCACTTCCAGCAGACTCAGAAGATTGACTTTCACGATGGCGGCGATGGTGAGGGGCACACGCCGCTCGTAATCCAGCCCGGCCACGCTCTCATCGCCCCCGGCCAGGAGGCCCTGCCCCGTCCCGAGCGACTGCACCAGGGTAGCCAGTACGAGGTAAGCTACGCCTGCAAGCACGGCGTAAAGGAACAGACGGACGGGGGAGCGGACCGTGCGCCGCAGGAACGACGAGAAAAGAAACCACAGGGCGCTGTAGCATAAGACGATGCTGATGTGGTACCCGGCGCGCCACGCCAGTGCTGGAGCGCTGCCGGTGGCCCAGGTGAGCAGGTGGTAGCCGACGCCGAGCGCATAGCCCACCACCACGATCGCGATAAGTACCCCGCGCCAGGCATCCGATGAAAAGTCGGGCAGGTTTATGGCGTCCCACAAAGAACGGAGGCGTGCAAGCGACATAGCGCGACGGCGTAGGCGGCAGGCGTGAATGGAGCGGCAAGTAAATGCGGCCTGTATAGGGAGGCCATCTTACCGCAGGGCCGCCTGCAATGTTACGCTCCGGTTGGCAGAAATGCATCCCATCCTGTTCGCGCCGGTTGGAGAGATCCTTCTTTACTCGCTGCCCCCTGCCCACCGGTCATGGATGCTTCCCGTGCGACCATCGAAGTGCTGCTGCGAACGCCCGCAGCCCACCACGAGGTGCTGATGGCGGAGCTGCTGGACCTGGGGGCCGAGGCCTTTGCCGAGGAGGGCGAGGTGCTGCGGGCCTATGTACCGGCGACGGCTTGGTCCGAGGCGCGCCGCGACGCGGTCCGGGCGGTGCTTCACACGACGGACCCCGATGGCATGATGGACGTGCGCGAGGTCCCTGCGCAAAACTGGAACGCTGCGTGGGAGGCCAGCATCACGCCGGTCCTCATCGAGCCCTTTCTGATCACGCCCACATGGCGGCCCATCCCCGATCCGCCCGAGGACCTGCACGTGCTGCAGATCGACCCCAAGATGAGCTTCGGCACGGGCCACCACGAAACCACGCGCCTCATGCTGCAGCTCATGCCCGCCCATGTGCCGGTGGGGGCCCGCGCAATGGATGCCGGCAGCGGCACGGGCGTGCTGGCTATTGCGGCGGTCCGCCTGGGAGCCGCGTCGGTTGTGGCGTTTGACATCGACCCGCGCACCGAGGAAAACATCCACGAAAACGTGACGCGGAATGCGGTGGCTGACCAGGTGGAGGCGTTTATCGGGACGCTGGCAGCGGCGCCGCCGGGTCCGTATGATGTGGTCCTCGCCAACATCAACTTCAACACGCTGGTGGCGTACCTGCCCGGCTTTGTGGAGCGGCTGGCACCGGGAGGGCATCTGCTGCTCTCCGGCCTGCTGACCACCGACCGCGACGCCATACGGCAGGCTGTGGATCGCTTCCCGCTCACCGAATCCGCCGACGCTACCGAGGGCGACTGGTGGGCCGTGGCCTTCACCCACACCCCGGACGGACCCAACCCCAACAGACCTCAGCACACCTGACCTCAGCAGAACTGACCCTATGCCGACAAACGCCACACGCTTCGCCACCATCGATGTAGGAACGAATACAGCGCTGCTGCTGGTTGTGGAGGTGGCCCCCGACGGTACATTGCAGGTGGTGGGCAAAGGCCGCCGGGTGGTGCGGCTGGGAGAGGGGGTAGACGCCAGTGGGCGGGTAGGGCCAGCGGCGATGGAACGGCTGCGCGAGGCGCTGCTGGCGTACAAGGAAAAGGCACAGGCGTTGGATGCCCCCATCGTCATCGTGGGCGCGACGAGTGCCTCCCGAGACGCCACTAACAAAGACGAGCTGGTGGCTTTTGTGCGCGAGGAAACGGGGCTGCCCTACACCATCCTTTCAGGCAAAGAGGAAGCGTACTGGAGCTTCCGGGCGGCCACGTCCGTGCTCGCCGATCCGCCCACAGCCTGTGCCGTCATGGACATTGGCGGAGGCTCGACCGAGCTGATCGTCGGCGCGGCGGCTGAGGCCGAGGCGGGGCTACGCGCGCGGCACAGCTTTAACCTGGGCACGGTGCGGCTTACGGAGCGACTCTTCGCCTCGCAGCCTCCCACGGCCGAGGCGGTGGCCGCCGCGACGGATGCCATCGACGAAACTCTCGCCGCGGAGGGCGCGGAACTGCGTGCTGCCTTCGATGAGCCACTGCCCCTCCTCGGAGTGGCTGGCACCATGGTGTCGTTGGCCTTCCTGATTAACGGAGCGCGGCGCTGGGAGGACCTCGCCCGCTACCCAGTGCCCATCCCGGCCGCTGACGTTACTGCATGGCGCGAGCGGCTTTTTCAGCTGGACTACGAGGGGGTGTATAATCTGCACCCGGGCCTTATGAACGGGCGGGCGGATGTCTTTCCCATGGGCGTGCTCATCGCGGAGCGCGTGCTGCAGCACTTCCCGATTGCATCCCTCGCCATGAGCCCCCGAGGCCTCCAGTATGGGTTGGCGCTGCGCCATCTGGAGCGCACGCAGGCTGCGCAGTGAAGCCCCCGTGTGACCAGCTCTCTGCTGGAACATTGAGGCAAGGGGTCAGGTGCATATCTTCCAATTTTTGCTGGATGTAGTGCTTCTTCGCTGACAACCGTTTCCCTATGGCTTTTACTGCACGTGACGTACTTCAGGCCCTCCGCTCCGTCGTTGATCCCGAGCGCGAAAAGGACATCGTGCGCCTGAACATGGTGCGCAACTTGACGGTGGAAGACGACACCGTGTCGCTCACGGTGGTCCTCAAGTCACCGACGGCGCCCTTTGCAGACGACGTGCAGGCGCTGGCGACGACCGCCGTACAGGAGGCGCTGGGCGATGACCTGACGGTGAACGTGGCCTTGGACAACGAAATGATCGGCCTGGGCGACGACCTGCAGGTGAGCGGCTCGGGCCAGCAGCAAAGCGCCGAGGACCCCACGCCTGGCGTGCTCAACACCATCGCTGTGGCCTCGGGCAAGGGCGGGGTCGGGAAGAGCACCGTGGCCGTTAACCTGGCGTTGTCGCTGGCAAAGGAAGGCTACGACGTGGGCCTGATCGACACCGACATCTACGGGCCGTCGGTGCCTACCATGCTGGGGCTGGAAGGCGAGAAGCCGCGCGTCAGCGAAGAACGCAAGATCATTCCCCTGCAGAAGTACGGGCTGAAGGTGCTGTCGATGGGCTTTATGATCGACCCACAAAAGGCCGTCATCTGGCGTGGACCGATGGTCACCAAGGCGATCCGTCAATTCCTTGGGGATACCGACTGGGGCACCCTCGATTACCTGGTGATGGACCTGCCTCCGGGCACGGGCGACATCCAGCTTACCATTGTGCAGACCGTCTCGCTGACGGGCGCGGTCATCGTGTCCACGCCTCAGGAGGTGGCCCTCGCCGACGCACGCAAGGGCGTCTCCATGTTCGATAACGTAAATGTGCCCGTGCTGGGGATCGTAGAGAACATGGCGTTCTTTACCCCGCCCGATCTGCCCGACCGCAAATACTACCTGTTCGGTCAGGGCGGCGCCCGGCGCCTTGCCCGTGATCTCGACGTGCCGTTCCTCGGCGAAATCCCGATCGAGCAGGCCGTGCGCGAAAGCGGCGACGACGGCGAGCCGATCGTGACGGCGGGGCCGGACAGCGCATCGGCGAAGGCCTTTCGGAAGGCGACCCTTCACATGGTCGATGAAGTGGCCCTCCGCAACGCCGAACAAGCCCCCTCGCAGCAGGTCGAGATCCTGTACCGCTAAGGTGCGTTCCTCGCAGCGAGCGCATTCCCGGCACGCTGATCTTTTCTCGTGCTGCCTCGTCTAAGGACTTCTGAAGCTTCTTCCCGGTCGTAAATAGTAGCCTTATGTCAGAGCAATCATCCCCCGCAGGAGCATCGCCCTCTGCCGACATGCAGCCGCACGAAGATCCGCAGTTGCATGCGCGCATCGAGGAAGGCCTGGATCTGATCCGCCCGTACTTGATGGCCGATGGCGGCTCGGTGCGCCTCTCCAATGTAACGCCCGAAATGGTTGTTGAGCTGGAGCTGATGGGGGCTTGTGGCACCTGCCCCATGAGCACGATGACGCTGCGCGCAGGGATCGAGCAAGCGCTCAAGCGGACCGTTCCGCAGATTACGCGCGTGGAAGCCGTAAACGCCCCGGCTGCTCTCTAATCGGGGTCGCTGTAGTAACGCGTAGTGACGCAAGACGCCCCGAGAACTCTCTGTCGCACCGTGTTTAGAGATCCTACTCTGTGCTGGTCTCAGAGTCCCAGCCGTAACGCAAGAGGGGCAGCGCCTCCTGCATGAACGTTATGACCTGCG
>CAYFRR010000009.1:5268-7229 GCA_964345505.1 uncultured Rhodothermales bacterium
TCCCAGCCGTAACGCAAGAGGGGCAGCGCCTCCTGCATGAACGTTATGACCTGCGTTGTGAACGCGGGCACCTGCACATCCGCCTCGTCTACCGGCCGTTCCACCAGAAACGACTTCCAGCGGAGATACGCCGCGACGTCGCTTTCCTTGTCCTGCGCATGCCCCCGCGGCATCCCTTTCAGCTTATCATCGGTAGTTTCGAGCTGGAGGCCGCGGTCATGTAGCGTTTGCTTCATCTCAAAAAAGAGTGCCGGGTGGGCGACCATGCGTTGCCGAAGGGGCCGCAGGTAGTTGGTGTCCAGCCGGTGAAACCCCGCCGCCAGAAAGCACTGATCGGGCTCGATGTGGATGTAGATCACGCCTTGATCCTTGCGCGTGCCCGACCGAGAGAGCACCGCGCTCACGTGCGTCTTGTAGGGTTGCTTGTTCTTGGAGAAGCGGGTGTCGCGGTAGATGCGGAAAAGCGACTTTTTAGGATCGCCGGTGAGGGGCAAGCCGGCATGGTCCGCGCGCCGGGCAGCGTCCACGACCAGGCAGCGCATGGGCCACAGCAGCTCGTCCTCAAACGTGTCTTTGCGCGGCTTGAACCAGTCGCGTTCGTTGTGCTGCTTCAGCTGCCGGAGAAAGGCAACGCCCGCCGGCCGGATACCGGGAAACGGCGGATAATCGATGGAGCGAGCCACGGGCACGGGAATATGAAGAGAAGCAATGCGGGAGGGCGCAGAGAGAAACGGGGCTACAGGGTGAAGGTGCAGGCAAGATAAGCCATAAAGCCCGCCCCGATGCGGAGGGCGTCCTCGTCAATATCAAACGTGGGGGTGTGCACGCCTGACGTGATGCCCTTCGCGGCGTTGCCTGTGCCAAGGCGGTAAAAGCACCCGGGTACCTCCTGCAGGTAGTAGGCGAAATCCTCGCTGGCAAACCAGGGGTCGAGGTCGATCACCTGTTCGGGTCCCAGGTAGGCCTTTGCGACGTCCTTGACGCGAGCCGTTTGCTGCTCGTTGTTGTGGAGGGCCGGGTAGCCGACGCGGATGTCAAGCTCGGCCGTGGCGCCAAAGGCCTCAGCCGTGCGGTGCACCACCTGCTCGATGAGCGTGTGGGCCCGGAAGCGCCATGCCTCGTCCATGGCCCGGAACGTACCTTCGAGGCGGACGGCTTCCGGCAGTACGTTCGTCGCTCCGTTTCCGATAAATCGGCCGATGCTCAGTACACTCGGCACGTCGGGTGGGCAGTGCCGGCTCACGATGGACTGCAGTGCCACCACCACCTGCGAGGCTGCGAGGATGGTGTCGGTGCTCAGCTGGTGGGGCGCCGCCGCATGCCCGCCCTGGCCCCGAATGGTGAGGTGTAGCTCGTCGGCTGAGGCCATGTACATGCCGCCCCGCACGCCGAGGGTGCCGACCTCCAACTCGGGCGTCACGTGCTGCCCCAGGGCGAGGTCCGTGGCCGGTGCGTGTTCACTGGCCGCAAGGGCCCCCTCCGCAATCATCGCTTTTGCGCCGCCAGGAATCCGTTCCTCACTCGGCTGAAACAGAAAGCGCACCGTGCCGGGGACCTGCTCCCTTATCTGGCTCAGGATGAGGGCGGTACCCAGCAGCGAGGCCGTGTGCACGTCGTGCCCACAGGCATGCATCACGCCTTCGTTCTCCGAGGCAAACGGCAGTCCGGTAGCCTCCGTGATGGGTAGAGCGTCCATATCGGCCCGCAGCATTTGAGTCGGACCCGACTGCCCACCCTCAAGTGTTGCGACGATGCCCGTGCCTGCGATCCCGGGAGTGACCTGCACGGGCACGCCGGCCAGCGTGTCTTGCACCAGCTGCGCGGTGGCGTGCTCTTCAAATGCCAACTCCGGGTGCTGATGGATCTGACGCCGCAGGCGCACGATGTCCCCAAACGCATCATCTGCTGCCTTTTTGATGGTAGCTATCATTCCTGTCGTTCATCGGTGAAAAGCCGGATGC
>CAYFRR010000009.1:7329-37379 GCA_964345505.1 uncultured Rhodothermales bacterium
TGCCTTTTTGATGGTAGCTATCATTCCTGTCGTTCATCGGTGAAAAGCCGGATGCCTCTGGTTTGTGTAGAGCGCCGTTTGTGTAGAGCGCTGTGGCAACGCACGAACCGGGCATGGGATCGCCTGAAGGAGCCGCTACTCCGTCCCGGGCACGGAACGTCGGGGTCGATGCTGTAGGGTTAGATGATCGTTACGATCGGATGGACCCGCGACCTGTTATGTCAAAATGTATTGCAAATGAGGGCCTTATACACGGGCGATAGCCAGACGCATAGGTGTTTTTTGATGATACCGATGCGCTGGTACACATCCAAACATCGGTAAATCCATGTGCGTGCACGATGACGCAATGAAAGGCCGGAATGCGTATGCGGGAGACATACTGGTAAGCTTTAAATATGAATCCTTCAGTGGGTAACATCGTAAAGAGGGGGTAGACATTAATGCTTCGGTAGCTTCTATACTATTGCACCGCGTGGTGCAACACAGGCGATGACCCGTAGCTTTTTACTGTATCAAACCTATCTATCCTGTACCAATGGCTAAGACAAACAAGTTTTCTGTAGAGCGTGTCAAGATGGAAGAAGCAGAACAAGAACTCTCAAAGTTGCGCAGTGGACGCGGTGGACGTGTGTCTAAGTATGCACCTGTAGCAGACGACGCAGAAGACCTGAAAAAGGGAGAATCGTTGAAGGTTGAGTTGAAGAAAAATGAGGTTGGTGGTCTGCGTGGGTATCTGCAACGCCGGTTCGGTGAGAAGTTCACCGTCAAATCATCGCGCCTGGAGGGGGATGATTACATGGCCTTTATCTTTCATACCACTGATGTGGAAGAATAGCGCACGGTAGGCCAACGTGATGCGATAGCACGATAGGCTATCAAATCACATGCAATGGAGGCGGCTTCTGTATACGAGGCCGTCTCTTTTTTTGCCTGTTTAGTTTCGGCCGGACCCCCATCAGCGGGTCTGCGGCGCTCGCCCTTGGCCGCAGGATTCGCTATGCTCTGAAGCCGACGGTGTGATTTACGGTTTTGCTTTACTGCTACGCGTATGCTGCTGGTCGACTGGCTTATTGTATTGGCGTACCTGGTAGCCACATTGGCGTTAGGGGCCTATCTTGCGCAGCGGGCCTCCGGGTCGCTGGAGGACTTCTTCGTGTCAGGCCGGACCCTGCCCTGGTGGCTGGCCGGCACATCGATGGCGGCGACCACGTTTTCCATCGACACCCCGCTCTACATATCGGGCGTCGTGGGTACGCGGGGCATCGCCGGCAACTGGGAGTGGTGGGCCTTTGCGTTTAGCCATGTGGCGCTGATCTATGTGTTCGCCCGCCTCTGGCGACGGAGCGAGGTGGTAACAGATGCGGAGGTTATTGAGCTCCGCTACGGCGGGCGTCCGGCAGCCATCCTCCGGGCGACCAAAGCCTTTCTGTTCGCGGTGCCCATCAACTGCATCGGCATCGGCTATATTACCCTCGCCACCGTAAAAGTGGTAGGCGCGCTGGGCATCTGGGAAACGCTCGGGTTTGGGCCAGGCGATCAGATCTGGGGTCTCGATCCGCAGCTGCTCACCGTCGTGGGTATTGGGTTGCTGGTGCTGCTCTATGCTGGCTTTTCTGGGCTTTGGGGCGTGGTCGCCACGGACTTCTTTCAGTTTTTCTTGGGGATGATCGGGGCGCTGCTTGTGGCGTGGTATGCGCTCAGTAGCCCCGAGGTGGGCGGCCTGTCGGGGCTGGTGACCCAGGCGCAGGAGGTCACCGATTTCGACGTGCTGGCCTTCGTGCCGCTGGTGTGGGACGGAGACGCGTGGTTTGGCCTGGCGTGGAGCACGTTTGCAGGCATTACGGCATCTACGTTTGTGGCGTACGTGGGGCTGCAGTGGTGGACGTTCCGGCGCTCTGACGGGGGCGGTGAGTTTGTGCAGCGCCTGGCTGCGGCACGCGACGAACGGGAGGCAGTGCGGGCCGCCTGGCTCTTTAACGTGATGCACTATGTGGTGCGCACGTGGCCGTGGGTGCTGGTGGCGCTGGCCGCCCTCGTGCTGTACCCGGAGATGGAGGACCCCGAACTGGGCTACCCCACGTTGATGGTCGACTTCCTGCCCACCGGCGTGCTGGGCCTGGTTGTAGCCTCCCTGCTGGCGGCCTTTATGAGCACGGTGTCTACACAGATCAACTGGGGCGCTTCTTATCTCACCAACGACCTCTACCTCCGCTTCTGGCGCCCGGAAGCCACCAATGCGGAGCAGGTGCGGGCCGGGCGGGTGGCATCGGTTTGCATCATGGCCATTGGTGGCACCGCAGCCTTCATCGCTGACGATGTGGCGACGATCTTTCGGCTGGTGCTGGCGATTGGGACGGGTCCTGGTGTGGTGCTCATTCTGCGGTGGTTCTGGTGGCGCATCAACGCCTGGGCGGAGCTTGCGGCCATGGTCGCGGGCTTCTTCATCGGGCTCTTCACGTCCGTGGTGCCGCTGCTCCAAATCGCTGACTTTGGGTTGCGCCTGGTCGTCATCACCGGCCTGACGGCCGCGGTCTGGCTGACGGTCATGTACCTGACCGCGCCGGAGACGGAGGAGACGCTGGAGGCGTTCGTCTGGAAGGTGCGGCCGGGCGGTCCCGGCTGGGCCCGGCAGCGAGCGCGGCTTGGCATCGCCCCAGCTCAAGCGCTTGTCCGCTCGCTGCAACAGGCCGCGGCAGCACTCCTGTTGCTCTTTGGATTGATGTTTGGCACTGGTGCCCTGTTGCTCCTGAAGTGGGACACGGCCGCCGCAATGGTCCTCGTGGCCCTGATGGGCGCGTACCTGCTGCACCGGTGGCGCGGGAGCGCCGAACGGCCGGTTCCCTCTGCAGCCCCTGCACGCGGGACGGGACCGTAACCGTCCGGTGTATCCAGCGAGGCCCGGAAACACAGAGGATGCAGGTGTCATTCGACGAGACCCTATTCATGCTGCACGGCCTGTTGCCCCTATGCCCCAAATTGCAAACCTCCCGGTCTTTCCGCTTCAATTGGTACTCTTCCCGAATGAGCGGCTGCCGCTCCATATCTTCGAGGAGCGGTACAAGGAGCTCGTACAGTACTGCCTCGACAATGATAGCCCCTTTGGCATTATGCTGGCTGAGGACGATCAGGTGGCCACTGTGGGCTGCACCGCTGAGATCGACCGCGTCATCAAAAAGTACGAGGACGGCCGGCTCGACATCGAAGTCAAGGGGGTGGAGCGTTTCGAAGTACAGGAGATCCACCAGGACCACGCTTACCTTTCGGCCGATGTGGAGTTGCTGCCAGAGGGCACGCCCGCGGTTGACCCGACCCTTCGCGAACGCGTCATCACGCAGCACATGCGTCTGCTGGAGTTGGCCGGCCGCACGGTGCGCCCCAGCCTCTACGAGGACACGGAGCAGCTCTCGTATGTGATTGCCTCCAATGCCGGCCTTTCGGTAGAGCAGCAACAGGCGCTGCTGATCATCGATCGCGAGAACGAGCGGCTGCAGTTCCTGGTGGAGCATTTGGAGGAGATGATTCCGCGCGTTGAGCAGGTTGAGTCTGTGCAGAAGAAAATCCGCTCTAACGGCCACTTCAAGGACTTCCCGCCCGAGGACCTCCCGCCCGACATCGACGCCTGAGCGGCTTCCATCCCTCTCCCCCTCATTGAAGCGCCGCCGTATGCCTCAACTTGGCCCGTACACGCTGTACACTGTTGAAACCGGACGCTTTGGACTCGATGGCGGCGCCATGTTCGGCGTCGTCCCGAAACCGCTCTGGGAAAAACGCATCGCTCCAGACGAGAAGAACCGCATCCCGCTGGCGATGCGCTGCCTGCTGCTTGAGGGAAACGACCGCCTGATCCTGATCGATACAGGGCTGGGGGACACCTACACCGACAAGTTCGCCAAGATTTTTGCGATCGACCATGAGCACTCGGAGCTGCACCGGTCGTTAGAAGCGATAGGCTTTTCCGCGGCTGACATCACCGACGTCGTGCTTACTCACCTGCACTTCGACCACGGCGGCGGCTGTACCACGCGCCGCAACGGCATGCCGGCCCTCACTTTTCCCAACGCTACGCACTACGTGCAGCGTGCCCACTGGGACTGGGCTCAGAACCCAAATCCTCGGGAGAAAAACTCCTTTCTGGAAGAAAATCTGGAGCCGCTGGCGTCGGCCTCACAGCTGCATCTGTTGGATGGGGACGGGCCGCTCTTCGATAACGTCGCGGTCCGCACTGTCTCTGGCCATACCGAGGCGCAGCAACTGGTGAAGATTGATGGCGACGGACAAACGCTCGTGTTTGTTGCCGACTTGCTCCCGACCACCGCCCACGTGCCGCTACCCTATGTGATGGGCTACGACGTGCGCCCCTTGCAGACCATGAAAGAAAAGGAAGCCTTCCTGGAAGAGGCCCACGCGGAGGGCTGGCACCTGTTCTTTGAGCACGACCCCGAGGTGGCCGTGGCCAACCTGCAGGAAGGGGCGAAAGGCCTCGAAACGACCAACCACCGGCCGCTCACCGAGCTATAGCCATTCACCAACCGGAGGTGCGCATGCCTGCTTCTGACGCCACAGCCTCGCCTGCACCTGAGGAGATGTCTTCGGTTGACCCGGAGGCACCGGTTCATATCATCGTGGCTACCACCGCCACCGACGAAGGAAAAGCACTGGAGCAGCGTCTGTCCGTAGATCACGAGCAAAACGACGTGACACGGGTGCATACCCTCGCGCACGCGCTGAATGTCATTGGCCAAGAGGCGGCGGATGCCTGCGTAATCGACCACGACTTACCGGACGGCAACAGCCTCGACTTCCTCCAGCGCCTGGAAGCGTCGGGTCATCAACGGCCCGTCGTGGTGCTGCTTGGGGGTGAGGGGGAGGAAGCCGCTGTGGCGATCATGAAAGCAGGCGCAGCCGACTATGTGCGGAAGCAAGCGCAAGAGCGGTACCTTGATGAGGTCGCCTTTAAGGTGAAAGAGGCCATCCATCACCACCGGCTGGCGCAGCAGGTAGCACAACTGGCTGAACACCGCGAGCAGATGCGGCTGCTGCGCACGATCCACTCGACGGTAGCTACCGTAAAGCACGAAATCAACAATCCGCTGTCCATTATATCGGGCAATGCGCAGCTGCTGGTCGAACTTGCGCGGGCGCTGGACCTGGGCGAGGACATTGCCCAGCCCGCCCGCGACATCGAAGAGGCCAGCCAGCGCATCGCCGCTTCGCTCGATAAGCTGGGTGATCTCAAACAGTCCATCTTGGCGCAGTACAGTGACGAGGGCCCGCCAGCGCCGGACACGCAGGGCTGAGATTGCTCCAAAGCGCTATTGACGAGTTATGAAGAAATAACTACCTTACGTGCTGTCATGCCTTTGCATAGATTTCCCTCGTGCTTATACGCATCGTTGATACTGCCGATACTGTAGTTACGCACGTGCATGTCGATCCTCGGCTGCAGGCCGTCACCATCGGCACCCGACAAGCACCGCGTTTTTTATCTATTAGTCAGGGGAATCCTCATGAAGTACACGTCTACACCGCGCCGGCGAGGCAAGGCTCGTCCGCGCACGCTTTACGCACTTACCGCAGTCATGGCAGCGATTCTGCTGTGGCTTCCTACGCAGCAGGCGGAGGCACAGATTGGCGGCGCGGGCGTCGTCTTCCTGATGATTGAGCCGGACAGCCGGGCCGCCGGGATGGGAAACACGGGGGTGGCGATTGCTGACAATGCCAGTGCTAACTTCTGGAACCCCGCCGGGCTCGCTTTTCAGCGCGGCACCGAGGTTTCGCTGACGCACTCGAACTGGCTGCCGGCCTTCGATGCCGGCCTTTTCTACGAGTACCTCACCGCCAAGCACTCAGTCGATGGGGTCGGGACGCTTGGCGCTCAGGTGACCTTCCTTAACCTGGGGGAGCACGAAGGACGCGACTTTCAGGGCGATCCTACGGGTACGTTCCGGTCGTATGACCTGGCCATCGGGCTCTCCTATGCTCGGCAAATCACCTCCCAGCTGGGCGTAGGCGTCAGCACGCGCTTCATCTATTCCGACCTTGCCCCCGAGGGCCTCTCCGACGGTGTGGATGGTACCGGCTCCTCCGTCTCGTTTGACCTTTCTGCCCTTTACCGCAGCAACCCGATTGACCTTGGCGGCGTGGGCACCACCCTATCGGCTGGCTTCAACCTGGCCAATATGGGACCTGAGATCAGCTACTCGGATGCTGAGGACAGTGGCGACCCGCTGCCTACCAACCTCCGCTTCGGCTACAGCTTGACGTTCGACTTCGACGAGTACAACCAGCTGACCTTTGCGAACGACTTCAACAAGATGCTCGTCCGTCGCGACGAGAACGGTGCTGATCCGTGGTCACAAGCCATTTTCTCGTCTTGGTCGCCGGTGGAGGTCTGCACGGCAGCTATCAACGAGTGCGACCGCCAGGAAAACCCGGAGAACTACCAGTCGGTCAATGCCCTGCAGCAGATGACGATCGGCACGGGGCTGGAGTACTGGTACGATCAGCTATTTGCGATTCGGAGCGGTTACTTCTACGAAAGTCCCTACAACGGCAATCGGCAGTTCCTCACGTTTGGGGCCGGGCTGCGCTACAACATCGTGGGCATTGACTTCTCCTACATTTACGCGCTGGAGGAAGATAGCCCCCTTTCCGACACCATGCGCTTCTCGCTGCTGTTGGATTTCCGCTGATTGCTGTAAGGCGTAGCCGCTTCCTTCCCGTGTGAAGCGTGACACCTTTTCCGTGGCGGTGCGTTGGGAGCATTTCCCATCGTACCGCCATTTTTTGTTTGTTCGCTGATGGATACATCTCTCTTTGTTGTGGCCGGGTTGTTCGTGCTGGCCGGCGCAGTGTTCATTTACCTCACCATTCGCGACAACGCGCGTCCGCTGCCCGAGGGCGGCTTGCAGTGGGCCACCACGGTATTTTCGTTGCTCTTGATGGGCACCGGAGCGCTGGCGCTGCTCTTTCTGCTGGAGCCCCCGCAGGCGCCTCCCCCCGCGAACGACGAGGCGCGCATTGACGAACCGGCGGAGAACTTCTCGTTCTACATGGTCGACGACGACCGCGAGCGCACCCTTCACGAGTTTGACGGGCAGGTGGTGCTCATTAACTTCTGGGCGACGTGGTGCGCCCCGTGTCTCGACGAGATGCCCGAGCTCAACCGGCTGCAGGCGGATTATGCCGATGAGGGGCTGGTCATCTTGACCATCTCCGACGAGAGCCCGCGGCAGATCAAAACCTTTGAGGACCAGGTGCCGCTTGAAACGGTCAGCGGCTATGTGGAAGACGCGCGCAACTTGCCCGAGCCGTTTGATAAGATGGTCCGAGGGCGACCTGTAAGCTACGTGATCGACCGCGACGGCATCATCCGCGATTACCTGCTGGGGGCGGGCGACTACGCGTTCTTCGAGGATGCTGTGCAACCGTACCTCAGTGAGTCCATCGCCGAGCGGTAACAGTAGACCGCTGAGGTGGGGTCGACAGAGTGGTGCGGCTTTCGTATGTTGCGACGCACCGGCACCGTCGTGCAGGTAGCACGGCACCGGTAGCACTGGTCCGCTTCAATTCTTATCCCTGTACTTTTCGTACCTGTTGTTATGCCCTGGTATAAGCAGCTCCACTGGCAGATTATCCTGGCTCTTATCTTGGGCCTGGTCTATGGCATCATTGCCGCCATGCAGGGATGGGGGGTGTTCACGTCGAACTGGATCGCTCCGTTTGGGGACATCTTCCTAAACCTGCTGATGCTCATCGCGATACCGCTGATTCTGGCATCGCTCATCACGGGCATCGCCTCGCTGGCGGATGTGAAGAAGCTCTCCCGCATCGGCGGCAAGACCATCGTTATCTATCTGGTGACCACCACCATCGCGCTGGTGATCGGGCTGACGATCGTAAATATCATGCAGCCCGGAAGCTTTGTGCCACCCGAAATGCGGGCACAGCTGGAGCAGACCTACGCCGGCGAGGTCGGCGAGCGGCAGGACTTGGCGCAGGACGCGGCCGACCGAGGACCGCTGCAGCCCCTGGTAGACATCGTACCGCGCAACTTCTTTGGGGCGGCCTCGGACAATGGCAATATGCTACAGGTGGTGTTCGTCGCATTTCTGATGGGCATCGGGCTGATGCTCATTCCCCGAAAGAAGGCAGAGCCGCTGATTCAGTTTTTCGATAGCCTAAATGAGCTGGTCATCAAGCTGGTGGGGCTCATCATGCTCACGGCCCCGGTCGGGGTATTCGCGCTCATCGCCGACACCATCACGGGGATCGCGGGCGATCAGCCGGGCCAGGTGATGGAGCTGCTGGGGGCCCTTGGCTTCTACATGCTGGCCGTGGTGATTGGGTTGGCCATCATGGTCTTCTTGGTTTATCCGGCCATCCTGCAGTTCTTTACCCCGCGTTCGCTCAAGACCTTCTTTCCGGGCATCGCACCGGCGCAGCTTGTGGCGTTTTCTACGTCCTCCAGTGGGGCTACACTGCCCGTTACGATGGAGTGCGCTGAGAAAAACCTGGGGGTCTCGGAAGAGGTGTCCTCCTTTGTCCTGCCCCTTGGGGCCACCATCAACATGGACGGCACCGCGCTCTATCAGGCCGTGGCGGCCGTCTTTATCGCTCAAACCCTGGGCATGGACCTCACGATCTCAGCACAGCTCAGTATCGTATTTATCGCCGTGCTGGCGTCTATCGGCACAGCCGCCGTGCCGTCGGCGGGTATTGTAATGCTCGTCATCATCTTGGAGTCGATTTCGGTACCGGCCGCAGGCATCGCCCTGATCCTGGGGGTCGACCGGCCGCTGGACATGCTCCGCACGATGAACAATATCACGGGGGACGCCATGGTCGCCTGCGTGGTCGCCGATTCAGAAGGGCAGCTGAATGTGCCGCGCAGCGAGCGCCTCAGTGAGGAGCTGATGGAGGAGGACCTGGCCGAAGGTAACGGCGCCGAAGGTAACGGCAGTGCGGCGGCCGAACGGTCGACGCCCGAGGCTCGATAACCGACAGTATACCTGTGAAAGTCTTGCTGCTCGATTCTGAGCGCGCGTACGTCGCGGGTGAATGGTGCGGCGCAGTCCTCGTGTCTCCGATGAGAGGGCTCCTATGCCCTCGATCAGGCGAGGAGCGAGGCGGGTGCCGCTGAGGCCTCCTGCTCCAGGGCTCTTGCTTTGGCAGTGCCGTCTGGATATCGTCAGCGGTTAAGCATCGGCGGTTGGAGCAGCGTGTGGCTGCTGCGCTTGACGTGCTATCCTCCGGCGCCTAACGGGGAGAGACCCGGGGGAGGAGCGGTGGCACTGGGAGAGGCTTGGCGGCCGTACGTGAAAGTCGTAGGGCATGTGCGCCCATGGCGCAGAGGAGAGGCGCTTGCGGAGAGGGAGCGCGTGGTTGGTCCGCCGTATGCTGATACTCGAACGGACGGCTACCCCACCAACCGGTGCGTCCGCCCCACATGTTCAACCAACTACCCCGTTTCCCTCCACTGTCATGACTGCCTCCCCTCACTCGAACGGTGCCTCTGCTGTTGCCGTGCCGTCGCCGCAGGATGGGTTTGTCCCAACCCAGCTCCACGACCGCGTGGTCATCATGCTGCTCTTTGATCAGGTGGTGAGCGAAGCCGACGTACGCGCCGCGTGGACCAAGCGCAGGCAAAGCAGTGACACCCACCGGCCCCTCTGGCGCGTGTTAGCGTCTGTGGAGGAGGTTGATGCGGACGCCGTATTTGCGGAGGCTGCTCGCGTGTACGGCTTTAGCAGCATGCGTCTTGATACCAACACCGCCGTCAGGCAGATGCGCCAGGTGCGTGCGCAGACCGATCTGCAGGACTGGCTCGCTTTGCTGAATGCTGCTGCGGTACCGGTCGCAAAAGCAGAGTGCCGCATGATTTTCGCCACCCATGACCCCACACGCCCCGCGGTGCGGAAAGCCATCGGGAAGGTCTGGACTAAGCCTTACGATCTGCGCTACACCAACCGCGATGCCGTTCTCGGCGTCATCAATGCGGCCACCAAGCGGCGGCAGGCGTACGTCCGCCCCGCAGAGCGCTTTACGGCGCCGTGGGGATCTGACCAAACACTGGCCTATGCACCGCCAGGCGCTATGGAGAGTGGCACGCTGGACCGCCCTACGTTCATGCGCTTGCTTGAAGGGGCGCTTGTTGGCATGGTACAAAAAGGCGTGGCTTTGGCGTGTCTCGTGCCCAACACGAACGACGAAACGGAGTTATTTCTGGAAGAAGACGGGCGCTTATACCCATGGTATACCGAGCAGCGCGTTCCGGCGCAGGTGCTGCTGGCAGCCCTCAAGAGCTATATCCTGGAGGTAAGCAACGAACAGCCGCAGGCTTCCCGCAGGCGCACCATCCAGCGTTGGATCGATGGCACGCGCGTTTCTTTTGCCATGGACTGGTTGGCCGAGCCCGAACGGCTGCCGTGCGCCTGCATCCGTGTGGTCTCGTAGGCAAGCAACGCCGGCCAATCGTTAGCCGGTGCTTTGCATGGCTGCGGCAATGCCGTTGATGCTCAGCAGCAGCGCATGCGCCGTGGCGTCCGGATCGTCCTCCTCCGCACGGTAGCGGCGCAGCAGGTCTAACTGCAGCAGGTTCAGCACGTCGGTGTACGGATTCCGCAGCGCAATCGACTTCTTGATGACGGGGCTGCGCTCAAGTAGCGTGTCCTGCTTGGTAATAGTGAGAATGGCGCTGCGTGCCCGGTTGTATTCCGCTTCAATGCGGGTGTGAAAGTCGCCACCATCGGCGGCATGGGTGGCTTGTCGCGCGTAGCGTCGGGCGATGATCAGGCGGGCCCGGCTCATCTCACGCTGGGCACTGTTCACCACGGCCTGGAAAAAGGGCCACGTCGCATAGAGGTTTTGCAGGGCCTCCGCCCCGTGCGTCTCCAGCGCCTCCTGCAGTGCTACGCCCGTACCGTACCAGCCGGGGATAAGGTAGCGGGTCTGCGTCCAAGCGAAGACCCACGGAATGGCGCGCAGCCCTTCAAAGTCGACCTCGCCAGAGCCCCGGGAGACGGGTCGTGAGGCGATGGGCAGGCGGCTGATGTGCTGGATCGGCGTGGTCTTCACATACCAGGGCCAAAACTCGTCGTCGTGGATGAGGGAGCGGTAAGCCTCCATGGCGGTGTCAGCCATGGAGGCCACAATGCGGTGGGCGGTCACCTCGGCCACATCCTCCTGATCGAGCGGCCGCTCCACGGCCCCTGCCGAAGCCCGGAGCATGGCATTGAAGATCTGCTCCAGGTGCCGCCGCGCAATGGCGGGAAGGGCGTACCGGAAGGAGATCACCTCGCCCTGCTCTGTAAACCGGATGCGGCCGTTATGTACCGGCTCAGGCATCGCCAGGATGGCCTGGTTGGCCCGTCCGCCGCCGCGCCCCACCGTGCCGCCCCGGCCGTGGAAGAGCCGGAAGTCAACATCGTGGGCGCGGCATACCTCCGAGAGCCGCCCCTGCGCGCGGTGCAGCGCCCAGTTGGCCATCCAATAGCCGCCGTCTTTGTTGCTGTCCGAGTAGCCCAGCATCAGCTCCTGGAAGTCCCCGCGATGGTGCAGGTGCTGCTGGTACACGGGATGGGCGAACAGCTTTTGCATAAACGCATCAGCATGCGCGAGGTCGTCCACCGTCTCGAAGAGGGGCGCCAGGTCCAGCGGTGACGTCACGGTGCCGTCCTCGAAGCGCCAGAGGCCGACCTCTTTCGCCAGCAGCAGCACCTCCAGCAGGTCGCTCACGTCGTGCGTCATACTGACGATGTACGTCCCCACGGATTCTGGCTCATGCGTGGCTTGTTCGGCCAACAGCTCCAGCGTCTCCATCAGCGAGGCCGTAGCCTTTGGCCATGGGCGCCCCCGGGGGATCAGCGGGCGCGGGTTCTGGAGCTCCTCGGTTAGCAGCGCGAGGCGCTCTTCCTCCGGCAGGGCCGCGTAATCGTCGGCGACGCCGGCGGCGCGCAGCAAGTGGGTGACGGTTGCCTCGTGCACGCCGCTGTGCTGCCGGACGTCGAGGGCGGCCAGGTGAAAGCCAAACGTTTGCGCACGGCTCAGGAGGTCGGCCAATTGCCCAAATGCGGCCAGATCCTCAAACCCACACGCCGTAAGGCCCGCTTGTATCAGCTTCAGATCCTCAATAAAGGAACGACTGGTGTACGTTGGTGCGTCGGACGCCGCTTCTTCTTGGAGCAGCGCCGAGAGCCGCACGCGCATGTACGTGAGTTTCATGCGGAACGGCTCCTGCTGAAACTGACGCTCGCGGTACCCGGCGATGGAAATATGCTCGGCGTCGGCTTCGATGCTGTCGTACAGGGCCTGCGGGACGTCTACCTGGGCGTCCGAGATGCTAAGCTCGCGGCGCAGCGCCTTGAGGTCTTTGAAGTAGCGTTCGAGCACCACGAGGCGCTGACGCCGGAAGGTAGACCGGGTGATGGCCGGCGTAACATTGGGGTTGCCGTCGCGGTCGCTCCCAATCCACGACCGGAAGCGAAGGAGCGGGGGAAGCTCGTCCGTAGCCTCCTGGGCGGCCTCCACGCCGAACCGGCGCTCCAGGCTTTGCCGGATGTCGCGCTGTACGGTCGGTACCGTATCCCAGAT
Source organism: uncultured Rhodothermales bacterium (assembly GCA_964345505.1). GTDB lineage: Bacteria > Bacteroidota > Rhodothermia > Rhodothermales > Salinibacteraceae > Tc-Br11-B2g6-7. The sequence continues at coordinate 19,924 of CAYFRR010000009.1, forward strand.
GGCGTTGCGCATGAAGTAAAGGCCCTGGTCGACTTCCTCCTCCACGGTGGGGCGTGCCGTGCGGATCTGGTCGGTGCTCAGCAGCAGGCTGATCTGCGAGAACATGTCCGTGAGCGTTTCCATGCGCTCAAGCGGAGGCAGCGCATCGCCCTGCAGGGCATCCATCAGGCCGGAGAGGTGCTGCTGCTTGTAGAGAATGCTGCGCCGCCGGGCCTCCGTGGGGTGGGCCGTCAGCGTCGGCTGCACGTCCAGCCGGCGGACGTGGTGCAGGATGGCCTCAAGGTCCAGGCCCTGCTCCTGAAGAATCGCGATGGCCTCGTCGATGGAGTCGGCCCGGGGATCGTCCGCGCTGCTGTTGCGCGCACGCTCCCGGTTGATGCGGATGATCTCTTGGCGCTCAGCCTGGTTCACCAGATGGAAAAACGTAGTGAAGGCTTTCAGCAGCCACACGATCTGTTCGTGGGAGAGGCCCTGGATACGTTTGGCGGCGGCATTGCGGAGGCTGGAGTCGCCTTGCTGCGCAGCCTCCTTACACTGCTGCCGGAGCTCCTCGACGAGCGTCAATGCCTCTTCGCCGGCCCGGTCTTTGATTGCCTCGCCCAGGAGGCTCCCGAGCAGGTTCACCTGCTCACTCAGGGGGCGCGAAACGCCGGTGCCTTCTGCCTCAACGGAAATGCCTTGCCAGCGGCTCATACGGATAGGGGCCAGATGATAAAATGATGCGGAGCTGCGCACAGCGCGTCCGCTGTGCATGATGCAAAGGAGACAGACACACCGAACATACAAACCCGCGGGCAGAAGCGCAGGGGGCAATGCAGGCCAGAAGAAACCCGTCAGCGGATAGGAACGCGAAGGCGAATAAGGACGCGAAGGTGAATGCGGAGCCCTACGCCTCATGCCCGCCGACGACGAGCACGATCTCGCCCCGGACGCGGTTCTGGGCGTCGTAGTGGGCGTGTAATGCCGTTAGCGTGCCCCGGCGGACCTCCTCGAACTTTTTGCTGAGCTCGCGGGCTACCGCTGCCGGGCGCTCAGCGCCAAACACCTCAGCAAGCTGCCCCAGGGTCTTTGCAATCCGGTAGGGCGACTCGTAAAGCACGAGCGTGCGCGGGTCGGTGCTGAGCTCGCGGATGCGTGTCTGCCGGCCCTTCTTTTGCGGCAGAAAGCCTTCAAACACGAACCGGTCGCAGGGCAGCCCACTGGCGGTGAGGGCAGGTAGCACCGCCGAGGCTCCGGGGAGCGCCTCCACCGGCACGTCGTTTTGCACGCAGGCGCGGGTTAGGTAAAACCCAGGGTCGGAGATACCCGGTGTGCCCGCATCGGTGATGAGGGCCAGGTGCTGGCCAGCCTTCATTCGTTCGATGAGCTGGGGCGTCTTCTTGTGCTCGTTGTGGGCGTGGTAGCTGGTGGTGGCCGTGCGGATGTTGTAATGTGACAGCAGCACGCCCGAGGTGCGGGTGTCCTCGCACGCAATCAGGTCTACCTCTTTCAGCACGCGAAGGGCGCGCAGCGTAATGTCTTCGAGGTTGCCGATGGGCGTGGGGACAAGCGTAAGCATAGCGCAGTGCAGCGGTTAACGGACGGCAGGAGCGGGTAAATCTGGCGCAGCGATGGGCGCCGGTATGAGCGCCGTTACGAGCGCAGCCAGGACAGGAAGCGGTGGCGCAGCGGAGGCGTAGCGCGGAGGTCCAGCGTGACGTACACCAGCAGCCACAGCCCAACGGCAATCATCACGATGTTGGCGATCCACATGCCAAACCACGGGTCAATGGCCCCCCGGTTGGCGAGTTTCTCGCCCTGTACCAGCGTGATCCAGTAAAAGAGGAAGATGCCAAAGGCCAGCGCGCCCACCGTGCCAAGCCCGCTGCGCCCCACGCTCAGGCCCAGCGGTGCTCCGATGAACAGGAAGATGAGGCAGGCAACGGCAATGGAGTATTTCTTGTGGACCTCCACGCTGTAGCGGGCTGCCCGAACTTCGTCCCATTCGGTGGTTCGACGCGTATCGTCGATGAAGGAGGCGGCGCTGCGCGCATTCTCAATAGCAGCGGTGTGCATCAGGCTGCGCTGGTTCGCATCCAGGCCAGCCGTGACGCCCTGCTGCGCGAGCGATCCGTCGCTCGTCCGGATGACGGGCGGCTCGCGTCCCCGCGCATTTCCGTCAGTGGACAGGGCGTCGGGGGCGGGCAGCTCGTCTTCCAGGTCGGGGCGGGGGGTGAGCGTGCTATCTGGCCGACCGGGGAGGCCCCGGTGAAGCTCACGGGTCCGGAGTACGGTGTATGCCTCCTTCACCGACTGCCTCAGGGAGTCGATGTAAAGGACCATGTCGTTGGTCGGCATCGTGCGCTCCGATCGGTACCGCTCCTGGGGCTCGGAGCGCTCAAAGCCAAAATCGGAAATATCGAACGTGATCCGGTAGCGCTCAAAGGCCAGGCGCTCGTAGCGCTCCTCCAGGCTACTGCGTCGCGCCGACGGCCGACGGTGCACTTCCCCTTCGCGCAGGTCAAACACGATCTCCGCTCCGCCGCTCTGCGAGCTCAGCTCGCCATGGCGTGCCTTGATGACCCCCTGATTGCGTGAGCCCTCCGTGTAGTCGTAGATCGTTACGTCGCGGACATCGCCTGTCTCTGCATCGCGGTCCTGCACCAGGATGGCGTAGTTGCGCAGGCCCGTGTAGAAGACCCCGGGCTGCAGATCGAACCCCGGTTTTTGCGTGCGGATGTCCTGCCACAGCACCCGGGCACGGAAGTTGGCCTCGGGCAGGATGACGTGGTTGAAGTACGCCATGGTGCCAGCCAGGAGGCAGCCTACAATGACGAGCGGCCACATCAGCTGCGTGATGGAGATCCCGCATCCCTTAATGACCGTGTAGGCATTCGACTCCGTGAACGTCCCAAACACCATCAGCGTGGCCAGCAGCACCGACATCGGCACCGCCAGCACCAGCATGTACGCCAGGTTGTAGGAGATCAGCTCGATGATAACGGTAAACGGCAGCCCACGCCCGGCGATGTCGCCCAGGTAGCGCATCAGGAACTGCATCAACAGCAGAAACATGATCACGCTCAGCCATCCCAGAAAGGGGCCGGGTAGCGCGCGCAAGATGATGCGGTGGACATGCTTCATGCAATGGCGCGCCGATCAGGTGCGGCGCAGCGTGAGGAGGGTAACTTCCGGACGGATACCCATACGAAGCGGCGGCCCGACGGTGCCCACGCCTCGGTTGACGTACAGGAACTGCTCGCTGCGTGTGGGATGGCGGGAGGTAGGCTCGCGGTAGCGCCCGGCCCAGCGATCATAGGCCATGCGGGCCAGGCCCCACTGCACCGGGCCTACTTCCAGGCCCACCTGCCCGCCGTGCGTATGGCCGGAGAGCATCAGGTCGATGGCTGGGAAGTCAGGGCGGACGCGCTCGTCCCAGAAGGTGGGCACGTGGGCCAGCAGCACCTGCACGTCGTCGCCATGCGGGCTCACCGTCATGCCGGCCGCGGCGGCGTCAAGGTCGCCAAATGCCTGATTGAACCCGGTGTTGTCGGTGCCGACGAGGTGGAGCTGCGCGCCGTCGATGCGCAGGGTGCGGTGCGTGTTCACGAGCAGATCGACGGGGGTCTGCGCCCGCACACGAGCCTCCACATCCGCCACGGTGGCGTAGTGGTCGTGATTACCGAGACAGCCGTAAATGCCCAGCTCGGCCGAAAGCTGCTGCAGCGCGGGCGCGATGCGGTCCAGCTCGGCAGCATCCCGGTTCACGTAGTCGCCGGTGATGGTGATGAGGTCAGGCTGCAGGTCTTGCACAAGCGCCACCACATCCTGCATGGGGCGCTCACTGAAGAACGAACCGGCGTGAAGATCCGAGAGCTGGGCGATGGTAAGGCCTTCCAGGGCCCGCGGCAGTCCCTGGATCGGCACCGCTACGTGCCGCACCTGAAAGTCGTACAGCGTGCGGAAAAGGCTGTAGCCCACTACCACGAACGGCACCGAAGCTGCGCCCCAGCCCACGTCGCGTAAGAAATCGCGCCGGGTGTGGCCTCGCATGTCGCTCAGGTCGAGGTGCTGGGGACGATCAGCACGTACATCGCCTGTAGGTGTGGTTCCTGCAACGCCAAGCTGCCGCTGAAACCACCCAAACAGCCACTGTATACCCCGGATGCCGTCCTTTACCCCGAGCCCCAGTGCCAGAAGCCCTTTGGGCACGTAGTACACGCCCCAGGCGCCCATAATGGCCCAGCGCAGCAGCTTGGGTTCTACGTCGTACCAGTTCGAAGACGCAAAATAAAGCGGGGCTACCAACGGCATTAGGACGAGCGTGACCCGGTACAGGGGGAGGGTCCAGTGCAACGTGGGCGACCGGTTGGTTTGGTCACGATAGTGCACGTACCGCCGCCAGTTGCGGAAGACGTAGTAGTCGATAGCCAGCGGCACGACCGCCGTTACCAACAGGAAGAAAATCAGAAAGAAAGGGGTATTCATGGACCGGAGCTGGAGCCCCGTGGCAATAGAGCCAGCAATACTGACGAGTGGCGTGTACTACGCCGCACCGAACGGGCACCTTGGCGGGCAGGTTCGGTTCTGTAGACAAGCCAAACGCCGTTGTCACACCTGTGAGCGACGGGAGCATCTACGGTTCAAACGTGCAGATCCTTCCCGCCGGGGCTGCGTACCGGCAAACAATACTTATCGCCAACTCCCGCACTTGGTAGAATTGCCCATGGCTGCGTCGTCAATGACTGTGAAGTCGTTCACCTTCAACCCTTTTCAGACCAACTGCTACATCGCTCATGCCAACGGCGAAGCCGCGCTGATCGACCCGGGCACGCACACGGTGCAGGAGCGGCAGGCGGTGCTCGACTACCTGGAGCGCCACGCGCTGGAGGTGACGCACCTGTTGCTCACGCACGCGCACATCGACCACATCTTCGGATGTGCCTTCTTCGCTGAGCATTTTGGGCGGCCGTTTCAGATGCACGCGGCAGACAAGCCTTTCATCGCGCGGGCTGAGGAGCAGGCCAAAGGGTTCGGGTTTCCGCTGGAGCAGCCCCCCCTTCCGGATACCTTTTTGGAAGAAGGTGACACGCTCAGCGTTGCTGGGTTCACCTGGAAGGTGCTGCACACGCCCGGCCATTCGCCCGGCTCCATCACCTTCTACGACGAGGCCAACGGCTTTGCGATCTCCGGCGATGTGCTCTTTTCGGGCTCCATTGGGCGGACGGAGGGCCTGCCGCAGACGTCCCTGCCGCAGCTCATACAGTCGATCTTCGACAAGCTGGTGCCGTTGGGCGACGACGTGACCATCTACCCCGGGCATGGGCCGAAGACGACCATTGGGGCGGAGCAGCAGCGCAATCCGTTTTTGACGGGACAGGTGCCCGGCGTGCCCACGCCGGAGTGAGTCGGCTACAGTCTTACGCCTTACTGGCCGGGCCTCTTCGGGGAGCTTCTGGCGCCTCGCCGTGTCACCCGGAGGCGGGTACGCCTGCAGCCAGGGTGGACTCGTAATAATCTTCGTAGTGTGGTACGATGCGTGTGGTGTCGAAGTCGTGGGCCCGAGCGCGGGCGGCTGCGGCCATCCGCTTGTGGAGGGCCTCATCGGTGATGAGCTCGCGGGTGCGTGCCGTCATTTCGTCGATGTTGCCCAGCTCGCACAGGAAGCCGCTTTCGCCCTGTTGCACAAGCTCCGGCAGGCCGCCGATGTCGCTGCACACGACGGGCACCTCGCAGGCCATCGCCTCCAGCCCGGCCAGGCCGAACGTCTCCGATCCACTGGGCATCAAGAAGACATCGGCCACCGAGAGGATCTCCATGATGGGGTCTTGCTTCCCGAGGAAACGCACATCGTCCTGCACATTCAATTCGCGCGCCAGGTGCTCCGACGGCATCCGGTCGGGCCCGTCTCCTACCAAAAGGAGCTTCACCGGCAAGTCGTCCTGTCGCAACTGATGCAGCACCCGCACCACGTCCTGCGCGCGTTTCACGGGGCGGAAGTTGGAGACGTGGATTAGCACCTTTTCCCCGTTGGGGCAGAGGGCGCGGCGAAAGTAGTCCTTATCCGAGCGGTAGAACTCGTCCGTATTGATGAAATTGGGGATCACCTCAATATCCTTTTCAACATCGAAGTGCTCGTAGGTCTCCTCCTGGAGGTATTCCGAGACGGCCGTCACGCCCTCCGATTGGTTGATCGAGTAGTTGACGACCGGACGGAAGGAGGGGTCCTGCCCTACGATGGTGATGTCTGTGCCGTGCAGCGTGGTAATGACGGGCACATCCAGCGCTTGCTGCTGCAGAATCTGCTGGGCGAGTACCGCGCTCGTGGCATGTGGGATGGCGTAGTGCACGTGCAGGAGGTCCAGCCCTTCGTACTTTGCGACGTCCACCATTTTGCTGGTCAGCGCCAGCGAGTACGGCGGGGACTCGAAGAGCGGGGAGCTGCTGGTGTTGACCTCGTGGGAGAAGATGTTGCCCGTGGCGTTGCTGAGGCGGAAAGGGAGGGAGTAGGCGATGAAATGAATCTCGTGGCCGCGCGCCGCCAACGCCTTGCCCAGTTCAGTAGCCACGACGCCACTCCCGCCATAGACGGGGTAGCAGGTAATGCCAATCTTCATAACAATCTCAGTAGGGTCAACAAAAGAAGCAGGGGTACCGTGAAGTAGATCATGCCCCCAATAGGGTATCGCACGTACCAGTGATCTACCGGTTGGTTGCTCACGCCTCTTGGTGCACGAGCCACAGCCTTGTTACGTGGCCATGTTACGTACCGGGGGCCTGCAGCGGCCTTCTTGCATGCGGACTCTATATCAGGCATCTTGCACTACCCGCTTGATCGTACCACGGCATTCGCTACCTGTATCTTCAAATTTCCCCCACTCATGACACGATTCACTACGTTTACCATTGCTTTTGTCTTCGTCCTCATCGGGTTGCTTTGGCATGCCACGCCTGCGCATGCGCAACTCGGCATAGCCGGAGGAGCCAACTTCAACGACATTGGCGATATCCGCTCCGAAGGTGATCAAGGGCGCTTCGAAAACGCCACGGGGTTCCACGTCGGGCTCTTTTACGATTTGGCGCTGGGTCCTGTGGCGGTGCGGCCGGGGCTATTCTATATGGATGTAGGGACCTTCGAGGGCGAAGGGGCGACTGAAGTAGACATCGACATGGTTGAGCTTCCCATCGATGTGCGCTTTCGGCTGGCCACGCTGCCCATTGTGCGGCCTTACCTGACGGCGGGTCCCGTTTTTCAACTGGCTCGGGAAGAAGACGAGTCGTTTGATAACGTGAACGTAGCCGCTAACATCGGGCTGGGCACCGAGATCAGCATCCCGACGGTGTCGCTCACGCTTATGCCCGAACTACGCTATGCATTTGGCATTTCGCGCTTTACCGATGGGTTTGAGTTTGCCGGTATCGAAGCGGAGTCGGGCGGTGAGCGCCTCAATAGCTTTATGCTGCGGCTGGGTGTCCGCTTCTGAGAACAGGCTTGCGGCAGCTGGGGGTCGCATGGATTGAGGCGACGAAAAGCCGCCGGGGGCGCTGCGCTCTGGCGGCTTTTTCTGTTGATGAGCATCGCCGCGCCCCGTCGGCCAGATGCCATGGGATGCGGCCTGAACCGCAGCCGGAGCGGTTCGTTTGTGCCACGGCTTGTAATCAGCACTTTGCTTCATCAATCCCGCTACGCCATGCGCATCATCGGAGGACGGCTGCAGCGTCAGACCCTGCGCTCCCCCCAGGGGCACCTCACGCGGCCCACGACGGACCGGGCCCGAGAAGCGATATTCAACATGATCTTTAGCCGGCTGGACCTGCACGATACCTTCGTGCTGGATCTCTTCGCGGGCACCGGTGCCCTTGGGCTGGAAGCGATTAGCCGTGGTGCCGCCCATGCCACCTTTGTGGAGTCTGCCCCCAAGGTGCTGTCGTTTGCGCAGCAGAACGCGGAGGCGCTGGAGGTGGCCGACCAGACCGCGATGGTGAAGACGAAGGCCGCCCCGTACCTGCAGAAGTACAGCGGTCCGCCCTTCAGCGTCATCTTTGCAGACCCCCCGTACGCCTACGACGGCCTGGCCGACCTGCCCGATCTGGCGCTGCCGCACCTCACGCCCAACGGGCTGCTTATCCTGGAGCACGACACCCGCATCTTCTTCGACGACCATCCGGCGCTGGACACCAGCCGCAAGTACGGCCGTACGGTGGTCACCATCTTTTGCCCGCTGCTGGCCGAGCGCGCCGACCCAGCGCCGTCTGACGCGTCGCCCGCTTCCTGATCTTACCTCTCCCTGTATGCCTTCTGCCCCTCGGCTTGCGTTACTGCCTGGCACGTTCGACCCGTTCACGAACGGCCACCTCGACATCCTGGAGCGCGCCGTGCGCCTGTTTGATCAGGTGGAGGTGACCGTGGCGGTCAATTCGAGCAAGAACACGCTGCTGACGATCGACGAGCGGTGCACGCTGGTTCACGAATGCACGGAGCACCTGGACCGGGTGAGCGTGGCGGCGTTTGAGGGGTTGCTGGTGGATCGCGCTCGCGAGCGGAACGCCACCGCGCTTGTGCGGGGGCTGCGACAGGTTAGTGATTTCGACTACGAGTTTCGGATGGCGTTTGCGAACCACAAGCTACACCCCGACCTTGAAACAGTCTTTCTGATGACATCCGAAGAACACGCCATGATTAGCGCCACCGTGGTGCGCGATGTGCACCGCTGGGGCGGCGACCTCTCAGCTTTCGTCCCGCCGCCCGTGGTAGAGGCGCTTGCCCAGAAGAAAACGGCCATCGATTAGCGCCACCCCGTATCCTGCCCCCATCGGCTGCCGTGCTGCCGCAGTCTTTACATTCACCCTGCTTCGCTGCCTCATGTCTACCACCTCTGCAATCTCCTTCAATCCGCGTGTTGCGGCCATGCAGCCGTCGGCCACGCTGGCGATGTCGGCCAAAGCGAAAGAACTGCGCCGGGCCGGGCATCCGGTCATCAGCTTGAGCGCGGGAGAGCCTGACTTCGATACGCCGCAGGCCATTGCCGAAGCCGGCATCCAGGCCATCCGAGACGGCTACACGCGCTACACGCAGAACACGGGTATGCCCGAATTGCGAGAGGCTATTGCGGACAAACTCCAGCGCGATAATCACCTGACGTATGACCCCGGGCAGATCGTGTGCTCGAACGGCGCAAAGCAGTCCCTGGCCCTCACGATGAACGCGCTCGTACGGCCGGGCGATGAGGTGCTGATCCCCGCGCCTTACTGGGTAAGCTATCCGGAGATGGTGCGCATGGCGGGCGGCGAGCCGGTGGCGGTCCCGACCACGGTGGAAGACGGGTACAAGCTAACGCCCGACCAGTTGGAGGAAGCGCTGACGTCGCGCACGCGGATGCTGGTGCACTGCTCGCCGTCGAACCCCACGGGGGCGGTGTACACGCAGGCCGAGCTGGAGGCGCTGGCGGAGGTGCTGCAGCGGCATCCGCACGTGTTTGTGGTATCGGACGAGATCTACGAGTACGTGACGTATGGCACCGACCACATCGCCTTTGCTTCGCTTCCGGGCATGCGCGAGCGCACCATCACGGTGAATGGCTTTTCGAAGGGCTTTGCCATGACGGGCTGGCGCCTTGGCTACCTGGCCGCGCCACAAGCCATTGCCGACGCTGCAGCTAAGATTCAGAGCCAGTTTACCTCTGCCCCCTGCAGCATCTCGCAGAAAGCTGGCGTGACCGCGCTCACCATGGATTTTGCGCCGGTGCATAAGATGGTGGCGGCCTTCGCCGAGCGGCGCGACCTTGTACTGGAGCGGTTGCGCGCGATCGACGGGGTTGCCTGCCCGCAGCCAGAAGGCGCCTTTTACGTATTTCCCGATGTGTCGGCCTTCCACGGTACGACCACGCCTGGCGGTCGGGCCATCGACTCCAGTGAGGCGCTATGCCTCTACCTGCTGGAGGAGCACTACGTGGCCACCGTGCATGGGGAGGCCTTCGGGATGCCCAGCGGGATCCGCCTTTCCTATGCCACGGGTACGGAGACGCTCACCGAAGCGCTGGACCGGATGACGGCAGCGTTGGGCCAGCTTTCGTAGCCTCGGCACCCCCGCCCCTGGCTGCTGTGACGCGACGTAACCACCCTGTTGGGCCTCGAACCTTCGGAGCAAAGGCCGCGTTTGGACGCTCGCTTCTTTCGGATCCTGACCGGTCCGCCCTTTTCCGGATACACTCGCCCCTGTGGAACCTCGTAACGAGCCGCCAGACTTTCACGAGCGGAGCCCCTCGCCGCCGCGCCGGCGCAAACCTCAGGCCAAGGACCGCTACTGGTTGCACCTGCTGCTTTTCGTCGCCACGCTGGCGTCGACCATATTTGCTGGCATTCAGATGACCGGGCGGTTTGGCCTGTACGAGACCGAGGCTGCTCTCTTTACGCTGTTTGGCCTGGGCTTCACGCAGACCATGCTGCTCGACGGTCTGCGGTTTGGTGGGGGGCTGCTCCTCTTCCTGACGGTGCACGAGTTTGGCCACTACTTTGCCGCCAAGTCCCACGGGATTGCGACCTCGCTCCCCTATTACATCCCGTTTCCGGTGCTGAACCCGATTGGGACGTTTGGCGCCGTCATTCGCATCCGCGAGCCCATCCCGAGCCTCAGAAAGCTGTTCGACGTGGGTGCAGCCGGGCCGCTGGCAGGTTTTGTGGTGGCCGTCGCCGTGCTGCTTTACGGCCTGTTTACGCTCCCGCCGCCCTCGTACCTGTTCGACCTGGCGGGGCATGATGAGGTGCTCGGTCATATCCGTGAGTTCGGCACGTTCCCCGATGAGATCCCATCGTTGCCGGCCGACGATCCCATGGGGGGCATGCGCCTGGTGGTGGGGCAGACCCCACTCTACTGGTTGCTGACGCAGTTCTTTCAGGACGTGCCGCCCATGTATGAAATGTACCACTACCCGTACCTCTTTGCCGGATGGCTTGGCCTCTTCTTTACGGCGCTTAACCTGCTCCCGGTAGGGCAGCTGGATGGCGGGCACGTGATGTACGCGCTGGTTGGCAAGAAATGGCACGCCCGCATCGCCCGCGGCTTCGTGGCGCTGCTCCTGGTTTCCGCAAGCGTCGGGTTCATGTACGAAGCCGGGGCGGAGATTACAGCCGCGGCCGCTTCGTTCAACTTGGGTTGGCTGGCCCCCCTGGTGCCCTGGCTGGCCGTATCCCTTATCCTGTACCTCTTCCTCCGGAGTCTCTTCAAGGACGACCTCCGGCTGATCGTCCCGGCCCTGCTGGCTACGGTGCTGTTTACGGCGGTCGCCCTGGCCATCGAGCCCATCGCCGAATCGGTAGGCTATTCGGGCTGGTTCGTCTGGTGTCTGCTCATCATGACGCTTATCAAGACGGATCACCCGCCGGTGCTGCACTACAAACCGCTCAGCCCCACGCGCCGAAAGCTGGCGATCTTGAATATCATCATCTTTATGTTGTGTTTTAGTGTGAAACCCTTCTATTTTGGTTGAGTGGGGTTCCGGGCTCGGCCCGGTCGGTCGTTTCCCCCTGATTGTAGCCCTTGTGTATGGCGCGTGCGGTGTGGATAGTGCTGGGCTGGGGCCTCGCCGTGCTGCTCTTGCACGGATGCAGCGATGATGTGCCGGGTCCGACCGACCCCCGTGCGACCCCCGCGCCCGAGATCACCGCACTCACGTTCCGTCCTGCCCGCGTCTCGGCGGATGCGCTGCCCGACGGTTGGGCGGTGGTCGGCGACACGGTAGAAGGGCAGGTAATGCTGGAGGCTGAGGTCGAAGACCCGCTCGGGGCAGCGGTCACCGTATCGTATGCCATTGTGGGCGTGCCGCCACTTGAGGGCACGGTAGGGGAGGGCCAGTTGGCCCGGGACGCACCGAAGTTTGCGGGCACGGCTCCGATAACGCTCCCTGCCACTGAGGCTGGCTATTACGCCATCATCGTGCAGCCAGTGGCAATAGATGGGCGCGAAGGGCCACCGGCGCGGGGCACGCTGCGGTTCGATCCGGCGACGGAGGAGGACTGACCCATGCCGATACGCTTCTTGTCATGCCTTCTCCTTATATCCCTTGTACTGCTCGTGGCAGGGGCGCATAAGCTGGTCGGAGCCCAGCAGCGTACGGTCCCTATCCCCGAGACCCTGCACGAAGCCGATGCCCTCGTGCCGTCGCCCGGTATTCTCAGCAACAGCGTCGAAACGCTGCGGGCCCGGGGCGACTCGCTCTGGGTGGGCCCATACCTCAACCTCACGACGGATGCCGGGGCAACCTGGCAGGCCACCGATGCCGACGCGCTGCGCGGCCTGCAGAACCTCGTGTTTTCGCTGCGCGGCGACGGTCCGGTGCTGGTCGCCGGTCTGGGCAACCGCGTCGGCGCCCGCTTTGGCCGGGGCCGCGTCAACGTGTCGCGGGGCTTTCTGATATCTGGCGATGATGGACGCTCGTGGACCTTCCGCTCGCCGCGCCCACCGCTGGATGGTGACCCCACGACCACAGGCATCCTCGACCTGCCTGAAGATACGGTAACGGTCTATGGCGCCTCGTCGCTCCCCACGCTGCCGATCACTGAACCCACCTCGACACCGCCGCGTGGCGTGGCGTATGATGCGGCTACCGGCACGCTCTGGAGTGCCAATGTGCGGGCCGGTCTGCGCCGCTCGGCCGATCAGGGCCGCTCGTGGGAGCGTGTGGTGCTGCCGCCGGATACCCTGCAGGCTATCGCTCCGGAGATGGCGCTCGCCTTCCCGTTCTTCGCGGAGCCGATTGGGCCCGCCTCGGAAAACTTCGCGGGGCGCAACTTCCGGGCGTACGACGTACTGGTAGATGCCACCGGGCGCATCTGGGCGGGGACGGAGGGCGGCGTCAACTGGTCAGATGATGGCGTGGCGTGGCAGCGGCGCGGGTTCGATGGGACGCCAGACGGGTTGAATGGCAGCTGGGTCTTGCGTCTGGCTGAGCAGCCCACGCCGGAGGGGCCTGTGCTCTGGCTGGCTACGCGGCCATCGGTGGAGCCTGATGAAATCGCCGGGGTGGCCTTCACGGCCGATGGGGGGCAGACGTTTGAGCAGACGCTGGCCGGTGAGCAGATCTTCGACTTTGCGTTCCGGGAAGACGTGGTGTTTGCCGCAGGCCGGAGCGGCCTCTTCACCTCGCGGGACGGTGGCCGCAGCTGGACGCTCACGCGGCGCTTCCTGACGCCCGACGACCCCAACCGCAGCGTCCGTGTAGACACCGAGGTCTTTGCCGTCGAAACGGTGGGCGACGCGCTCTGGATCGGCACCGACGATGGCCTCTTTCGGAGCCGCGACGCGGGCCGCACCTGGCAGCTCTTCCGGCCCGACGTGCCCCTCACCTCGGATGAAGCTTCAGCCGTTGTGCCCGGTGACCTGGTGCCAGACGTCGACACGTTCGCCTATCCAAACCCCTACTCTCCCGCACGTGACACCGAAGTCCGCATCCGGTTTGACCTGGAGCGCCCACAGTCGGTCACCATTCGTATCTTCGACTTCGGAATGAACCTCGTGCGGACCCTCAACGGGCAAGGGCTCAACGCGGGGCGCCGTGAGCTGTCCTGGGATGGGACGGACCAGAACGGCGCGGTGGTAGCCAACGGAGCGTATCTGTATACCGTCGACACCGGCAGCAGGCTCGCCCGTGGCAAGATCCTCGTCCTCGAATAACCCGGTCCCCGCATGCGCGCACTTTATTTCAAGTGGCTAATCGCAGCGCTGGGCGCCGCCATGCTCGGTGCCGTGCTTGGCGTGTCGGCCGTGCATGCGCAGAGTGCTGGTGCGTTTGCGCAGATGGGCTTTGGCGCGCGCGGCATGGGCATGGGTAACGCGCTGGTGGCCGACGGCTTTGGGGATGCCAGTCCCTACTACAACCCCGCGCTGGCCCCCTCTGCCACCGGCCAGAACGTGCTGGCCAGCGCCGCGCTGATGACCTTTGATCGCGAACTGCAATTCTTGCAATTCGCGTCTCCGCTACAGCCGAGCGCGGGTGTCGCCGTGGGTCTCACGCGGGGTGCCGTGTCGGATATCGACGGGCGTGACGCCAGTGGGTACCACACCGGCACGCTGAGCACGGAAGAGTTTGCGTCGTTCCTGGCGTTTGGAGTGAACGTGGCTCCGCGACTGACGCTCGGGGCGGCGTTCAAGGTGTTTCGCTCCACGCTTGACGACAACCTCGAAACAGCGGACGGCTTCGGCCTCAGCGTGGGGGCGCTTGTCCGAGTGCACGACGACCTGTTCGTAGGGCTTGCCGCCGATGACCTCATCGCCTCCTACGAATGGGACACGTCGGGCTTTTTTGAGACGGGCGGGCGGACGACCGTCAACAACTTCCCTACCCGCCTGCGGCTGGGCGCTGCCCACCGCCTGCTGGACGGCCGCCTGCACCTGGCAGCGGAAGGAGAGATGCGCCTGCTGCAGCAAGAGGCGCGGCAGGCCACAGCCGGGCGTGCCGCGGTGCGCACGACCGACACGCGCTACCGCCTGGGGGGAGAGTGGCGCTTTGATGAGGTGCTGTCCGTGCGGCTTGGCGCCGATCGCTTGGGCGTGGATGGGCTGCGGAGCGCGACGCCCACTGCCGGCTTCGCCCTGCAGCAAGCCCTGGGCGAACTCACCCTGCGGATGACCTACGCTTTTCTGCTGGAGCCCTACGACGTGGGCACCATGCACGTGCTGTCGCTGCGGATGTACATTTGACCTGGACGGCCCACGGGTCGTCGCGGAAAGGAGATGGGCGTCAAAGTCCTACGAAAAAGACCGGTAACGTTGGGGGTCTCGTCGAGGAGCGCTCCCTCCCAAGGTGACGCTCAAGGGCGCCTCCCGGGCGCCTTTGCCACGCAAGTGATCGATCAGACAGGAAGGCGGGGGCTCCCCATCGTGCGGGGCCATTGAGCGGATACCCGAAGTGGCTCCGCTATGCTACGTCAGCACTTCGCGGAAGGAGATATCCTCTGCTGCAAGCACGAAGACGGTCGGCGGTAACCCGGCGGTGCGCTCGTGCAGCGTGCGATAGTAATCGGTGTATTCTGGCTCATCATCGGGCGTGGCCATGCCCAGAAAAACGATATCAGCGGAACTGGAGGTTTCCTGAAGCAAGGTTTCGAAGGTCTGGCCGTTAGCCTCAATCACATTAATGGTCGCTCCTGTACGCAGCTTGGCGACGACAGGCTCAAGGACCTCCCGCTCCTCTACCGCCTCTTCATGGCTCATGGCCAACACGTTTATTTCCACCTGGGCCTGCTGCCATGCAAAGCTCGTCTGCAGCAGGTAAGCCAGAATCTTCATGAGGCCGCCGTTGCCCTCGAGCCCGCCCCACCACACATGGATGCGCTGGCGGTCCCCGTAGCCCTGGTCCCCACCGCGCAGAATGACCACGTTGCGCTCCAAGCGATAGAGGTGTTCAATCATGGCACAAAAACGCGGCTTATGCCCTTCGTTCTCTGTATCGCCCAGCATGATGGTGTTGGGTTTCAGCGACCCGATGCCGTAATCTTCAATCAGATTCTGAGCGCCCTCAAACGGATCGTCTGCAACGGTGGTACTGACCAGGCTCTGCACTCCCCGTTCCGTAAGATACTGGCGAATGGTGTCTTCAGCGTCGCGTTTGTCATCCATAGAGTTGATGTCCTCTCGTGGAAGCACC
The DNA here is from genome assembly GCA_964345505.1 of uncultured Rhodothermales bacterium. Classification (GTDB taxonomy): domain Bacteria; phylum Bacteroidota; class Rhodothermia; order Rhodothermales; family Salinibacteraceae; genus Tc-Br11-B2g6-7. Next base: position 35,544 of record CAYFRR010000009.1, read on the forward strand.
GTGCAGACGCTCATGAGGGCCTGGTTATGCGTAAGGGCGCTGGCCAACTCAATCAGCGGCCACCGCCTGCGCGGTGCGCCGGACAGGACGAGCATGTGCGGGCGCCAGTTCTTCGGATCCGTGTTGGTATGCAGGCGCAGCAGTCCAGCCCGGGTAATGTTCATCCACAGGCCCTGCCGCACATCGCCCCAGGTGGTACGCAGGCTGCGCCGCTCCAGCCACAGGTAAATGATCACCACACAGAAAGCTGCAATGATGGTGGCCCACCAGTTGATGAGAAACATCACCCAGAGGCAGGCGGCGGCCCCAAGCAACGAAAGCGACCAGTGCACCTTAAACTCGGGCCGGAACGAGGGACTGTTCAGGAAGCCCTCAACGCCAGCCGCTACATTGAGCACCGTGTAGGTGGTGAGGAAAAACATCGTCAGGATGGGCGCGATGAGATTCAGGTTGCCTGTCATGACGGCGCCCAGCGCCAGGCCAAGGGTGAGGACGGTCCCATTCCGCGGAATGTTATCGTCTCCCGTACCCGTCCCAAGCCATTTCAGCGACTTCGGGAGGACGCCATCCAGGGCAAGGGCCTGCAACACGCGCGGGGCCCCGAGGATGGAGCCGATCGCGCTGGAGAGCGTGGCGCCCCAGACGCCCAGCAAGATCGCGTCGCCCCACCAGGCCATGCGCCGCATCACAAGGGGATCCTCAATGAGCGTGACCGAACTGGCCCACATGCCCAGCAGGATGGGGAGACTCATGTACACCGCATATCCAGCGCCCACGGCGCCAAACGTCCCCCAGGGAATGGATTTGTTGGGGTCTTTCAGGTCTCCGGACAGGTTAACCCCGGCCATAATGCCCGTCACTGCAGGGAAGAAAACGGCAAAGACCTCCCAGAAGGTCGCTGCCTGGTTTGCATCGACAGCTCCCCAGAGCCGAATGTCCGACTCTTCTACAGGCCCGCCTGCAACCAGCGATACGAGGGATAAGACGATGGCAGCCAAAATAAAATACTGCGCGCGGATCGCGATCTTGGGCGAGCCAAGGGCGATGAGTGCTACAACCACAGTGATGCCAAGCCCTACCACTTGAATCCCCGAGAGGCCCAGCACGCTAAGGGCTTGAAGGGTAGGAAACGCGCTGACGACGCTTTCGGCAAACCCCACGGTGTAGAGGGCCACGGAGAGCCCCTGCGCAATGTACAGCGGAATGCCCACTGCGCCCCCGATCTCGATGCCGAGCGACCGGCTAATCATGTAATACGCGCCCCCAATGCGGACCCGCTGGTCCGTGGCAATGGCTGCGATCGAGAGCGCCGTCAGAAACGTAATCCCCGTGGAGATGGTGACGATTAGGAGGGTCCCCAGTAGCCCCACATTGCCCACCACCCACCCAAACCGGAGGTACATAATGACCCCCAAGATCGTTAGGATCGAGGGGGTGAAGACGCCACCAAAGGTGCCCAGCCCATCGGGCTTGCCTTCAACGACGGTTTCCTGATCACTTACTCCAGCGCGAAGGGACTCTAACTCAGGGCGCATCAGAGATAGATGTGTTTGACCGGTGGGATGTGTGCGTGCCGCCTTTTGGACTTCGTTAGATTCCTAAAGGCGGGCATCCAACTGTGGCCATCATCAGCAGTTTCCCTTGGCTGAGGTGGAATTTCCGGTAGAGACGTACTTGGTTTATAGCACCCACAAAGGGCATGAATAGGGGGGTAACCGCACGAAAGACCCGCCGAGGGCTTCACGCGTGCCCCGGGGCATCATTTCCGTCGTGTCTCGTTGTAGACTCGCCCAACAGGAATCCGCCGAGTGAGGCGGCTGCCCGCGGGTACACCGT
>CAYFRR010000010.1:0-14865 GCA_964345505.1 uncultured Rhodothermales bacterium
AAGCAGCTGGAGGACAACCCGTGGGTGGGGCTCTCCGACCGCTACCCTCCGGGCACGGTCCTGCGCGGCACGGTGCGCAACATCACCAACTTTGGAGTCTTTGTGCAGATCGAGCCGGGCATCGACGGGCTCGTACACATCAGCGACCTTTCCTGGACGAAGAAGATTCGCCATCCCAGCGAAGTAGCCCAGAAAGGGCAGGAGATGGACGTGGTGATCCTCAACATCGACGAAGACCGCGAGCGCGTGTCGCTCGGGCACAAGCAGGTGTCCACTAACCCGTGGGATCAGTTTGCCGAGGCTTACGCCGAAGGCAGCGACCACGAGGTGGAAGTCACCCGCGTCGAGAACAAGGGCCTCATCGTCGAACTGCCGCTGGGCGCCGAAGCATTTGTGCCGGGCAGCGAGCTGAAGAACGGCCCGCAGAACTTCCAGTCGCATTACCATGAAGGCCAAGAGCTGGAGCTTCGCGTCATTCGCTTTGACAAGGATGAGAAAGAAATCATCCTTAGCGAAACCGCCTCTGAGCGCGCCGAAGAGTACGCCAAGCGCCGTGAAGAGGAGCGCGAGCGCCGTCAGGAACGGAAAGAGCGTCAGCGCGAGGTCCAAGACTACAAGAAGAAAGCCGAGCCACGCAGTGGCAGCCGCTCGGGTGGTCCGACCACGCTGGGCGAGCTCAGCGGCCTCTCCGACCTCAAGCAGCAAATGGAAGCGGCAGAGGCCGCTGAAGCGGCTGAGGTAGAAGTGGTAGATGACGAAGCAGCCGCAGCCGAGGCGGAAGAGGAAAGCAAGGCCGCTACGGCCGACGACGCCGCTGAAGCAACGGCTGCTGCCGATGCTGAGGATGGTGCATCCGAAGATACCGACGACGCCGAAGAGAAAACATCGTAGGAGCTGCCCTGTGCTCGCGAGAGCACATGGTGCACCCGCTACGTTTGGCAGGACATTCCGACGGGCGATAGCTTCCAGGCTATCGCCCGTTTGTGTTCTGTGAGTCCGGCGTCGCGTCACGGGTCCCCATTGATAGCAGCCCCCACGCCCAGTCTTACATCCTACGTCTCTTTACCAGATACTGATACTCGATGACTGAAACCCAACAACTGACCACCGCAAGCTGGAAAAATACCAGAACACCGCAAAAAGAATACGACACCCGCCTTCTGGAGGACTCGAATGGACGTGTGCACGAGCTTCTGCAAGCGCTCCTTTACGACGACGAGGCCCATGCCTTGCAAGCCTACGGCAACGTCGTGTCCATCAAGCGGCTCGGCTACAACGACCATGGGCCGGTGCATGCGCGCATCGTGACGTACCATGCGCTACAGATTATGCGGCTGCTGCGCAACAACGGCTTCCAGCCTTCGCTGGAATACGAGGGCGTGGGTACCTACGAGGATGCACAGGTGGCCGTTGCGCTGGCGGCGTTTCTCCACGACACCGGCATGAGCGTCCGGCGCGAGAACCACGAGTGGCACTCGCTCCAACTAAGCGATGGGATCATTAAGCGGCACCTCGAGCGGATCTACGGTGCCGGCAATCCCTTGCGCCATGCCATCCGCAGCACCGTACACGAGGCGATTGTGGGCCACATGGCGAACGAACGGGTGCATTCGGTAGAAGCCGGGGCTGTGCTGATTGGCGATGGCACCGACCTGGCCCGTGGGCGGGCCCGGATTCCGCAGCTAATGGACAATGACCCGACCGTGGGAGACATGCACCGCCACTCCGCCAGTTCTGTCGACCGCATCACGGTAGAGGCAGGCGAACAAAAGTGCGTCCGGCTTACCATCTACATGGAGGACATCACCGGGCTATTTCAAGTCGAGGAGATCCTGATGACAAAGGTCAAAGCCTCCCCCATCATGAAGCACTTCGAGGTAGTGGCGCACGTGGCAGATCAGGAGCCTCGGGTGTACCTGGATTAGCGCTTCCGGTGCTCCGGGTGGTGCGGTTGTCTCCTGTGCAACCTCATGGTGTAATCCTTTACACGAGACCCAGGGCGCCGCTCAGCTCCGTCCAGAACATGAGCACCAAGATCACAAGCCACAGCAGGTGCCCGGTGCCTACCCCCATGCTGATGCGCTTGGCGTGGGCACTGGCGTCTGAAGGGCTTTCGGAGAGGGCCGCTGTAAGACGATTCCATGGGGCCCGAATGAGAAAGAAGTGTATAGCCACGAGAACGAGGATCAGCGTGAACGTGACGTGGTACTGCGGCGGGTATGCGGTAAAGGCCCCGCCCGCGAAGAAAGAGCCCCAGGAGAACACCAACGTCAGCACGATCATGATGGACATGATCCGCACGATGCGGCTGCCCAGCGAGAGCACGGTGGGACGCGCTGGGGCATCTGCGGAGAGGGCGGTCTTGCCATGTCGGGCAATGATAAGACCGAGGCCAAACCACGCGGCGGCGGTGGTGATGTGCAACACGACGAGAATCCACTTCAAGGTGACGACGAGCATAGAGCAGGCGACGATCGGTTAACAACGTGGAAACGACAGGGTACGAAGACGGGCCGCAAGTATCTACGAATTGTCGTTAAACAATAGGGAGCCTCCACCAGGGTAAGAGGCACGGAGCCAATGGTAGCGCTTACTCGTACGTCGCGTGGTAAAGTAGGAGGCACACAGCGATATCCTGGCCCTCTCCCCATCGTGCACCATCGCCTAAGGCCCCGCTTCATATGGCTACGTACCACGTCATCGGTTCTCCCTCGGCTGCTCGCGACCGGGTCCTGTCTACGCTCGCGGATTGCCCTGGGATCACCGTGTTCGTCGGTGCTCCGCGCGCGATGCTGCGCCGCGAAGCCTCGGGGGAGACGGGCACTGTGGTGGATGGGGTGATTGTCATCGCGAGACCTCCCGATGGGGAAGCTGCTGATCCTCCTTCGCCGGCTGATCCATCCTTGGCCGATCCTTCACCGGCCGAGCTACGGTCCTTCTACCCCCACGCGCAACTCGTCTGCGTAGGGACAACGTCAAATGAAGACGGATGGGATGCCGCACTCCCCCTCGATGTGCTGGACGAGCGCCTGCCCAGCATGCTTACGGATACGACGCCTGCCCATACCCGAGCGCCATCGCAAGCGTATTTCCAAGACCTCCTATTGGATCTGATGCGTGACGGTCTGGGGCGGCTGGCCTCGGGAGCCTGGTTCGCCGATGTGGCTGACACGTTGCGGGAAACCCTAAGGCTACGCGGATGCGCTATTGTCCGCCGCGTAGGAGGCCAGCGCCTGCGCGTGGCGGCCTCGGGCGAGGTCGGTACGTCGGCTGGCGCCGAGCAACGACGCCACGTCCCTGTAGGCGATGACGAGGGGGAGCTGATCCTCCACCTAACTGAGCCCCTCACCGCACCGCAGCAGCACTTTGTAGATAGCCTCAGTCGTCTACTGGGCGGATTCTTCCAGTTGCGGAGCATAAAGCGGACGCTTGAGCTGACGGAGGCTAAAGCCCGGGCTATCCTCAATACCACTGTTGACGCGATCGTGACCATCGACGAGACCGGGGCCATCCAGTCGTTTAATGCTGCGGCGGTGCAGATCTTCGGCTACGATGAATCGGAGGTCCTACAGCAAAACGTAAACGTGCTGATGCCGGAACCCTACCGGTCGGAGCATGACGATTACATCGACAACTATCTGGAGACCGGGAAACAGCACATCATCGGGATTGGACGGGAGGTGCACGGGCGCAGGAAAGATGGGTCAACGTTTCCGATGGACTTGGCAGTGAGCGAAGTAGAGCTAAATGGGCAGCGGATCTTTACCGGCATCATACGCGACATCACCGAGCGTCGGACGCTGGAGCGAGAAGTGCTTCAGGCCAGCGACCGGGAGCGGCGGCGCATCGGCCAGGATATGCACGACGGACTGGGGCAGATGCTCACCGGGCTGGGGCTCATCAGCCAGAGCCTGGCCAAGTCGCTGGCGCAGGAGAGTCACACCCACGCCGAGCAGATGCAGGAGATCACGGACCTGATCAAAGAGGCCGACGCCTACGCTCGGGGGCTGGCCCGGGGGTTAGTGCCGGTGGAGCTGGAGATGGGTGGGTTGACTGGAGCTTTGCAGCGCCTGGCTGAGCAGGCGGAGCGCCTCTTCGGCATCGACTGCTCCCTGGAGCATACCGGCGCGTCTACCGTGGGTGACGTCGATGTGGCTACTCACCTGTACCGGATTGCGCAGGAATCGCTCTCCAATGCGGTCCGCCACGGCAAGGCCTCACAGGTGGACATTTTCTTGCGGGTGACCGCGCGGCAGGAGCGCCTTTGCGTGCGCGACAATGGGCGCGGGTTTTCAGCGGAGCATGTAACCCCGGTGGCGGTCCATAAAGATGGGGGGATGAAACGTGGCATGGGAATTCGTATAATGACTCACCGAGCCCGCATCATCGGCGCAACCCTCGACATCCAAGGGGCGGAAGGAGAGGGCACGGTCGTTACCTGCACCCGCACGCATCGCCGGCGCTCTGCACCGTCGGGCTACCCCAGCGAAGGCGGGGAGGGAGGATCCTCGGGTTCGCCCCCGCCAGGCTGCCCGATGCATTGATGTATTTGCATTGATATTAACGCCCCTCGAGCATAGGTCCTCTTCTTGCTTTCTGATTCCACCGGCTAATCTACGATCCGTCCATGCATCGCATTCTTCTGGTAGATGACCATCCGCTCATGCGCAAAGGGCTGGCGATGACGCTGGACGCCGAGCCCGACTTCACCATCGCCGCCCAAACCGATAGCGCGGAGAATGCCCTGTCGCTCATTGAGGAAAAGGATCCGATACACTTGGCCGTCATCGACATCTCATTGCCTGGGATGAGTGGGCTGGAGCTGGTAAAGCACCTGGAGGCGTTGCATCCGGAGGTTTGCGCGCTGGTTGTCTCGCGCCATGACGAGACGCTCTACGCCGAACGCTCCATCCGGGCAGGGGCCAAGGGCTATGTGATGAAGCTGGAAGCCTCTGACGTAATCGTGGAGGCGGCCCGCCGCGTGCTGCAAGGGGGGATCTACGTGAGCCAGGAGATCAACGAGCGGTTATTGATGAGCATGGCTACGGGCAACAGCCTGATGAAAGAGTCGCCGCTGGAACTCCTGAGCGATCGTGAGCTCGAGGTGTTTGAACTCATCGGGCAGGGCGTCGGCACGCGCGACATCGCCGAGCGGCTGCATCTGGCCACGAAAACCGTGGAGTCGTACCGCGCGCGCATCAAAGAAAAGATGAACCTGTCCTCAGCCACCGAACTGATGCAGCATGCGGTGCAATGGGTACAAAGTGAGAGCTCGACGTGAGCAACTGAGGCGCAAGCGTACCCCACCTGTGGGGATTCGCCTTACAATGGAGATGACAGCGTGCCGGACGGAGGGTCGGCCCCCCTACCGGATGGACCCTCGGTGGTGGAGTTGATACCTTGGCCCTTGTAGTGCCAGCGTCTGGCACCGCTGATAGCCTCGGTCAGCCACCGGTTTGTGATGACGCCCGATCCCTCTCCATTCATTGCCCCAGAACGCATCGTCTACGGCACCGATTTTTCGGATGCCGCCGCTCGTGTGTTGCCTCGGGTGTTGGAGCTGGCTGAGTCCTGCGGCGCCGATGTGGAGGTGGTGCATGTGCTGGATAAGCCGCGCGCAGGAGCAACGGGCGATCTTGCAGAGGAGCTCAAGAAGGGATATGCTCGATCACGCCTCGAGCACATGCGTATGGCGTATGCGTATGGCTTTGCAGGGCGGGGGCAGGTAAAGCTGACCCGGGCTGTGGTGCTTGCGTCCGATCCGGTGGAAGGGATGATTGATGTGGTGCGTCGGCGCCCATCTACCTTCGTTGCAGTGGGCACCCATGGGGCCTCCGGGGCTGCCCGGCAGCGGTTGGGAAGCGTGACTACGCAGCTCTTGCTTCAGCCCGCGGGGCCTGCCCTAATCGTCCCGTCAACCGGCAGCCTCGCCGAGCGCGTTCGGACCATCGTCGCGGTGCAGACACTACCCGACGCGGCTGGTGAATCGCCAGCGCTACGCATGGGCCGTGTGCTCGCCCGCAGCCTGGAGGCCGCCCTGGAGTCGGTCGTGCTCCGGCCCCCGCAGGCATCAGCGGAGCTGCATGATGTACATCTGGAGTTGGTCACGGTGATGGAAACGGTAACCCCGGACCCCGGGGCTCGGGCGACCTGGGTGGAAGCCGTGCTGCGGGCGGCCAGCGGTCTCGGGGCCGACCTCGTGGTCGCACCACGACGGCTTGTGCTCACCTCTAACGTCACGCACGAGGCGTTTGCCGTGGCTCTTGCATCAACCGCGTCCTGCAGTCTACTGGTCGTGTGAGCACCGGTACCACGTGCTGTACTCCCTCCTGTCACTTATTTCCGCCCTTCAGCCTACCCCGCAGCCCAACCCGGCAGGAGTTTACACGGCCGCCGCGTGCCGGCGCGCTGTGGCAGGTGCGTGCGAGGGCTCCGTTCCATCCTGAGGCGGATGGAGGTAAGCATCGAAGGCCGCCGCGATGGGTCGGATCAGCACCCGTCCTGTAGGCGTGGCGCGGACGTGGGTATCGTGTACCTCCACCAGGCCATCCTCCTCCAGGGGGCGAAGGCGCTGAAGCGCATCGGGGAAGTGGGCGTCAAAGGGCTGTGGAAGGGCCGGGGCAACCGTGTCCTTGGTAACCTGCATCTCACACATCAGCCGATTGATGATAAAGCGCCGCCGCCGGTCATCCCGGGTGAGGCGTCGGCCTCGCACGGTAGGCACCTCGCCAGCATCAAGCTGTGCGTAATAGTGCCGGAAGCCTTTCGCATTTTGTGCATACGCGTCGTGAAACTGACTGATGGCCGATACCCCAAACCCGAGTACCTCCATCGAAGGATGCAACGTGTAGCCCTGAAAGTTGCGGTGGATGGCGCCTGTGTTCAAGGCCTTGGCCAGGGGATGGTCGGGGCGCGCGAAGTGGTCCATCCCGATCGGTACATACCCTTGCGCCTGCAGCCCGTGGGCGATGGCTAAGAAGAGGCGCACCCGCTCCTGCAGGCCCGGAAGCGCGTCCGTGGGAATGAGTCGCTGGTTCTTCATCATCCATGGCACGTGCGCGTAGCCAAATACCGACAGGCTGTCGGGTTGCAGAATGGCCACCTCATTGAGGGTGGCAGCTACCGTATCGGCCGTCTGGTGCGGTAGGCCATAGATGAGATCGAAGTTGAGCTGCTCCATGCCGGCCTCCCGGGCATCCGCGACGACGCGGGCTACGAGCTCAGCCGGTTGCACCCGGCCGATGGCGCGCTGCACCTGCGGGTCGAACGCCTGCACGCCAAGGCTCATCCGACGAAAGCCTACGTCTACCAACGTATCCAGGTAGGAACGGCTCAGTTCACGAGGATCCGCCTCGATGTTGAGCTGCGCTGAAGGGAGCACATCGAAATGCCGCCGGATCGTGTGCATCAGGCGCCTGACCTCGGCCTGAGAGAGATACGTAGGCGTGCCGCCACCCCAGTGGATGCGTCCGACCGGTCGTCCGACCGATCGCCCGACGAGCGCAAGCTCCCGTGCCAGATACTGCACGTAGGTCGCAATCGTATCGCGTGAGTTCGTAATCTTACGGTGGCAGGCGCAATACGTGCAGAGCGACCGGCAGAATGGGAGGTGCATGTAGAGGCCCAACGGCGCTGAGCGGTGCATGGACCGCCGGTGCGCGTTCACGTACGCCCGGCTGTCAAATGCCTTATCAAAATGCGGGGCCGTCGGATAGCTGGTGTAGCGAGGCATCGGCGATCCATACCGATCGATCAGGGCAGGGGCAACCGCTGCGGGAAGTGGGACGGCAGAAGGATACGTCATAGCCGACCTCATTGACGATGGTCGTTGACAGCGTAGAGCCCAACCTACGATAAGCAACGGCGCTACGTCGACGGGTGGTGCGCGCCCTTAGATGTCGGGCGAGCCAACCTTGCGCCGTAAGGGAATGCACTACGACTACTTTTCTACTGTGAGAACAGGGGTTCTAACGCCCATGGGAGGCATCGCAAAGCCCGCGATACATCAGCACTAATGCACAGATCCCGGCATGCCCGCGATGCGTCGTACACGGCGGTGTGCATGCACCATTGCATTAGTGCTGGTGCATATGCGTCGGTGGCAAATCGTCGCCACGGTCGCACGCCACGTGATCGAGCGAAAGTAACATCGGAGAAAAGGCAGCGTGGCCCGGCTCCGGCTCACTCCTCAACGGGATTATCGATTTGCGCTTTTTGCAGTGTGCCGGAGTAATCGACGTAGACGGTCTTCGTCTCTGTGTAGAAGTCGAAGACTTCCCAGCCCCCTTCGCGGTGCCCGTTCCCCGTAGCCTTTACGCCACCGAACGGCATGTGCGCTTCAGCCCCGATCGTGGGCCCGTTGATGTAGGTAATGCCGGCCTCCAGTTCATGCATCGCTTGAAATGCGCGGGCCACATTTTCGGTGTAAATGCTGGATGAGAGGCCGTAAGGGGTGTTGTTGGCTACCTCAAGTGCTTCTTCAAACGATGAGATGCGCACGACGGAAAGCACGGGGCCAAAGATTTCTTCCTGGTGAATACGCATCTCCGGCGTCACCTCCGTAAAGAGGGTGGGCTCGAAGAAAAAGCCATCATTCAGCCCATCTCCGGTCGCCCGCTGGCCGCCAAAGTGAAGCGTAGCACCTTCGTCTTTGCCGATAGCGATGTAGGACTCCACTTTGTCAAGCGCCTGCTGATTAATGAGCGGTCCGACATCCGTGGTCGAGGTGTTGCCATCGCCAAGCGTGAGCTGGGCAGCCTCCTTGGTAATCCGTTCGATGAGGGCGTCGTGTACGTCGTCATGGACGATCAGGCGGCTGGTCGCCGTGCAGCGCTGGCCCGTAGTGCCATACGCCCCCCAGATCACGCCTTCCATCGCGAGGTCGAGGTTGGCGTCCTCCATCACAATCATCGGGTTTTTGCCACCCATCTCCAGCGACACCCGCTTGTGGAGCCGCCCGCAAGTGGAGGCGATCTGGCTGCCGACCTCCGAGGAGCCCGTGAAGGCCACGGCGTTGACCTCCGGATGCGCAACGATGGCCTTGCCTGCGGCGTCGGCGCCCTGCACGAGGTTAATGACGCCGTCCGGGATGCCAGCCTCCAGTAACATCTTTACGAAGAGCATTCCGCTGTGCGGAGCTTCCTCGCTGGGCTTGAAAAGGACCGTATTGCCGGCAGCCAATGCCGGGAGAATCTTCCAGCTCGGGACCGCGACCGGGAAATTCCACGCCGTGATCATGGCGCACACGCCGACCGGCCGGCGGATGGTCATGTTCATCTTGTCGGGCAGTTCACTGGGCACCGTGTAGCCAAACAGCCGGCGCGTCTCGGATGCGGCGTAGTAGGCTGTGTCGATGGCTTCCTGCACGTCACCTTTCGTCTCGAAGAAGGGCTTGCCCATCTCACGGGTCATGGCACGGGCCAGCTCGCCTTTGCCGGCGGTAAGGATGTCGCCGGCCTTCTTCAGCAAGAGGCCGCGTTCGGGGGCTGGCATCCGACGCCAGGCGGGGAGCGCCGCACGGGCCGCGGCGGCGGCGGCATCAACATCCGGTGCGTCGGACGACGGAAAGTGCCCGATGAGGTCACTCTGCTGCGCCGGGTTATGGTTCTCGAAGGTGGCGCCAGAAGCAGCTGGTTGCCAGGTGCCGTCGATATAATTGTGAAAGGTGTCAGCCATAGCGTGAGGCGCAGGGGTTGGTGAGCGAGGGGGCGGGAAGGGCCGCACGTGACGAACGGGCCCAACCAAAACATAGGCTATTCGCACCCACACGTCAACAGGCATAGCCGCGGATGGGTGGGACCTATCGAGTAGGCGCTGCGTCTACGCCTGTGCCGCCTGGGCTTCCCATGCGTGCCGTCTGCTTTCGCCTCGAATTCACTCCTCTGTGCTCATGCCCAGCCCTGCTTCTGGACTGGCCGCACGCGTCGCCCAACGCGTACAGTCCGTTCCTCCGAGTGGTATCCGTCGTTTCTTTGAGATCGCCGCTACCATGGACGATGTAATCTCGCTCGGGATCGGTGAGCCCGACTTTGTGTCGCCCAAGCCCGTCGTCCAGGCAGGCATTGAGGGACTGCAAGCTGGGAAGACGAGCTATACCTCGAACGCTGGGTTGCAGGAGCTGCGCGACCGGATCGGCGAGCAGCTCCTGCGCCTCTATGATGTCTCGTACGATCCACAAAGCGAGATCCTCGTGACGGTCGGCGTAAGCGAGGCCATGCAGCTGGCCATGCTATCGCTGCTGGATCCAGGCGATGAGATTCTCATCCCCGAGCCTTGCTTTGTGTCCTACGGGCCCACAGCGGTGTTTGCTGATGCCACGGTAACGTATGTACCGACGTCCGTAGAGCATGACTTCCAGGTGACGGCGGAAGACATTGAGCGGCACATCAGCCCGCAGTCGAAGGTCTTGTTTCTCTCGTACCCGAACAACCCGACCGGCGCTGTGCTGCGGCGGGAGACGTTGGAGGAGATTGCGGAGGTGGTGGTCAAGCATGACCTCCTGGTGATTTCAGACGAGATTTACGACCGGTTGATCTACGGCGAGGCTTACGAAAAAGGGCACACCTGTCTACCGTCTATCGAAGCGCTGCGCGAGCGGACGGTGTTGCTCGGCGGGTTCTCGAAGAACTATGCGATGACGGGCTGGCGGGTAGGCTACGTCTGCGCTCCCGAGCCCCTCTACCGCGCCATGTACAAAGTGCATCAGTACATGGTGATGAGCGCTCCCACGTTGGCCCAGATCGGAGCGGCTGAAGCCTTGAAATCGTGCGAGGGTGACGTGGAAGACATGCGCCAGGCCTACGATGCCCGTCGCCGCACGCTCGTCGATGGACTCCGTGCGGCCGGGCTGCCGACGTTTGAGCCGGAGGGCGCCTTTTATTGCTTCCCCGACATCCGCTCCACGGGCCTGTCGTCTGAAGACTTTGCGCAGGAGCTGTTGCAAGAAGAGCACGTGGCGGTGGTGCCCGGCCCCGCCTTTGGACCGAGCGGCGAGGGGTATGTACGGTGCGCCTATGCCACCTCGTTGGAGAACGTAGAGGAGGCCGTAACGCGCATCACGCGGTTCGCTGCCCGGCACCAGGAAGCCGGTGCTGTAGCCTGACGATGCGCAGAAACATCCGCGGACCGTCTGCCGTAGCGGCGTCCTGTTTTTGTAATGATCTACCCTCACCCCGCATGGCTTTCCACGATGACCTGAAGGCCCTCATCGAGCGCGCCAAAGCGCTCGGAGGCTATCTTTGACATCCCTCAACGCGAAGAAACCGTAGCCGAGCTGAGCGCCAAACGGCTGGATCCGACGTTCTGGGATAATCCCGAGGAGGCCCGCGACGTCGAAATCCAGATTGCGCGCGAGCAGGAGTGGCTGGACGCCTGGGCGCAGATCCAGGAGTATGTGGATGACCTGGAGACGCTGCAGCTCCTGGCCGAAGAGGAAGACGACGCCGACCTGGAGCAGGACCTACGGCAAACCGCTCGGGCGTTGGAGAAGCTGGTGGACAAGCTGGAGCTCAAGAGCATGCTCAGCGGTCCCGACGACCATCGAGACGCCATCCTCACGTTCAACCCTGGCGCTGGCGGCACGGAAAGCCAAGACTGGGCCGAGATGCTGCTCCGGATGTATAGCCGCTGGGCGGAAAATGAAGGGTACGTCACGGAGATGCTCGAGTACCAGCCGGGGGAAGTGGCCGGTATCAAGAGCGCCTCTTTCCGGGTGGAGGGTCCGCACGCGTACGGGTATCTGAAAGCTGAAGCCGGGGTGCATCGCCTTGTGCGTATCTCACCATTCGACTCCGGGGGGCGGCGTCACACATCCTTCTGCAGTGTATTCGTCTATCCGGAGATCGACGACTCCATCGAAGTGGACCTGAGCACAGGGGAACTGGAGTTGCAGACCTTCCGCTCCGGCGGGAAAGGGGGGCAGAACGTGAACAAGTTGGACACCGGCGTGCGGTACGTCTGGAACGGCACCCTCTCCAACGGCGAAGAGGCGCGCGTGGCGGCCGAGTGCACCGAGGAGCGCAGCCAGTTGCAGAACCGAGAGCGCGCCATGACGATGCTGAAGAGCCGCGTCTACCAGCTGGAGCAAGAGATCCAAGAAGCCGAACGCAACAAGCTCGAATCGCAAAAGAAAAAGATTGAGTGGGGCAGCCAGATCCGATCCTACGTTTTTCAGCCGTACACCATGGTGAACGACCATCGGACGGAGACGAAAGTGACGGACGTAGAATCCGTCATGGATGGGGAGCTGGAACCCTTCATCAAAGCTTATCTCCTGCAGCAGACCGAGGACCCTGCTTGATCCCCCGTAGCGAAACCTGCCCCCCAGACCGTCGTGTAACGGTATCTGAAGCGCGGGTGCTACAACGAAGCAGGTGCCGGCGTCTGTGGTGAATGACCGAAGGGGGGCTTCCCAAGCCGCCCTTTTTTGTTGTCATTCGTCACGCGTTTGCACACTGATGAAGGGTCCGATGCTGCGCTGCAGACGGACCCTTTCGTGTAGATATCCGCCAGGTTCTGCTCCAAAGGCACGGGCCTGACCCTATGATTCGTGAACCGGCAGCATCATATGAGCACGCCTTCCATTCAAACACTACAGGAGCAGGTGCGCGCCATCATTGACGATGTGCTCGCCCCGTATCCCGCGTACTATCTGGTGGAGCTGGACGTACGGGGCGCGCCGGGCTCTCAGGTGGTAGACGTATACGTTGATGGAGACGACGACGTAGGGCTGGATGAACTGGCGGAGGTTAGCCGCGAGATTAGTTTCGCCCTCGATGTCGAAGATCCGTTCCCCAACAAGTTTAATTTGAATGTATCCACGCCCGGCGTCGAGCGGCCGCTGCGCCTTCACCGACAGTATAGAAAGAACATCGGCCGGACGTTGCAAGTCCACTACGAAAAGGTGAATGGTTCAGGCAACACAGAAGTAACCGGCGAGCTCACGAGCGTTACGGACACCACCATCACCATCACGGTCGATGAAGATGCGCCCGTGGACATCCCCCTTGACAACATTCTTTGGGCGAAAGTACGGCTTCCGTGGTAACACACGGGCAGCCCCACCGACCAACCGAAAAATCATCCGCCAGTTACCGATATGCAGAGTACCGAACTCGTATCCTCATTTGCTGAAATTGCGCGGTCCAAAGATATTGACCGCGATACGCTCACGCTTATCGTGGAGGATGTCTTTCGTGCCATGATTCGTCGCCGGTATGGCTCGGACGAGGCGTTTGAGATCATCTTCAACCCTGATAATGGCGACATTCAGGTGCTTCACATCCAAGAGATTGTGGAGGATTGGGACTTGGAGGACCCGGTCACGCAGATCGAGGAGACCGCGGCGATGGAAATTGATGAAGACTTTGAGGTGGGCGACGAAGTTGCCAAAGAGGTGGACATCACCAACTTCGGCCGGCGGGCGGTAATGACGGCGCGCCAGACGTTCCGACAGCGGATCCGGGATATCGAGAAGGAAAACATCTACAACGAGTATTCGCAGCTTATCGGAGAAATTGTGGTAGGCGAGATCTACCAGACCCGCCGCCGCGAGGTGCTGGTGATGCACAACCGGGTCGAACTCGTGCTGCCACGGAGCGAGCAGATCCGGCGCGACCGGTACCACAAGGGCGACATGCTCCGGGCCGTTGTGAAGGATGTGCGGCGCGATGCCGGAAGCAGTCCGCAGGTAATGATAAGCCGCACCGACCCGGCGCTGGTTCGGCGCCTCTTCGAATTAGAAGTGCCGGAGATTGAGGAGGGCATCGTCGAAATCAAAAAGATTGTGCGCGAACCGGGTGAGCGGGCGAAGGTAGCCGTCATTAGCCACGACGACCGCGTCGACCCCGTCGGCGCGTGCGTTGGGCTCAAAGGCAGCCGCATCCATGCGATTGTGCGCGAGCTAAGCAACGAAAATATTGATGTGCTTCGCTACGAAGAAGACCCGTTCCAGTTTATCAAGCGCGCCCTCTCGCCCGCCAACCCGCTGTCGGTGACCATCAAAGAAGAGCTGGAACCGCCGCGTGCGAGTGTGACGGTAGTAGCCGACGAGGTAAGCCAGGCCATTGGCCGGGGGGGCGTCAATATTCGGCTGGCGTCACGCATTACCGGGTATGAAATCGACGTCTACCGTGAGATTCCACCCGACGAGGAAGACATCGAGATCAAGGAGTTCTTGGATGAGTTTTCTGAAGAGACCGTGGAGAAGCTCCGGAATATCGGCTGTGACACCGCTAAGGCTGTGCTGGAGCTTTCCACCGATGAACTTGTCCGGCGCTCCGGGTTAGACACCGAAACGGCCGAGCGCCTGATGGCGTCTATTAAAGCTGAGTTCGAAATTGAAAGCAAAGGTGACGAATTGCAAGTATAGCCTGTAAGCAACATCCACCAGCAACACCAACCCCTGGTAGTCGGCGCGTCGGCTACCATTGCGCATAGCGAGCTACGCGCTTGTTTAATTATTTGCACCTGTAATGGCGACGACGGAAAAGTTTAAAAAGAAACGGCTCTTTAAGGTATCCCGAGAGCTCAATGTGGCGGTTAATACCCTTACGCAATTTCTGGAGGATGAAGGGTATGGCGACAGCCTAAAAGGGTCGGGAATCAACGCCGCGATCACGGAGCCCGAAGCCTATGAGGAACTCCTCATAAACTTCGCGGCTGATCGTGAGATGGCAGAGCGTGTCAAACAACTCCGCGATGAACGGCGGGCAGAGGAGGCCGCAGCGGCTGCGCCAGACGAACCGGAGCCTGAAGAAGCGGCACAAGAAGCCGCGAACGGAGCCCCGGAAGAGACGGTCGCCGACGAGACCTCTGCCGACGGTGTGTCGGAAGAGCCCACGGCGACAGACGGCGTGGACGAAGCCG
>CAYFRR010000010.1:14965-32275 GCA_964345505.1 uncultured Rhodothermales bacterium
TCTGCCGACGGTGTGTCGGAAGAGCCCACGGCGACAGACGGCGTGGACGAAGCCGACCCAGAAGAGGCTGTGGCGGAAGAGGCGCCCGCCGAAGCCGCCGCCGTGGAGCCTGAGGCAGAAGAAGCCGACATGGCAGCAGAGGCCCCGCAAGAAGAGCCCACGGCCGATGCTGAGGCTGCCACTGATCAAGAGGCCGTAACGGCAGACGAGCCGGTAGCAGCGCAGGAGGAGGACGCGAAGCCAGATACAGCGCAAGTAGAGCAATCGGCCGGTGCGGAGGAGGAAGCGTCTGCTGTTGAGGCAGCCGCTGATGCTGAAGCAGATGAGGTAGAGACAGATGGGGTAACGGCTGAAGCCGAGACTGCGGATACCGATACTGAAGGCGCCGACACCAAAGATGAAGACACGGCCGCAGTGGGCGAGCCCACGCGACTCCATCGGGGAGACGCTGTGGAGGCCCTTGACAGCGAGGACATCGATACGGTGGACGAGCTGGAGGACGAGGACGAGATCGCCGGCCGAGTGCTGAAAGCCGACCGGTACAAGCTGGAAGGCACCAAGGTGCTGGGCAAGGTTGATCTCAGCAAGGTGGATGAC
The DNA here is from genome assembly GCA_964345505.1 of uncultured Rhodothermales bacterium. GTDB lineage: Bacteria > Bacteroidota > Rhodothermia > Rhodothermales > Salinibacteraceae > Tc-Br11-B2g6-7. Next base: position 15,563 of record CAYFRR010000010.1, read on the forward strand.
GACCGCGGCAAACGGAAACGGAAGCGGAAACGGAAGCGGAAAGCGGCCTCTGCGAAGGGCAACAAGGTGAAGTTTAAGGACCGCAGCAAGAAAAAGTCCCGCAGCAAGAAGAAAAGGCGCAAAAAGAAAAAGAAGGTCGACGAGGAGGACGTCGAGCAGACACTGCAGGAGACGCTCCGCGAGCTGGAGCATGGCGCACAGCGCGTCCGTCAGCAGCGGCGTAAGCAGCGTCGGGAGCGTCACGCTGAAGAGCGGGAGCGCGAGCTTCAAGAAGCCAAAGAGCAGGAGCAGGTTCTTGAGATCACCGAGTACGTCTCGACGGGTGAACTGGCCAACCTCATGGGTGAGCCGGTAAACGACGTGATCGAGACACTCTTCAGCTCCGGCATGATGGTGTCCATCAACCAGCGCCTCGACGCCGATACCATCCAGTTTGTAGCTGATGAGTTTGGGTACGAGGTCGAGTTTATCGAACAGTTCGACGTTGGGGACATCCAGCTGGAGGAAGACGCTCCGGAAGATCTGGAGCCACGTCCGCCCGTCGTCACGGTCATGGGGCACGTCGATCACGGCAAGACCTCCCTGCTTGACTACATGCGCAAGGCCGACGTCGTAGCGGGCGAGGCTGGAGGCATTACGCAGCACATCGGAGCCTACACCGTGCAACTACAGGAAGGCGCGATTACCTTCCTTGACACGCCGGGCCACGAGGCGTTTACCGCTATGCGTGCCCGCGGCGCCAAAGCCACCGACATCGTCATTCTGGTCGTCGCCGCGAACGACTCGGTTATGCCACAGACGGTAGAGGCCATTAACCACGCCAAAGCGGCCGAAGTACCCATGGTAGTGGCCATCAACAAGATGGACCTGCCGGAGGCTGACGCGCAGAAGGTGATGCAGGAACTCGCTGAGGAAGGCGTCTTGGTCGAACCCTACGGCGGTAAGGTACAGTCTGCTCAGGTATCGGCTGAGACAGGTGAAGGTATTGATGACCTCATCGAGAAGGTACTCCTGGAGGCCGATCTGCGCGAGTTTCAAGCCAACCCCAACCGTCGCGCCGACGGCGTGGTCATCGAAAGCCGTCTGGAGAAAGGCCGCGGAAACGTCGCTACCATCCTGGTGAAAAACGGTACCCTTCATGTCGGCGATCCGTTTGTCGCCGGGATGCACAGCGGTCGCATCCGCGCGATGTTCGACGAGCGCGACAACCGCGTGGACGAGGTCGGCCCATCAGAGCCGGCCTTGATTCTGGGCCTCTCAGGTTCGCCCGAAGTGGGCGATCAGTTCGTGTCCCTGGATGACGAAGGCCGGGCGCGCGAAATCGCCCAACGGCGCCAGCAGATTTATCGCGAGCAAAGCATCCGCCAGCAGAAGCGGGTCACGCTCGACGACATCAGCCGCCGCATGGCCTTAGGCGAGTTCCAGGAGCTGAACCTCATCGTGAAAGGCGATGTGGGCGGTTCCGTCGAAGCTCTTTCCGACGCGCTGCTGAAGCTGCGCACGGACGAAGTCGCCGTCAACATCATCCACACGGGCGTTGGCGCCATTAGCGAAAGCGACGTCATGCTGGCGTCGGCCTCGAATGCCGTCATCCTGGGCTTCCAGGTGCGTCCGACGACGGGCGCCCGGTCGGCTGCGCAGGAAGAGGAAATTGACATCCGCACGTACTCGATCATCTACAACGCCATTCAGGACGTCCACGACGCCCTGGAGGGGATGCTCTCGCCCGAAACCAGCGAAGAAACGGTTGGCATCGCCGAAGTGCGAGACGTCTTCAAGGTGCCCAAGGCAGGCACCGTCGCCGGGTGTTATGTTACGGAAGGCCGCATGAACAGAAACGACAACATCCGCCTGGTGCGCGATGGCGTGGTGGTCTACGAAGGCGAGATCGACTCTCTGCGTCGCTTCAAGGAGGATGTCCGCGAGGTGCAGACGAGCTTTGAGTGTGGCCTCGGAATCAAGAACTTCAACGATATCAAGTCAGGCGACGTCATTGAAGCCTACAAGATCGTTGAAGAGAAACGGACGCTGGAAGTGTAGGGGCACCGGTTCAGGCCCTTACCTTTTCCGGACGTTTCGTTGGCTTCTCCAACCTCCGCCGTATCCACTCCAGCTCGTCCTCTTATGAGTATTCGTACCGAACGCGTCGCCAAGCTTATTCAGCGCGAAGTGGCAAAGCTGCTAAGCACGGACTTTGCCGACCAAGTAAAGCCGCTCGTGACGGTGACCGACGCCCGCATCACGAAAGATCTGTCCATCGCCTACGTGTACGTGAGTGTGATGGGAGACTCCTCCGAGCAGCGCGAAACCACATTTAAGCGGCTGGAGAGCCAGCTGCCCGAGCTTCGGTCGGCGCTGGCCTCGCGGGTGCGCCACCAGCTGCGCATCATCCCTGAGCTGCGGCTCTTTCTCGACGAGTCGCTGCAACGAGCGGAGCGTATGGAGAACCTGTTTGACCGCATTCAGGCTGAACGTGAGCGGCGCAATCCTGGCACAGACGACCCCGGCATAGACGACACGTAATCCCTTCGGTGACCTCCGTTTCGGCCTTACCACATCTCCGCCCACCACCGGCTGTTCCCGACGACTGGGACGGCTCGATACTGCTGGTGGATAAGCCGCTCCACTGGTCCTCGTTCAAGGTCGTCAGGCGAGTACGCGAGCTCACCGGCGTGCGAAAGGTTGGTCATGCGGGCACCCTCGATCCGTTGGCCACAGGGCTCCTCATCATTCTCGTCGGACGCCCGGCCACGCGGCAGATGGAATCGTTCATGGGGCAGGAGAAAACGTACGTGGGCACGCTGCGCCTGGGCGGCATCACCGGCTCCTATGACGCGGAGTTGCCCGTGACGCCGGTGGGCCCCTGGGCAGCGGTGAGCACCGAAGTACTGGAAGCAGCGCGTCAGCAGTTTGTGGGCACCATCACGCAGCGGCCTCCCATGTACGCCGCCATCAAGGTCGATGGCGAGCGGTTATATAAGAAGGCGCGCCGTGGGGAGGAGGTGGACGTTCCAGAGCGCACGGTCGCGGTTCATAGCTTCGATGTGCTGGAGCACTGCGGGCCGGATGTGACGTTTCGCGTGCGCTGCTCTAAAGGCACCTACATTCGTTCGCTCGCGCATGACCTGGGGCAAGTGCTCGGCGTGGGCGCGTACCTATCGAGCCTCGTGCGCACCGCTATCGGCGAGCACCAGTTATCTGATGCCTGGACGGTGGGACAGCTGACGCAGGCTGTAGAGCAAGCGACGATATCTGCTTGAACTGCTCACGGGCGGCTTCTTCTTCGTTCACCAACCTCACCCGGCATGAAGCGTCAATTTGGCTTAGCGAACGTTGCGCATCATGCGCAGTCCGTTGTGACGGTGGGGACCTTCGATGGCGTTCACGCCGGGCATCAGCAGATTTTGGAGCGCGTGAAGAACCGAGCGGCGGCGCAGGAGGCCGAGAGCACGCTGCTCTCCTTTGACCCGCATCCTCGCGAGGTGCTCAGGGACGCTCCGATGCCACTGCTGACGACGGTGGAGGAGCGAGGTGAGCTGTTGGAGGCCGTGGGCATCGACCGCTTCGTGGTGTTGCCGTTTACGGAGCGCTTCTCTGAGATGTCGCCCGAGGCCTACGTCCGCGACATTCTGGTAAACCGGATCGGGCTGGTAGATATCATTGTAGGATATGATCACTCCTTCGGCCATAAGGGGGAAGGGGATGGCCAGGCGCTGCGCCGGTTGGGAGAGCAGTACGGCTTTGGTGTTGAGATTATTTCCAAGCAGGTAGTGGATCGCGCCAAGGTCTCGTCCACACGGATTCGAGAACTGGTCGGCGGGACTGGAGAGGTTGCGGAGGCCCGTCGGTTGCTCACGCGCCCGTATCGGCTATCCGGCACGGTCGTCGCGGGCGAGAAGCGCGGCCGTACCATTGGGTTTCCGACTGCCAACCTTGACGGCATTCCACCACGCAAGATTATTCCGGCCCGCGGGGTCTACGCGGCATGGGTCACTGGAGCTGGAGCAACTACATCCGTTATTGCAAGAAAACAACCCGCAATGGTTAATATCGGGTACCGTCCGACGTTCAATGGGACGGACCGAACGGTGGAGGCCCACCTGCTGGACTTCGCAGGAGACTTGTACGGCGAAGAGCTGCGGTTGCATTTCCTTGAGCGGATTCGGGATGAACGGTCGTTTGATGGCCCGGAGGCCCTCGTTGCCCAGCTCAAAAAAGACCGTGCCGCCTGTGAGACGATTTTTTCGAAAAACGGGATGTGAGCCGTCTCGCTGGAGTGTGTCAGATGGAACTGCCGCGGGTCTCTTAACGTCCACCTACACTACTTTGCACACGCTTATCTGTGACGAAGCGCAGCAGCCACTCACAGGTTCTACTCGGAGCTTACCCCCGGCGGTAGTTCTTGGTAGCAACACTTCACGAAGACACAGCCGCATGATTACGAAAGAGAAGACGCAGGAACTCATCGAAGAGCATGGCAACGGGCCAGATGATACCGGGTCGACCGAAGTGCAAATTGCCATTTTCACGACCCGCATCAACAACCTTACGGAGCACCTCCGCGAACACAAGAACGACCACGCCACCCGGCGCGGTCTGTTGCAGCTGGTAGGCAAGCGTCGCCGCCTGCTCAACTACCTCATGAAGGACGACATTGAGCGATACCGTTCGATCATCAAGAAGCTCGGTATTCGCAAGTAGGATTCCAGACGGCACTCCAGCACGGGGTGCCGTTTGTTGGTTGCCGGGGCCCTGGGGCCGTGGGACCACAGCGTTGAGACGACACAAGATCATACACTGTAGCTACTGACTATGCATCAAGGCATAAAAAAATCGATTGAACTGGCCCCCGGCAAAACCCTGTCGATTGAGACAGGCAAGCTGGCCAAGCAGGCCGACGGCGCTGTTGTCGTTCGCCTGGGCGACACCATGGCGCTCTGCACAGCCGTGATGGATGACCGGCCCAAACCCGACATGAACTTCTTCCCCCTCACGGTGGACTATCGTGAGAACTTCGCCTCCGGCGGGCGCATCCCCGGGGGTTTCATGAAGCGGGAGGGACGCTCGAACGACAAAGAGATTCTGACCTCCCGGCTGGTAGACCGCGCCGTGCGCCCGCTCTTCCCAGACGGCTTTCGCCACGAGACGCAGATCATCTGCTTTGTGGTCTCGGCCGATGACGAAAACGATGCGGACATCCTCGCAGGTGTCGGGGCCTCTGCCGCGCTCCTGTTAGGTGGCGCGCCTTTCGACGGGCCGATTGCTGAGGTGCGCGTGGGGCGTGTAGATGGCGAGTTCGTCATCAACCCCACGATTTCGGAGCTTGAGTCCTCGGACATCAACCTCATTGTGGCCGGTAAGCAGGATGCCATCGTGATGGTGGAAGGCGAGATGGACGAGATCAGCGAGGAGGAGATGGTGGAGGCCCTGGATGTGGCCCACGATGCCATTCGCAAGCTGTGCACGCTTCAAGAAGAGCTGTTTGCCGAAACCGGTACCAAGGAGGCGTTCGCGTACACGCCTTACGTAGTGGACGACACGCTTGTGGACACGGTCCGCGATCTCATCGGTGATCGCATGCGCGAGCATGTGAGTGCACCGTACCAAAAAGAGTCGTTCTACGGAGGCATTGACGAGATCAAGGCCGACGCAGTGGACGAGCTGCTGGGCGATGAAGACACGACTCCCGAAGGCTACACCGCTGGCGAAATCAAAGAGGCCGTCTCCAAGGTGGAGAAAGAGGCCATGCGGGCGATGATTGTAGAGGACGGGCGCCGGATTGACGGCCGTGGCCGCACGGATGTGCGTGACATATGGTCGGAAACGAAGACGCTTCCCCGCGCCCATGGCTCCTCGGTATTCACCCGTGGCGAAACGCAGGTCCTGGCCGCGGTCACCCTGGGCACGTCCAAAGACGTGCAGCCGGTGGATCAGATCTTTGACCAGGAGGACAAGCGCTTCTTCTTGCACTACCGTTTCCCCCCGTTCTGTGTGGGCGAGGCGCGCTTCCTGCGGGGCCCCGGGCGCCGCGAGATCGGCCACGGCATGCTTGCCGAGCGTGCGCTGCAAGACCAGCTGCCCGATCACGACGATTTCCCCTACACCATCCGCATCAACGCGGACGTGCTCGAATCCAATGGCTCCTCGTCCATGGCGAGCGTCTGCTCTGGCTCCCTGGCGCTGATGGATGCGGGCGTGCCGGTGAAGAAGCCGGTCGCGGGTATCGCGATGGGCCTCATTCAGGAAGGCGATGAAACGGCCATCCTGACCGACATCCTTGGCACCGAGGATCACCTGGGCGACATGGACTTCAAGCTGACGGGCACGCGGGACGGGATCACGGCCTGCCAGATGGACATCAAGATCAGCGGACTCTCGCGCGATCTCATGTTGCAAGCGCTCAATCAGGCGCGGGATGCGCGCGAGCACATCCTCGACCATATGCAGCAGACACTGCCTGAGCCGCGTCAGGAGCTCTCACCATACGCGCCGCGCCTTACCCAAATCACCATCGATAGCGACTTCATCGGCGCCGTGATTGGGCCGGGTGGCAAGGTGATCAAGGGTATCCAGGCCGATACGGGCGCATCGATCGACATCGACGAGCGCGACGGCATGGGCTACGTCACGATTGCCGCTGCCGACCAAGCTGCTTCAGATGGAGCCATCGAGCGCATCAAGAACATTGTGACGGTGCCGGAAGCCGGTGAAGACTACGAGGGCACGGTGAAGAGCATCAAGGGCTTTGGTGCCATCATCGAAATCATGCCGGGACGCGAAGGCCTCCTGCATATCTCCGAAATCGACCACGACTACGTGGACAAGGTGGAGGATTACATGCAGGTAGGCGACAAGGTGAAGGTGCGCCTTACCGAAGTGCGCAATGACGGCAAACTGCGCCTGTCGCGTAAGCCGTTTGTTTCGAAAAGCAACGGCTCGAGGTAGCACGACTCGTTGTTGCCGAATATCACCGAGGGGCAGAGAGGCGCGACTTCTCTGCCCTTCAGTATATCTGTACTTCGTATCTGTACCTCAACCTCCCTGACTTTCGATACGCGTATGCGGCACCGCCCGCCAACCACCTCCACAGTCGCCACGGGGGATCTCCAACAGACCCGCCCGCCGTGTGGCGCGCGGGGAGTGGCTATTGGGACTGGAATCGCTCTCCAACCGTATGGTATACATTGCGCGCCATATGTTGTATCATGGCGATCGGCCTTCAGCTGCTGCTGAGGCCGATGGGTTGCAGGCCGTATCGGCCGAAGCGGTACAGTCCCTGGCCCAGGAGCTGTTTGCGGACCAGCCGTCTGTAGAGGTGACGCTCGTCCCAGCTGAGGACTTCAGGCCGGCGATGATTTGAAATCCGTTATTGCAAGAATCTTTTCCTAAACTTATTTTCTTCATGCATATCCTTGTGACCGGTGGTGCCGGGTTTATTGGCTCAAACGTCGCAGATGCGATGCTCGCCGATGGCCACACCGTAGATATCCTGGATGATCTGTCGTCTGGCCGTGAAGCCAACGTGCCTGACGAAGCTACGCTGCATGTACACGACATTCGCAGCGACGCCGCCGCGCAGCTACTGGAATCGGAGGGGTACGACGTGCTCGTGCACCACGCGGCCCAGATGGACGTGCGCAAATCCGTAGCCGATCCGTCGTTCGACGCCGACGTTAACCTGCGCGGGTTTCTCAATCTGATGGAGGCGGCACGCGGCAATGGACTGAAAAAGGTGTTGTTTGCCTCCACCGGTGGCGCCATTTATGGAGAGCCCGAGTACGTTCCTCAAGACGAGGCCCACCCGCTCCGGCCGATCTCGCCATACGGCATCACCAAGCTGGCTACGGAACGCTACCTGTACTACTACCAGCAGCAGTATGGCATCCCGTATGTCGCCCTTCGCTACGCGAATGTGTATGGCCCGCGCCAGAACCCGCACGGCGAAGCCGGGGTGGTGGCGATATTCGCCCAGCGGATGCTCAACGGAGAGACGGCGTACATCAATGGGGATGGGCTGCAGACCCGCGACTTCGTATACGTGGGTGATGTGGTGGAGGCGAACCGCGCCGCTCTTGCCTACGATGGCACCGGGACCTTTAACGTCGGTACAGCGAAGGAGACCAATGTCGTTGAACTGTTTGAGGTAATCCGTGATGAGATCAACCCGGACATCCCGAAGCGCCACGCCGAAGGGAAACCGGGCGAGCAACGGCGGAGCGTGCTGAGCTATGCCCACACCCAAGACGCGCTGGGCTGGACGCCGCAGGTCACGCTGCGCGATGGGCTGGCTCGCACCGTGGATTGGTTTCGTGCGCAGTAACCCCTTGCCGATATGGCTACCTACCGCATCGAACTTGAACAATTTGAGGGGCCGCTGGATCTGCTCCTCTTTTTCATCCGTCGGGATGAGTTGGATATCTATGACATTCCCATCAGCCAGATTACCCACGAGTTTCTGTCGTACGTGCGGCTAATGGAGGAGATTGACCTCGACGGGGTTGGCGACTTTATCTATATGGCGTCTATCCTTATTGGGATTAAGGCGCAGATGCTGCTGCCGCAGCCCGAGAGCGCGGATGACGGCGAGCCTATCGATCCGCGACGCGAGCTCGTCGAGCGGCTGCTGGAGTACGTGCGCTACAAAGAAGCGGCCGCGGAGCTGGAGACCCGCCACGACCGCCGGCACGAGCTGTTTACCCGTCCAGAAAAGGCGGCACGCGACGCGTTGCAAACTGACGGTGCGCCCCGGCTTACCAATGCCACCGTATTTCGCCTCATCAGCTCCCTGCGTAGTGTGCTCACCAGCGAGGCTATCACAGCGGACCCCACCCACACCGTCGATCGCGTGCATTACAGTGTGGACGAGGCCCGCGATGCCATCCGGGAGCGCCTGAGGCAAACGGAGCGCTTCTCCTTTATTGAGGCCCTACGCTACGAGCCGCGCGGACAGATCATTGCCCATTTCTTGGCCGTCCTGGAACTGGTCCGCCAGGGCGCCATTGCGATTATCGACGCCCCGTCACGGACCGAATTTTTCGTGGCCCGACCCGATGCCGACTCATCCACCGTAGCTCCTTCGTCTACTTCCTCGTCATCCACCGCTTGACGCTGCTCATCCATGGACGCGCGCCCTGCATCTGAGTATACTGAGTCCGAACGACGCCTGCACCAGATCGTGGAGGCGTTGATCTTCGCGGCTGCCGATCCGCTACCTCCCGAGCGCATTGCCGAGGTCGTGCGTGAGGTACGAGGGCAAGCCCCCGAGGTCGGTGCGGTTGAGGAAGCCGTAGACCGGCTCAACGAACGCTACGCCGACGCGCAGCAAGGCCTACAGATTGAGCGCTGGGCGGGCGGCTTCCGCATGACCACCGCGCAAGCCGTGGCTCCCTACCTGAAGGCCTTTCGTACGCAGCGCCACCAGCGCTCCCTTTCACGGTCGTTGATGGAGACCCTGGCGGTCGTAGCCTACCGGCAGCCTACCACCAAACCGGAGGTCGATTACGTGCGCGGTGTAGATGCCGGATACGCCCTCCGGAAGCTGATGGCGCTTGATCTCATCGATGTCGTCGGCCGCAGTGACGCCATCGGTCGGCCGATGCTGTATGGTACGACGGAGGAGTTTCTCGTGGCGTTTGGCCTCAACGCGGTAGACGATTTGCCTGATCTGCGGTCCATTGAAGAATTGCTCGACGACCCCGCGTTTGATGAGGAGCGCGCCGAGCTGATGCTGCTGCGTGAACTGCCCGTGCATCAGCGCCCGAGTGATGCACCCGGTCCATCGGCCCATGGCGCAGCTTCTGCTGATGGGCCCCCGCAAACGGACGAAGACGCGGGACCCGATGAAGCGACGGGGAAGGCTGCGTAACGCAGGGCACGGACCGAGCCGCCGCCCGTACAGGGTTCTTACTTTACATCACTTGGGCTATTTATGGCAGCCAACAACCCCCACACATCCTCAGATGCCGATGGCATCCGGCTCAACAAGTACATTGCCAAAGCCGGAGTAACCTCGCGCCGCAAGGCCGACGATCTGATTGACGCCGGGCGTGTTCGTGTAAACGATGAGGTCGCTGAGGCCTATTGGTATCGCGTCATGCCTGGCGACACCGTTGAAGTAAACGGCCGCACGATCTCGCCGCAATCGCATCGGTACGTGCTCCTGAACAAGCCAAAGGACACGATCAGCACCACCGACGACGAGAAGGGCCGCGACACGGTGATGGACCTCGTAAACTTGCCCGCTGACATCCGCGATGGGCTGTTTCCCGTGGGCCGGCTGGATCGCGATACGGTGGGGGTGCTCCTCCTGACCAACGATGGGGATCTCGCGCACCGCCTGATGCACCCGCGGTACGAGACGAAGAAGCTCTACCGTGTGCGGACGCGGAAGACCATCGATCCCCACGAAATCGACCACCTGCGGCGGGGCGTCGAGCTGGAGGATGGCAAAGCCAGCGCTGACCGCGTGACGTACATCAACCCGAAGCGCCGCGAAGAAATAGGTCTCATGCTCCATGAAGGGCGCAACCGCCAAATTCGGCGTATGATGGAAGCCCTTGGCCACGAGGTCGTCGCGCTGGAGCGCGTAAACTACGCCGGTCTCACCAGCGACGGGCTGGACCGTGGGCAGTGGCGGCACCTGCAAGGCCACGAAATAAAACGCTTAAAGAACCACGTGAAGCTCAAGTAGTCCCCTATTAGCCGTTCGAAACGTCTCTCATCCACAGCAGCTCCATTGTCATGAGTGCAACAAACCACCATCCGCCAGCCACAGCGCCTCGTACAGATACGCCCGACATCTTCGAGCGGAAGGTCCGTGCCGAAGGCCTAACGTACGACGACGTGCTGCTCGTCCCCGGCCACTCGGAGGTTATGCCGCGAGATGCCAATACGGCCACACGCCTGACGCGTAACATCAACCTGAACGTGCCCGTGGTGTCGGCGGCCATGGATACGGTGACGGAATCGGGCCTGGCCATCGCGCTCGCTCGGGAAGGCGGGGTAGGAGTGCTGCACAAGAGCATGAGCATTGAAGAGCAGGCGCGTCAGGTCCGGCGCGTCAAGCGGTCGGAGAGTGGGATGATCATAGATCCCATCACGCTCACCCCAGACAGCACGGTGGGAGACGCCCGGGGGATGATGGCGCGCTACCACATCGGCGGTATCCCGGTGGTCAACGCTGAGAATACGCTTGTAGGCATCGTGACCAACCGGGACCTCCGGTTTCAGGTGTCCAACGATGTACCCCTGCAGGAGATGATGACAACGGAGCCGCTCATCACGGCGCCCGTCGGCACGACGCTGGACGAGGCCGAGGCTATGCTGGAGGAGCACAAGATTGAGAAGCTGCCTGTTGTGGATGGCGAGCACAAGCTTCGGGGACTGATCACCTTCAAAGACATCGAGAAACGGCGCAAGCATCCGCTGGCCGCTAAAGATGCGCACGGTCGGCTCCGGGTAGGCGCTGCCGTGGGTGTCACGCCGGATTCGGTGGATCGGGCGCTGGCGCTTCAACAGGCGGGCGTCGACTTCATTGTGGTGGACACCGCTCACGGGCACTCCGCTGGAGTACTTTCCATGGTGCGCACGTTGGTTGATGCCTTGGACGGACCGGACGTAATTGCGGGCAACGTAGGGACGGCCGAAGGAACGCGGGATCTCATTGAGGCGGGTGTCGACGCCGTGAAGGTGGGAATCGGCCCCGGCTCCATCTGTACGACGCGCGTGGTTGCAGGCGTGGGGGTCCCTCAGCTCCACGCGGTGATGGAATGTGCAGCCGAGGCGCGGGCGCATGGCGTACCTATCATCGCCGATGGCGGCATCAAGCAGACAGGCGACATCGCGAAGGCGCTGGCCGGGGGGGCGGAGACCGTCATGATCGGTAGCCTTTTTGCAGCGGTGGAGGAAAGCCCGGGGGAGACCATCATCTACGAAGGCCGCAAATACAAGAGCTACCGCGGCATGGGCTCGGTAAGTGCGATGGGTGAGGGCAGCAAGGATCGCTACTTTCAGGATGCAGAGGACGACCTGAAGAAGCTGGTGCCTGAAGGCATCGAAGGCCGCGTACCGTACAGCGGCACACTTGGCGAAGTGGTCTACCAGATGATCGGTGGCTTGCAGGCGGCGATGGGGTACTGCGGCTGTGCCACGGTGGAGGCGCTGTACGAGCGGGCACAGTTCGTTCGCATCACCTCCTCAGGGCTCTATGAAAGCCATCCGCATAACGTCCACATCACCAAGGAAGCGCCGAATTATAACATCCGACGCTCGTAACCGCCAACCCCAACGATCGGTCTTTCGCCCACATGCTCGTGCTGCTATGTCCTTTCTTGCTACCATCGCAACGTCCCTGAAGGAGCACGACGCGGATGCGGCGCTGATCTCCTTTTTGCCTGACATCCGATGGGCCTGCGGCTTTACCGGGTCGAACGGGCTGCTGCTTGTCAAACGTGCGCCAGGGGGAGCGGAGCTGGAAGCACACTTCGTGACAGACGGGCGATATACCGTCCAGGCGCGGGAGGAAGTAACCGAAGCTACCGTGCACGTCCCGGGCTATCGGCTTTTCCCCTATCTGGTGAAGGAAGGCTTTTTCGACGAGGTCAAACGCATTCTTTTCCAGGCCGACCATGTGTCTGTGGCGCAGCGCGATGCGTGGGCTGGGCAAACGGAGGATGTAGCGTGGGTTGGGGCACAGGAGGTCTTGACGCGGGCGGTCGCGCAAAAGACCGAGCAGGAGATCGAACATATCCGGGCGGCGCAGCTCATCACCGAGGAGGTGTTCTCTTTTCTCTTGCAGCACATACAACCTGGCGTCACGGAGCGCGAGGTGGCAGCCCAAATCGTGTACCAGCATATTAACCGAGGTGCCGATAAGCTTTCGTTTGATCCGATTGTAGCCGCCGGGCCGCGCGGCGCGCTTCCTCACGCGCGACCAACGGATCGACCCATAGCGTCCGGTGAGCTGGTAGTTATTGACATGGGCTGTTTCCTCAACGGCTACGCGTCAGACATGACGCGGACCATCGCGGTAGGTGAGCCAGGGGAGGAGGCCCGCACCGTCTACGACACGGTGCATCGCGCGCAGGAAGCGGCCATCGAGGCCGCACACGCCGGCATCTCCTCCGATGCTCTCGATGCGGTCGCGCGCGAGGTGATCGAAGACGCAGGCTATGGAGATTATTTCTCGCACGGACTCGGGCATGGTGTGGGGCTTCAAATTCACGAGTGGCCCCGCCTTTCCTATCACGTCTCGTATCCCTTACCCGCAAGCGCGGCCGTAACCATCGAACCCGGCATCTACCTTCCGGAGCGCTTTGGCGTTCGCATTGAAGATATCGTTGTATTGCGCGACAGCGGCTGCGTGAATCTGACAACTGCGCCAAAGAACCTCATTGTGATCGACTGAGCCCTCCCTCATGGATGCGTCCGCTAACGTTCTGCAGCTAAAGCTCCCCAGCGCTCACGAAAGCCTCGAGGTGATTGTGGCAGAAGTGGAGCGTTTTTCGGAGGTGCACAACTTCGACGAGGACTTCGCCTATCGGCTACTTATGGTTGCCACAGAAGGGGCCACCAATGCCATTCGTCATGGCAATAAGTTCGACAAGGATAAACCCATCCGTGTGGAGATGCGCGCGGAGGATACAGAGGTGCACCTCTGGGTGCGGGATGAGGGCGGAGGGTTCGATCCCGCGGATGTTGCTGATCCGCTCGATGCCGAAAACATGTTGGAAGAGAGCGGTCGCGGGCTGTTTCTGATTGAACACATGGCAGACCAGGTGACCTATGAGACAGAGGGCCGCACGATGCACGCGGTCTTTCAGCAGCCTTCACAGTAATCTGCCCTGACCTCACGTATGGGGAGCATGTCTCGGGTCGGGGTCGTCGTTTCGTTGGGAAGTGTGACGGGAATAGCCTGGCTGCTGCATCATCCCGAGACCTGGAGTGCTGATCGCGTGTACCTGCTTACGATCCTGTGCGCCACGGGAACGATTGGGTCCGTTTTGCTGTGGCGGGCTGAATCGCTAAGCCTTCAGACCGTGCTGCTTGGCGCCCTGCTGTTTCGCCTTGCCCTGCTGCCGGTGGCGCCGCTCCTTTCCGACGATGTCTATCGGTACTTGTGGGACGGATTGCTGCAGTGGGAGGGCGTCAATCCATACGCCCACCGGCCAGCCGAGGACGTCCTCCAGGCATATCACGACACACTGCTGTTCGAGGAGATGAACTCGCCTGAGTTTTACTCCGTCTACCCGCCCCTCTCGCAGGTTTTCTTTGCTCTGGCCGCCTTCTTCTACGAGGCGGGGTTTGAAGTTGCCTACAACGTGCTCAAGGGTAGTTTCGTGGTGATTGAGATGGCCGGCGTTTGGGCGCTCAGCCGCCTGGTGTCCGCACAGGCAACCGCGCTTTACGCATGGAATCCGCTGGTCTTGATTGAGGTTGCCGGGCAGGCGCATACAGAGGCGGTAATGGTTGGATTGCTGCTTCTGGCGCTGTGGGCACTACATCAGCGTTGGCTACGCACGGCCTCGATACTTGTCGCTGGGGCAGGGCTGGTCAAGCTGTACCCCTTTATTTTTTTACTGGTATTGTATGCTCGCTATGGCTGGAAGGCGCTTTGGCCTGGAATTGTGGCTGCATTGGGTCTCGCTGGTGCCTACGTGCGACCAGGTTACGCGCTACATATCGCCGACTCGCTGGGCCTTTACGTCTCATTTTTCGAGTTTAATGCGGGACTCTACTTTGTACTCAAAAAGCTGGGATGGCTTGTTTTCAATCAGGATATGAGTCAGCTCGTTAGCACGCTGCTCTCGGTAGGTGGACTTGGTGGCATCGCGTTGGTCCTGCGGCGGGATATGCGACAGGGCTCCAGCGGAGTCCACGGTGTAGGTGTAACCTTATACTCCGTTATTGCAATATATCTTTTAACTACAACAACACTACATCCATGGTATCTCCTGCCTATTATAGCATTACTCCCTTTTGTTAGCCGCAGCCATTTCCCCGCGTGGCTCTGGCTCAGTGTAGCGGCTGTGGGGACATATGCCCGGTACGTCGGCGGCATCTACTGGGGCTTCGTCTGGCTGTCGTGGACGGGTTTCTTCGTGCTTTCCGGCTGGGCAATCTATCGGCACCGCAACGGCATCCTTACCTGGATGATGAAGCGCCGGGCGCGCGGTAAAGCGGCTCTGCTCGGGCCTCTACTTGCAGAGGTGGAGGTCGAAGGGGAGAGTCCAGTGCAACTGCTCGACCTCGGAGCAGGCGAGGGGTATGTCGGCGAAATCCTGCACACTGAGGAATCCATTGACGTGCTTCTGGCAGACGTGCGCCCTTCAAACCAAACGGATCTCCCATTCTTGCATCTGCAGCAGAAGAGGCTACCGCTCGCAACAAACACAGTCCATGTTGTCTCACTTGTGTTCGTGTTACATCACACGCCAAACCCCGTGGAGGTGCTGCGCGAAGCGTTGCGCGTGGCGTCGGATCGGGTGATCATCGTAGAATCGACCTGCGAAGGCCCCTTCTGGTGCTGGTGGTTGCAGCGCATTGACGCCATGGCAAACTATATCCGTTCGGGGGGCACCATGGATGAGCAGCATGCCGCGTTTCGATCACGAGAGGGCTGGCTCCAGGCTATAGCCGACGCAGGAGGGGTGGGGCGCGTTCGTCATACCGAGGGCACTCCCCTGCACCGTATCGTGGTGCTGGAAGCCTTACCCCGCGGCAAAGTCATTCAAAGCTGACAGATAGGGCTGGAGATCAGAAATGGATGCCTCCGCAGAGACCCATGCGTAGGTATCGTACCGCCGAAACCAGGTGAGCTGTCGTTTGGCATAGCGCCGGGTATTGCGCTTGATCAGGCGGACCATCTCGTTATGGGGGATGTCGCCATCGAGATAGGCGAAGACCTCTTTGTATCCAATGGTCCGTAGCGGAGCCCACGACCGATCGACGCCGCGTGCGTTCAACTCCGCCACCTCATCGACCAGGCCAGCCTCAAGCATGGCCTCTACCCGAGCGTTAATCCGATCGTAGAGCACCTGACGTTCACGGTGCAGCACCACAACGTCAAAATCAAAGGGGGGAGACGGGGTTTGCTCATGGTAATACGACAGGGGGCGTCCGGTAGCCTCGTACACCTCCAGCGCCCGTTGTACGCGATGCGTCTTCGTAGCGTCCATTGTCACTGCTGTATCAGGGTCGACCTGCTGTAGGCGTTCAAATAGGGCTTCAGGCCCAACGTCTTTCAGCGCAGCCTCTACCCGAGTGCGAACATCTGACGGTACGTCGGGAATGTCCGCGAGTCCGTCATGGAGCGCATGCACGTACAGCGTCGATCCACCCACGACCAGTGGCAGGTGGCCCCGCTCCAGAACCCCGTGTATCCGCTTCCAGGCCTCACGCGCAAACGTGCCCGCAGAAAATGTGTCCTCGCTGTCAAATACCGAGCGCTCATCAATAAAATGATGCGGCACTCGTGCTTGCACCTCAGCATCGGGCTTAGCCGTGCCAATCGTGAGTTCAGTATATACCTGGCGGCTGTCTGCCGAGATGATCTCCACAGGTGCAATCTTACTGAGCTCCAGACTCAAGCGCGTCTTGCCGACGCCCGTAGGTCCAGTCAGGACGGGGACAGGAGGCAAAGGGGGCATACGGCAGGCAGGAAATACACAGGTGAAACAAGAAAACCTGCCACTCGGCTGAGCAGCAGGCATCTTG
>CAYFRR010000010.1:32375-35554 GCA_964345505.1 uncultured Rhodothermales bacterium
AAATACACAGGTGAAACAAGAAAACCTGCCACTCGGCTGAGCAGCAGGCATCTTGTGCAAGCAGTGAGTCAGGATGTTTGATTGAATTACCGGAGTATACGGATGCAGCGACTGATCGTCAAGTCTGCGCAACACGCCTCCAGCTGTGGCTCATAAAAAACGCCCGCACGCACGAGGCGTGAGGGCGTTGGTAGGATGGTGCAGAAAGCGATTTACAGCGCGCTTTCCATTTCCTCCCAGTTGTAGCCTTCCTCCTTGCTCATCTCCTGTGCAGCGAGCGTGAGGAAGATACCGTAGATCACCTTAGAGCCAATGTCGGCAACGGTGTATGTCATGTGACGTGCAACTACCGCCGCCTCGCTCAGGGCCGGCTCAGCAGAGAAGCTGAAGAGGTACGGCATCAGGTAAGCGCCCGGGTATAGCATCCAGGTGATGAAGAACAGGACCCAGATGTTGCTCAAGTACGCCTGCGCGCCTGCCGGAGCGCCCTGCTTGCCTTCGTCAATAACCTTCTTCATCAGGTACAGAATGTGGAAGAAGAAGAGCGTCGACAGCGTGCCCCAGATGAAGAACAGCGTGGGGTCAGTTACCTCATAGTACTGCCCGGCATATCCGGTGAGAATCATACCGGTGCCAGAGAACCAAAACTGATTGCGCACGGAGCTGAACTTGCTCGTGGTGAGCGTTACCACAAACAGGATCTGGAACAGCAGCATCGGGACGTCGATGAGCCAGTTCAGGTAGCGGTACCCGTTGTTGAACAGGTCGCCCGGGTTCGTCGAGCTCAGCATGTACGTCGCCGTTTCCGTGTTGTAGTCGAAGGCGCTCAGCCAGTTCTGCTGCTGTACAAGCAGAAGCAGGAAGGCCGAGACCATCACCACGACGGAGAGTACGGACGAGATGCGGTATTTCGGTTTGACCGTCTTTATGGTCAGCACAAAGTAGAGCAGCCCGGCCAGCATCACGGCGTAGCCAAGTGTAAGTACGTGCGCGGAGAGTTGGTAGGCCATCTCCGTATAGCCTGTGTCAAGCCCCACATAGTTCTCGAATGTGGCGTTGCCTAACTGTGCAATTAAGTCCTCCATTCGTAAAGCCTCCTTGATAGTGCGTGTAATAGGGAAGAGGGACTCTCACGCGTGGCGCCGCAGGTGCGGCGAAGAGGAAATGCAACTTTCAGAAAATCATGAAAGCGTACATCTGCCTTACCGACACGTGAGAGCGATATTCACTCGCTAAGTGTACGTTACAGCGGGGTGGGTATAAAGGTGAAGCAGTCGGTATTGCAACCACGTTACCAAGCTTATACATTCGGAGTTGGTCGCCCGGCAGGCAGCTTCTTTCGAGCCCATGGTTGGGCGGAAATGAGATCTCCTGCCAGAAACAGCGTAGCGCCTTTCACGACAAGTATGTTGGTCACTAAAAAGAATGTCGCCTCCTCAATGGGCAAGCCAAACGGAGTAATTCCAAAGGTATACGCTGTCGATATCTCCCAGATACCATCCGAGATCGCAAACCAATCAGCCACCCAGAGGTAGCCGGTGCTAATGCCCACCGTAATAGCTGCCGGACCTCGGACCAGTCTCCAGATCACGCTGCCGCCGTAGATCCAAATGCCAAGCAGCACCGGGCAGGCCCAGCTCAGAATAAGTCCCATGTAAAGCCCCGAATCGTCGCCAGCCACGAGGAGCCATACGCCCCAGGCAGACAGGGCGGCGTAAATCAAAGCGCCCACAACCTGCGCTGGCGTGATCCACTCCGGCAGTGGCTGTTCAGCCCATGACGGACGTCGCCCCAGCACATGGTAGTAGAGCAAGCCTGTCATGATGGGCTGCAGTATAAAAAAGGCATATTCCTCGTAGGGAACGAAGTAAATCGTGCCGAGCACACGCTCCGGGCCGTACCACCATATTTCGCGGTAGACCAGGTAATTATCCCACGGCGTCGTGTAGGCAAAGGCAATCAGGCAAATCGCCCCGATAGCCCACCGGGTGCGCGTGGTGCCGCGTCCAGCCAGCGGCCGGGGAAGCGTGAAAGCCATAATGACAATCGGCAGGGCGATGTAAAGCAGCAAAAAGTTTAAATAGCTCATGCCGTACAGATCGTGGGAGTTAGTCTAAGTCACGTAAAACGACGTGCGCCGCGTTGCGCCCCGAGGCCCCCATAATACCGCCCCCGGGATGCGTGCTGGCACCCGTTAGGTACAACCCATCAAGCGGGCCCTTGTAGCTGCTCATGTCCATAGACGGCCGCATCATAAACATCTGGTCAATGCTCATCTCCAGGTGCATAACGTTTCCCCGGCGCAGGCTCAGGTGGCGTTCCAGCCAAAGGGGATGCTGAAAAAGGCGCCCTACGATAGCGTCCTTCGTTCCCGGGGCATAGGCTTCAAAGGTATCGATGAGGTTATCTGCGACAGCCTCGCCAATATCGTCCCATGAAGCGCCATTCGCCAATTCATACGGATAGTATTGCCCCCACAGCCAAAGCACCTCGTGCCCCGCCGGGGCGAGGGTGTCATCAACTGCACTGAACGACATCCCTACGATCGGTGGATCCGTAGCGGGCTGATGGTTCAGGTAGTCGCCATAGGCCGCATGAATCTGTTGCGGCGAACGGCAGACGAGCTGCAATGCAGTACGGGCGTCATCCGAGGGGTCGGCTGCATACCGGACCGGCCGGTCCAAGGCCAGCCGCACGATGGCACCAAAGCCATTGCCGACGCGCATCTTTCGAGCAGGGTTATCTGGACGGTGGGACGGCGGGAGCAAGCGCTCGAGGGTTTCCAAAATGTGCGTGCCTGAGACGACAGCCCGGCTGGTGTAAGCAGAGTCACCGACGCGGATGCCCGCCGCTTTGTTGTTTTCAACCAGAACCTCATCCACAGGCGCATTCACTTCAACGGTACCGCCGTGTGCCTCAATATGGCGCTTCAAGGCCTGCGTAAGCATTCCTGAACCGCCGCGCGGACGCGCGATGCCCCCTTTATGATACAGGGGATGCCACAACACAAACGGCCCAGACATCGGTTCGCTTGGCGGCGGACCCGATTGTGCGGCCATCCACTGGAGCATCGCCTTCAGTTTTTCCTCACGGAAATACTCATCGATCACGGCTCCGTAGGGACGGGTAATGAGACGCAGGGCATCCGTTGATGAGAGGCGTGTGGAGGGACCAAACGC
>CAYFRR010000011.1:0-28340 GCA_964345505.1 uncultured Rhodothermales bacterium
CCTCCTGGAGCAGCAGGCGGCGGCTGATGAACGTGTCGGTCTCCACCTCCTGTTCGGAGCCGCAGATGTCGTTGATGTGGCGGACGATCATGAGGTGAATCGGAGGCTTGGTTCACATGCGGTTCGAAGAACTTAATACGCGCTAATATTGCTTGAAGTTGAGTCAACCACAGCCCCGCTTTGACCGGTTTCCCGGAAAAGATTTGGACCAGCATTAACAGCGCGGTCGATGCTCCGTTCTGTAAACACATCACAAGCTCAAACGGGACTCCAACATTACGACTCACGCTTCAACGCACTGACGAGCCGATCGTAGATGCGTTCGTTTATTCGACGATTCCTGACCATCTCGGCAAGCATTTCCCGCGCTTGATCTTTCTTCAGGAAGCCATTACGGTGCGCCTTGACGATCTGGCCCGCAATCCCCGAAATCAAACATCCGGCCTCTTGGGCCGCGCGCCGACCAGCCGTCTCTTCGATGAGCAGTGGGAGCTCCAGCTCAAGTGCCAGCCGGATGGCCTGAATCTCTCCTTCGTGCAGCCGCTTAATGCCTGGAATCTGCACGTCGGATTGGACATCTTCAACGGCCAATAGATTTTTTAACCCATACCGTTCAAGATAATTCTCCGGACGGCCTTCATCATAGCTAACCTCTGCCAGTACAGCTGGCGGCACAATGATTCGGTCGTACAGCTGGTGCATCAGCCGCACGCCGCCGGAGAGCTTCTCAAGGGAAATCAGCGGACCCGTATCACTCACAACGCGACGCATCGCATCAAATGGTTGTATCCGGCGGGTCGACGTCACGCGCTCAACTCAGCAGCGATGCTATCGTCATCGTCGGGCATAACAGAGACACGGAAGCGGGCCAAAATTTCTTCAAACGCACGCCGTGACACACCGAGCGCCTCGCATGCCTCTTTACTGGAAAGATCGCCGGCCTGGTAAAGCATGGAAACAAGCGCCTCTTTGTAATACCGGCTTTCTCGACGCGGAGCGCGGGAAGAGTTGGGAATGTCGAAGGTAATCTCCATGGCGCAAGTCGTACAGGGTTTAATAAAACCTCAATTTGAGCTAACGTCTGTGCTTGGCGCGCAGTTCATTGGCCTGACGCGTCCTTTGATACCATTGCTCTATTCGAGATAGATCCATCATGATGATAGGGGATCGGTGTTCTAAGACAGCCCCATCTTTGAGATCGCCCTTTCTTGAAAGGACGCCAGCACTCACTGTAGGAACACTCGCCCACCCCTGAATCCGTTGTCTCCGCCATCAAGGTAACTTAAAGACGACCCGAGCAATCGTCTCTACAGGCACGATTTACTGGTTCGCGTGATAGCCCTACCGCATGAGGATTAAAAAACCTGCCCCTCAAAGGACAAAAGTAACGGTACGGGTGGTGGGACTCGAACCCACAAGGAGGATTGTCCTCCATCGGATTTTCGTACCCGCTACAGTTTGCACTGCCGGCCATTGCCGTTTGGGGTCTGGACTTTCTCTTCGCCCTGCTCTGCACTCAGAGGGTAGGCGCTGCCCGTCAAGTCTCTACACGTTCTGCTGAGCCTGCACAGCGCAGCAGCTTCGCTCGGGATTACCGGTGAGGGCTTCCCCGACGTTGAGCAGTTCTACACCCACCGTTTCCAGCGGGGCACTCAAATTGCGCTTAAGTCCGATGCGTTTACCGATTTCGCCACACCCGCATCTCATCTTACAGAAATATCATAGTGGTCAACAAGGCGGTTTGCGCGTCGATAGTTCCCGCCCTCAGACGAAAGCGGGCAGAGGCTTGGGACGCGGCGCTCCAAACTATCCCACAGGGCTCGCGTTAGCAAGGGCCTTTTAAAATCGGTGGACGGCGGGGCGATACCCGTTGTGTCCCGTCTTTCGCGGCCCTCTCCCAGCGCCCCGCTCCTATGAACCGCCCGGCCGACGCTGTGCTCCGTACGCTGCGCACCCATGCTGAAGCAGCGGCTGCACGGGCGCATGTGCCGTACACCCAGACGCCGGAAGCGGCGGTGCTGCTCCTCTCCGATGGGACGTACGTGCCGGGGGTGCGTATCGAGAGCGCTACCTTTTCCCTGCTGATTCCGCCCCTGCTCGGCGCGCTTACCACCGCCACCGCAGCCGGGCGGCGCGACGTGGTGGCGGCCGTCATGCCCCGCCCGCTCACGGCCGATGAGGCGCTGCTCGTCCGTCAGGCGCTGGACGTTCCCTTCGACACCACCGCCAACGGTACGGCCCTACGCACGACCGCCGCACTGCCCCCGGTGGGCGAGCGGCTGGATCCGCGCCTCTCGGGGCCGGTCCCCCCAGATGAGGCCGCAGGTATCGCCCGGGCACGCCACGTCGCCAAGCGCGCGCATGT
Source organism: uncultured Rhodothermales bacterium (assembly GCA_964345505.1). Lineage (GTDB taxonomy): Bacteria > Bacteroidota > Rhodothermia > Rhodothermales > Salinibacteraceae > Tc-Br11-B2g6-7. The sequence continues at coordinate 2,366 of CAYFRR010000011.1, forward strand.
GCCCGACTCCAACTTTCCCGTAGGCTGTGTGCTGGAAACCACCGACGGCGCCTGCCTGCCGGGCGTTAACGTAGAACATCCCGACTGGGCCCGCATTCTGTGTGCCGAGCGTACGGCCCTCAGCACGGCACTGACGTATGGCCTCACCCCTAAACGGCTGTACCTGACCTGCCTGCTTGACGAAGGCGGCAGCCCGTGCGGTGCGTGCCGGCAGCTCCTCACGGAGCATGCGCCCGACCTGCCGGTGATCATGGACCGGGGCGAGGCTGCGCCAGAGCACACCACGCCCAGCCGCCTGCTGCCCAGCGCCTTCAGTGGTGACGCGCTCGCAACTCCTTCTACGTGACGCCCTATGCTCCTTTTTACTGCTGCGCTCATTGCCGGCCTGGTGGCCCTTTATTTCGGTGCCGAGTGGCTGGTGCGCGGGTCGGTGGACTTGGCCCTCCGGTACCGAATTCGCCGTTCCATCATCGGCGTCACCATCATAGCGCTCGGGACGTCCATGCCCGAGTTCGTCATCAGCCTGCTGGCCGTCATCGAGGATGCGTACACGCTGGCGCTGGGCAACATTATTGGCTCCAACATTAGCAACGTGGGCTTCATCATAGGGCTGGGGGCCCTCCTGGCGCCCATCCGCCTGACCCGGAGCCTCCTGCGGCGTGAGTTTGCATGGATGATGGGCGTCCTGATTGGCCTGTACGGCCTCTCCCTGAACGGGCAACTGGGGCGCCTCGATGGGGGGCTGCTGGTGGGCGTCCTCTTCGGATTTATGTACTTCCTCTATCGCACGAGGCATCATGGCGTGGCCGCGGTACCAGCAGCGCTCTCAAGCGAGGACCCGAAGGACCAGCGCGCACAGGCTGCACCCGAGGACCCGCCTGCGGAAACCGATGCCGATACCGATGCCAATCCGTCTCCTCCCCTGCGCCCCTTGCTGAACGTCATCGTACTGCTGATCGGGGGCATCAGCGCGCTCGCAGGTGGCGCGCAAGCCGTCGTCTATGGCGGCACCGGCATCGCGGAAATCCTTGGCGTCGATGAACTGGTAGTGGGGCTGACGGTTGTGGCCATCGGCAGTAGCCTGCCCGAGCTGGCCGCCTCGCTCGTGAGCCTGGCCCGCGACGAGGTCGACCTCTCCATCGGCAATATCGTGGGGAGCAACATCCTGAACGTGGCCTTTGTGCTGGGGATCGTAGCGCTGGTTCGGCCCGTCCCGGTCACCGACGCTGTGCTGTCGCTGCACATGCCCGTCATGCTGGCCGTCTGCGCCGTGCTGCCCCTCCTCGCCTTTCGGCGCGGCTACATTGAGCGATGGGGCGGGGTTGCGCTCCTCGGAGCGTACGGCGCCTACCTGGCAGCCCTGGCACTGCCCTACCTGTAGCCTCTTCACCGGCTGGATCCATCCGGGACCGCCGCGCGTGCATGGTGCCTGTGCCCATATCCAGCGCTCGTCTTGCTGCTTGCTCTTCCTTTGGCCATGTCGTTCTCCCTCGGGTTCTCGCCTTTCCTCCTGCTGGCCAGCTTGCTGGGCGCGGGCGCCCTGACGTACTGGATGTACCAGACAGCCGCCGTCACCGGATGGGAGCGGCGGGGGCTGATGGCGCTGCGCTTCTCGGCGCTGGCGGTGCTGCTCTTCTTGTTGATGGAGCCAATCTGGCAGCGCATCGCGACAGACGAACAGCCGCCGGTGCTGGCGGTGCTGGTGGATAACACCCTGAGCCTGAGCGGGGACGGCCGGGAGGATACCGCCGGGATGGACATCGCCGAACAGGTGCGCCAGACGGTACAGCGCCTCCCTGCTATCGAGGGCGAGGTGCGCTTGTTTTCGTTTGGTAGCGCCCTCGCCCCCCTACCCGAAACCGCCGGTGCCCCGGCCGAACCCCTGCGCTTCGATGAGGAGCGGACGGACCTGGCGGCGGGGCTGGAGGGCGTGCGTGAGCAGCTCCGGACCGCCAACCTCCGCGGCGTTGTGGTGCTTTCAGACGGCCTGTACAACACCGGCCGTAACCCGCTGGCGGTGGCGGAGCGCTACCCCTACCCGATCCACACCGTCGTGGTGGGCGATACCACCCAGCGACGCGACGTGCAGGTGCAGCGCGCCTCGACCAACGACATCGCCTACGTTGAGGTAGAGCAGCCCGTTGAGGCCGTCATCCGTGGAACCGCCACGGCAGGAGAGTCCGTGCGGGTTACGCTGCAGGAAGGCGACACGGTGCTGGACGAGCAAACCCTTACGCTGCCGGAGGGGGACGGCGAGCGCCGCGTCACGCTCTCGTTTACCCCCGCTACGGAAGGCCTGCAGCAACTGGAGGTGGTCGTGTCGGACATCCCTGACCAGGTCACCGACCGCAACAACCGGCGCACGCTGAGCACGCAGGTGCTGGAGCGGCGGCGGCAGGTGATGCTGGTGAGCGGCAGCCTGACGCCTACCACGGGTGCCGTGCGGCGCGCCCTGGAGGCCGACGAAGACATCGAGGTTCAATCCTTTACCCAGCGGGGCTCCGGCGGATTTTACGAGGGGGGGCTTCCGGACACGTTTGCCGACGTCAGCGTCATCGTGCTCGTAGGGTTTCCCGGGCCGGCGACCTCGGCAACGGAGCGCGCGCAGCTCGCGGCCGCCGTGGCGGACGGCACGCCGGTCCTGTACCTGCACGAGCGCCAAGCCGACCTTGACGGGCTGGCGGACGCGTTTGGCGACGCCTTGCCCGCGCGTCCCGACCGACGCTCCGCCGCAGCCACAAACGTGCGCCCGGTCCTCACCCAGGCCGGCCGCAGCCACCCCGTGTTCGATGGGCTGGAGGAGGCCCTGGCCGACCTCACGCGGCTGCCCCCCCTGCCCTATCCCGCAGCCGACTGGCAGGTCAGTCCGGATGCCCGCCTCCTGATGCAAACCGACGCGGAGGCCCCGCTGCTCGTCCTGCGGAGCCGTGCCGGGCAGCGCTCGGCCGCCTGGCTCAGCACGCGACTGTGGTCGTGGTTTATCCTACCGGAGGAACTGGCGACTCTCGACGCCCTGGCCCCCACCATGATGGCCAACCTCATCGAGTGGCTGGCCACGGCCGAAGATGACCGCCTCGTTCGCGTGGCTCCCACACGCCCCCGCTTCAGCGGCGCTGAGGACGTATCCTTCGAGGGCGAGGTCTACAACGAAAGCCTCAACCCCGTCCCCGACGCCACGGTGCAGCTCGAAATCGAGGCTCCTGATGGCAACACCTTTCCCTATACCATGCGCGCCACCGGCAACGGGCAGTACGCGCTGGACGCCGGGCGCCTGCCCGAAGGCACGTATGCCTATACCGCTACAGCCACCCGCGACGATGCAGCGCTCGGCACCGATACCGGGTCGTTTCGGATTGAGCAGTCGGCGCTTGAATTTACGCAGACCCAGGCCGATGCCTCCTTCATGCGACAACTGGCGGCCCGCTCCGGGGGGGCGTTCTTCACCCCGGATGACGTGTCCGGCCTCGCCACTGCCGTAGCTACCGACGACGACTTCGCCCCCGATACACGGACCCTGCGCTCCGAGACGCCGCTCTGGCACCTGCCCTACCTGCTGCTGCTCGTGGTGGCGCTCCTGGCCGCCGAGTGGGCCTGGCGCAAGCGGGCCGGGCTGGTCTAATGACCCAACACATCCCTTCCGCTGCACCGTTACGAGGGTATTCTACACGGATCGACCTTCTGCCCTGTTTGGACGTTAGTGCGGTTATACTTCCCGCATGCTCAGGTGCCCGACCCGCGGGCTTTCGATTTGCCTTTCACCATACACGCTTGACTACTTATGGATGCCGACATTGCCGTCCAACCCGTCTCCGCTCGCACCCTGGGCGAAATCCACTCGCTGGATGACCTGCCGGAGGCCCTTACGCGGTTTTTGACCACCACGCGCCGGCATCTACACCAGCACCCGGAGATTGGCTTTAAGGAGCAGGAGACGTCTGCCTTCATCCGGGAAACGCTGGAATCGTACGGGTTGGTAGTCAATGGTCCGCTGGCTGGCACCGGGCTGTACGTGGACATCAAAGGCAAGGGCCCCGGCCATACGGTAGGCTACCGGGCCGATATCGACGCGCTTCCGCAGCAAGACGCAAAGCGAGTCCCGTATGCGTCAATGCGCACGAACGTTGCCCATCTCTGCGGCCACGATGCACACACCTCCGTGGGCATCGGGGTTGCGCTCTTGCTGCATGCGTTGCGCGACCGCTTCAACGGAACCGTACGCGTGTTCTTTCAGCCCAATGAGGAAGGCACCCCCAGCGGCGCCCCCCGGATGATTGAGGATGGGGTGCTGGACGGGCTTGAAGCGGTCTATGCCATTCACGTGGACCCCACCCTCGAGCTGGGGCGCTTTGGGCTGGTGGAGGGCGCCGCGACGGCCTCGGCAGACCGGTTCACCATCACGCTGGAGGCGCCCAGCAGTGGGCACTCGGCGCGCCCGCACGAGTCGGTCGATACCCTCTGGGTTGCGACCCAGATGCTCAACACGCTCTACCAGCTCGTCGGCCGCGTGAGCGATCCGCGGCTGCCGGCGGTGTTCACCCCCACCTGGATTCGCAGCGGCGACGCCTTCAACGTGATCCCGCAGCAACTCCGCCTTGGCGGCACGCTCCGCTGCCAGAGCCTGGCCGACCGCGACCAGCTCATCCGCAAGATCAAGCAAATCGCTACGCAGACGGTGGGCATCCACGGCGCCTCCGCGGAGGTCAAGGTAGACACGGGCTCGCCGCCGGTCATCAATGACTCCGACCTGATCGACAACGTGCGCAGCAGCATCCGGGAGCAATCGGGCGAAAGCGCCATCCATGAGATCGAGCTCTCCAGCATGGGCGGTGAGGACTTCGCCCACTACCTCTCCCATGTGCCCGGCGCGCTGGTGCGCGTCGGCACCGCCTCGGGGCCTGAGACGCGGTACCCGCTGCACGACTCCAACTTCGACATCGACGAGCGCGCGCTCATGCCCGCTGTCCGCCTTATGACGCATGCCCTCATGCGGCACCTGGAGCAATCCCCACTCCACTAATCGCGCAACCTGTACCCAGGTATTGCAACTCACGTGCGTGTGAAGGAAATTGTCCGATGCGATTGTATCGGAGGTTTACCTGAGAGGGCGCGATGGGGTGTACACGAAGGAGCGGGGTCGTAGCAGCGGTGCTCACGGCGGGGCTGGTGCTTGGCCTAACGCTTGGTTACGCACCCGAAGCCCAAGCGCAGCACACGTGGAGTGATGACTTCGCCGACGGCGAGTTCACTGCCACGCCCCCATGGACCGGCACCGCCGAGCGCTGGACGATCGCGCCTTTGGAAGGGCAGCCAGCCCTGCGCACCAACGGCGGTGCCGTGGCCGACACCGTCTACCTCGCCACCGAATCGCCCGTCAGCTTTGGCTCGTGGGCCTTTACGTTTGCGCAGGTTGACGTCAACCTGAGCATCTTTAATGGCGCCCGCGTCTTTCTCCTGGCCGACACCGCTGTGCTGGACGGGCCCGTGCGCGGGTACTACCTGCAGATGGGGACCAACAACAGCGACGAAGTCCGGCTCTACCGGATGGACGGGGACCCGCAGACGGCGCGCACCGAACTGGGCCGCAGCGCCCCGGTGCTGGACGGCACCGATAACCAGCTGGCACTTGCCGTCACCCGTGATCCCGACGGCACCTGGGACGTCCGCATCAACGGCGCCCTGGCCTTTACTGCCACCGACGACACCTACGCCTTCAGCCAGTATTTCGGCGTATGGGCCAAGCATACGGCCTCGGCTCCGGCCAATCTCTACTTCGACGACTTCGTGGTGAGCGGAGCCACCGGCCCCATCTCGCCCGAGCCGCTCACCGTACGCGGCGCGGAGCAGGTGGCCGAGCGCGTGGCCGAGTTAGCGCTTTCAGCCCCGGTTGACCTGCGGGCCCTTGCCCCGGAAGATGTGCACCTGGATGACGGGACGTCAGCCACCGCTATCGACGCCGTGGATGATGGCCGCCTGCTGCGCCTGTCCTTTCCCGAACCGCTGCGTGGGGCTACGCTGACCATCGACCGGCTGCGCGACTTTGCCGGACGCGAGCTTGCCGATGTGCAGGTCCCCCTTGCCCGCTGGCCCGCGCCCGGCGATCTGCAGCTGAACGAGGTCATGTACAACCCGCGCGTAGACCGCTTCGACCCCACGCCCGACCAGCCCTCGTATGTGGAGCTCGTCAACACCAGCCCGCACACGCTCAGCCTGCGCGCGCTGCGCTGGGCCGGCCTGGAGGATACCCGCGGCGAAGCCGACACGCTGCACGTTGGTCAGCCCTTCACCCCCGTGCCACCCGAAGGCTATGTGGTGATTGCCGCTGAGCCTGACGCTGCCCCGGACGACATCCCCTCCACGCGCCTCTACCAGGCCTTCCCCGAGTTTCCCTGGGGCGCCCCCAACGTCACCCTGCTTACGCTCTCCCGCAGCACCCTCAGCCTCCGCAATAGCGGCGACCGCATTCAGCTATTCGGCGCGGGGCCGAGCGCCATCGACGCCGTCACGTATGCGCCCTCCTGGCACCACCCCGGCGTGCAGCAGACCGCCGGACGCGCCCTGGAGCGCCTCCATCTGGATCGTGCCACCGACAACGCGCAGAACTGGACCACCTCCGTGGCCGCAGCGGGTGGCACCCCGGGCCGGCGCAACAGCGTCTTTCTGGAAGATCCCCGTCCGCTCACTGCGGAAGCATTGGCCGTTCACCCCTCGCCTTTCTTTCCGGAAGGACAGGGCAGCGAGCGGTTCGCCGTCATCCAGTTTCAGTTGCGGAGTCCGGTGAGCAGCATCCGGGTGCGCATCTACGACACCGCCGGGCGCCTCGTGCGCACCCTTGAAGAAGCCCGGCTCGTGGCGCGGGCCGGCGAACTGGTCTGGGACGGCCGGGGCGACCGGGGGCAGCGCCTCCGCATGGGGCCGTACATCGTACACCTGGAGGCCGTCGACGAAGCCGAGGGCCGCATCGAGACGCACCGCGCCCCGGTCGTGCTGGCCCGCCCGATGTAGGGTGCGCGGCGTGCGCACCACGCCCTGATCCCAGCTCCTGATGTAGCGTTTACGGCCCGCGCCCCACCCATGGCTGGTGGAACAGCTATTTCATGGGGTCGTTCGACCTTGTGAAGCAGTACCACCACATCGACCGGCTGCTTTGCCCCTCAGGCAGCCTTCCTGACGACGACAACCACACCGATAGTATGGCAGTTGCTCAAGCAAACAAAACGGCCAACGCTCCTATCTCACTTAGCAATCGCGCGGCCAATGCCATTCGAAAAATCATGCAGACGAAAGACCTGCCCGAGGGCTATGGGCTACGGGTGGGCGTCCGCGGTGGGGGCTGCTCGGGGATGAGCTACATCCTGGGGTTTGACCGTGAGCGCGATGAAGACAAAGCTTACACCATAGAGGGCATCCCGCTCTACATCGACAAGCGCCACGGCCTCTACCTGATGGGCACCACCGTGGACTACCACGATGGGTTGAACGCACGCGGCTTTACGTTTGAGAATCCGAACGCAACCGAGACGTGTGGTTGTGGCAGCAGCTTTGCAGCATAGCACATAGTTGCGGTCGGCCCATCAGTTGCGCCCTCCTTGGTGATGAGGCGCACGTAACCATCCGGTTGAGTGTGGCAACACAAGGATTCCGGGTCCCGACGCACGGGCTGCATGTGGAACTGTGCTGAAAATGCACTGGTACACCAAAGCCACAAGCGGACGGGTTGATGCTGATGGATCTATCATTCATTTGATGCCCTCGGCACCGACAACGTGGTGGCCACAGCGTGTTGTGCTGTTGCGCTCTCTACACCGGCACCGCAGCGCACGCAGCATGCAGACTCCTACGTTTTTGCGCACATTAGCAGCTACACTCCTTTGAGTATGGAAGGCAACTTTTCAAATCGCGTGCGGGACGTCATCTCTTACAGTAGAGAAGAAGCAATCCGCTTGGGCCACGACTACATTGGCACTGAGCACTTGCTTCTGGGCGTCATTCGTGAAGGTGAAGGCATCGCCGTCAAAATCCTGCGTAACCTGGGCTGTGATCTGATCAAGCTCAAGAAAGCCGTGGAAGACACGGTACGCAATACGGGCGGCAGCCTCACCGTAGGCAACATTCCCCTTACAAAACAGGCTGAGAAGGTGCTAAAAATCACCTATCTCGAAGCCAAGTTATACAAAAGCGACGTCATTGGCACCGAGCACTTGCTGCTGAGCCTACTGCGCGACGATGAAAACATCGCGGCGCAGATCCTGCAGCAGGGATTTTCCGTGACGTACGATGCAGTACGCTCGGAACTGGACGCCATCATCAGCGGCAAAGCATCCTCTTCGTCTGCGGCCTCGGGCACCGGTGGCGGTGGCTCGGGCGGCCGGGGCGAGTCTTCTGGATACGGAAAAGAGCGAGGCAAAATGGAAAAAAGTAAGACACCGGTATTAGACAACTTCGGACGCGACCTTACGCAACTGGCGGAGGACAACGAGCTCGACCCGGTCATTGGCCGCGAGCGCGAGATCGAGCGCGTAGCGCAAGTGCTCAGTCGCCGCAAAAAGAACAACCCGGTCCTCATCGGCGAGCCGGGCGTGGGCAAGACGGCCATTGCTGAAGGCCTTGCCATGCGCATCGTCGAGCGTAAGGTGAGCCGCGTCCTCTTCGACAAGCGCCTCATGACGTTGGATCTGGCCGCTTTGGTGGCTGGCACCAAGTACCGTGGCCAGTTCGAGGAGCGGATGAAGGCGGTCATGAACGAGCTGGAGAAAAGTCCAGACGTCGTGCTCTTCATCGACGAGCTCCACACCATCGTGGGCGCGGGTGGCGCTTCGGGTAGCCTGGACGCCTCCAACATGTTTAAGCCTGCGCTGGCACGCGGCGATATCCAGTGCATCGGCGCAACCACACTGGACGAGTACCGCCAGCACATCGAGAAGGATGGCGCGCTTGATCGCCGGTTCCAGAAGATCATGGTCGACCCCTCCACTCCGGAGGAGACCGTGGAGATTCTGACGAAGGTCAAGGATAAGTACGAAGAGCACCACAATGTGCGCTACTCGGACGACGGCATCAAGCTGGCGGTGCAGCTTTCTGAGCGCTACATCACCGACCGGTACCTGCCGGACAAGGCGCTGGATGTGATTGATGAAGCGGGCGCCCGGGTGCATCTCAACAACATCCGCGTGCCGCAGGCCATCCTGGACCTCGAAGAGCAGATTGAAGAGACCCGCGAGGAGAAAAACCAGGTGGTCAAGAGCCAGCGGTTTGAAGAAGCCGCTCGCCTCCGCGACCGGGAGAAGAAGCTGCAAGAGCAGCTGGAAGAGGAAAAGGAAGAGTGGCTGGCCCAGGCCGACACCGAGGTGCACGACGTTTCGGCTGATGACATTGCCGAGGTCGTCGCCATGATGACCGGTATTCCGGTCGACAAGATTTCTGAGCCCGAAACTCGCAGGCTCCTTGAAATGGAAGCGGAGCTCAAAGGGCAAGTCATCGGTCAGGAAGAGCCTATCGAGAAGCTGTCGAAGGCTATCCGCCGGACCCGCGCCGGGTTGAAAGATCCCGAGCGCCCCATCGGCTCCTTCATCTTCCTTGGCCCCACGGGCGTTGGGAAGACGGAGCTGGCCAAGGTGCTCACCGAGTACCTCTTCGACTCGCAAGATTCGCTCATCCGCCTCGACATGAGCGAGTACATGGAGAAGTTCTCCGTCAGCCGCCTTGTGGGGGCCCCTCCCGGATACGTCGGTTACGAAGAGGGCGGGCAGCTCACTGAGAAGGTGCGGCGCAAGCCGTACTCCGTGGTGCTCCTCGACGAGATCGAGAAAGCCCACCCCGACGTCTTCAATATCTTGCTGCAGGTCCTGGATGACGGCATCCTCACTGACGGCCTTGGCCGCCGGGTGGACTTCCGCAACACCATCCTGATTATGACCTCCAACATTGGAGCGCGCGACATCAAGAACCTCGGGAAGGGGATCGGCTTCCAGCAAAGCGATGAGGTCTTTAACTACCAGGCCATGAAGGGCATGGTGGAAGACGCGCTGAAGAACGTCTTTAATCCCGAGTTCCTAAACCGGATTGACGACGTCATTGTCTTCCACGCACTGGAGAAGAAGCACATCCTCAAGATCATCGACCTGATGTCGGAGGACCTGTTCAAGCGGGCCAACGAAATCGGTATCGAGGTAGAGCTTACACGCGAAGCTAAGGAGTTCTTGGTAGAGCGTGGGTACGATGCCAAGTTTGGCGCACGCCCCTTGCGTCGGGCCATTCAGAAGTACATTGAGGACCCGATGGCCGAGCAGCTGCTGAGCCATGACCTCGGCGAAGGCGACCGCATCATCATCACGCACGACGCAGACGAGAGCGAAGAAGAACTGTCGTTTGAGATCGAGAAGGGTGGTGCCACGCAACCGGCAGACGCTACAGACGACGCGGATGCGTCCAAGGCCGAAAACGGAGAGGTTGACGACGCAGACGAAAGTCCAGAGACACCAGAAGCCACACAAGAGGGCGCCAGCGAGTAACGGCTCCTCTCACCGTATGTCGGCATACGAAACGCCCCACGGCTTCGGCTGTGGGGCGTTTTTTGTTTTTTTCCGGACCGGTGCGGCACCATCCTCGGCAAAAGCGCCCCTATGGTTGCCAATTGACAGGCCGTTCCTGTTGATCTGCAGACGTTCTACTCTTCTCTGCATACGCAAATCATGATACGGACTGATCGAATGATCGTAGTAACTGGTGCAAACGGCAATGTGGGTGCTCCCCTCGTGGATGCCCTTGCGCAAAGGGGCGTCCCTGTTCGGGCGGCTGTGCATGGGAAGCGCACCGGTTTTGACGCAGGGGTCGAGACGGTGCAGTTTGACTACGAGACGCCCGCGACATGGGCAACAGCCTTTCAGGACGCGCGCGGCCTCTTCATCCTCCGGCCTCCGCACATCTCACGTGTGACGACCTCCATCAACCCGGCGATCGATGCCGCCATCGCGGCGGGTGTCGATCACGTTATGACGCTCTCGGTCATGGGAGCCGGAGGCAACCCTTTGCTCCCCCACCGCCGCATCGAGATGCACGTCGAATCGACAGGCGTGGCATGGACCCACCTCCGCCCGGGCTTCTTCATGCAGAACCTGAGCGGAACGCACCGGGCAGGCCTGCAGCAGCATGACGAGATCATTATACCAGCGGGCGACGGGGCAGCCAACTGGGTGGATACCCGCGACATCGGCGAGCTTGCAGCGGTGGTGCTGGCTGAGGGCAAGGTGCACAACGCACACATCTACGAACCGACGGGCCCCGAGGCCCTCACCTACCACCACGTCGCGGCTGTCCTCTCCAGCACACTGGACCGCGACATCACCTACGAGCGGCCCGGGCTCTGGCGGTACATCCGTCACATGCGTGCCGATACGACGTTCGGTCTCGGGTTTATTCTTTTCTCCTGTCTCCTCCATACCTTCGTGCGACTGGGGTGGTCGGAGCGGATCACCAATGACGTAGAGGCGATCCTGGGACGAGCGCCCCGCACCCTTCGAGACTTCGCTGAGGACTACGCTGACGTGTGGGCACGGGACGGTGGCTGACGGTTAGGGCGTGGGAGCGCGACGAGTAATAGGGAGGCTACAGTCGCCATCAATGGCTATAACCTGTCCCCACTATGACCCGTTGTGCCCATTGTAGCAGATGCTGGACCACAGCGCTGGTTCTTCGGAGCTGAAGATCGTGGAGGACGACACGTAATCTACCGTTCACGGTTTAATGACGATACGATAACGGGAGGATAACACTTTGCTAACGAGTAGATCGATGGGGTCCGCTATCCTCAGATGTATGGATTGTCCACCCATTACTTCCGCGTTAGCCCCATGCTCAACCGATACAACTGCGTTGCCTGTATCCTTCTGCTTTTTGCTTTCTTAGCACTGCCTTCCGCCCACGCCCAATCGCGAGGAGCGATCATCGGGAGAGTGACCGATGCCATCGACGGCGAGCCCCTGCCCGGAGCCAATGTGGTGGTTGAGGACGCTGCCTCCGGCGCCGCCACCGATGCAGATGGCGATTATCGTCTATCCCGCCTACTTCCCGGCACGTATACGCTGCGCGTCTCGTATATCGGGTACGCAGTACAAACCATCACGGTCGATCTCACCGCCGGAGCGACGGTACGCCAGGACGTGGCCTTAGCGCCTGCGAGTGTAGAAGGGGAAGGCATCGTCGTGACTGGGCTTCGCGCGCAAGGACAAGCGAAGGCCCTTTCGCAGCAGCGTAATGCGGCTAACATCATCAACGTTGTGGCCTCGGATCAGATTGGGCGCTTCCCGGACCCATCGGCACCAGAGGCCCTCCAACGGGTGCCCGGCATCAGCGTCCAGCGTGACCTGGGCGAAGGGCGCTTCATACAGATTCGAGGGGCCTCTCCCCAGTTCACCTCGGTCACCTTCAACGGGGAGCGTATTCCCTCCCCCGAGGGCGATATCCGCTCCATCGCGCTTGACGCCGTGCCCACAGAGGTACTGGAATCCATCGAGGTGTCCAAAGCCATCACGCCCGATATGGACGCTGACGCCATTGGCGGCTCAGTGAACCTCGTGACGCGCCGGGCACCCTTCCGAACGATCTTTAGCGTTGAGGGTGGCGGCGGGTATGCAGACGTGCGGAGGCAGGGATCGATTCGCGGCGCGGCCACCTATGGCACCCGTACAGCCAATAACAAAATTGGCGTATTGGTCAATGGCACTCTGAACCGGCGCAATTTCGGCTCCGATGATATCGAGCCCGCGTACAACTTAGGCGCTAACGGTACTCCTCTGGGCGGCGATGATACGCTCGAAGAACTGCAGGTGCGTTACTACGATGTGATGCGTCAACGTATCGGACTAAACGGGGTTGTCGATTACCGCTTCTCGGACCAGTCGGAGGTGTACCTGCGCGGGGTGTTCGCTCAATTGCAGGATACCGAGCAGCGGCACCGGCTGCGCCACCAGGTCGAAGATGAGGCGCTGGTATACCAGCACAAGAACCGGACGGAGTACCTGCAAACCCTCAGCCTCAATGCTGGCGGCGAGCATGTACTTGGGAATGGGTGGGACGTCGACTACCAAGCCACGTTTGCACGCTCATCCGAGGACACCCCTGATGACACGGAGATCAGCTGGGAACAGGAAGGCGTCTCATTCAGCCCAGACCTCTCCAATCCCGAGCAAATTCGCGCGAACCCGCAGAGCGGTGCGCTTACCTCGGGCACGTTTCTCTTTGACGACATTGAGCCGGCAACCAGCCTGACGACAAACACTGATTACGTGGCAGCGGCCAACCTGGCCCGATTGTACAGCCTGGGTGGTATGACCTCCGGTACTCTGAAAGTGGGCGCCAAGTACCGGTACAAAGACAAAGACCAGGACGTGTTTGAGAGTGCCTTCGAGCTGGGTGACGACGACGCCATACGTCTTGGCGATGGCAATGGCGTTCCCTTTTCCAGGTACTACAGCGGCTTTCCAAACCGCTTCGTACCGGGCCGCTATTCCCTCCCGCCAACAATCACAGGGAACGACGAGGTGCTGACCTTCACCGATCGGTTCGGCAATCAACTGGTTCTTGACCCCGAGGCTCGTATCGAAGGCGATCTGGAGGATTTTTCAGCGACGGAGCAGACGCTGGCTGGATATGTGATGACAGAGCTTAATGTGTCCCCCAACCTGCTGCTCTTGCCGGGCGTGCGCTATGAACGGACAGCCCTGGAGAGCACCGGGTTTGTGAGCGTGATCGAGGACGGGGACCTGGTAGGCGTCGAGCGTGAGGAGGACACCAACACATACGGCTATTTCTTCCCCATGCTGCACATGCGGTATCAGCTCACGCCGCAAACCAACGTGCGCGCCGCCGTAACGACGGCACTGGCGCGACCCAATTTCTTCGAGCTGACGCCCTATCAGATTCAGGATGATGATGAGGTCGAGCGCGGAAACCCGAGTCTGCAGCCCAGCCGGTCCGTGAACCTGGATCTCCTGGCCGAGCATTACACGGAATCGATAGGCGTGATCTCAGGCGGGCTCTTCTACAAGCGCATCACAGATCCTGTCCTCGGCTTCCGTGAGGAGGGCGTCATCAGAGGGCAGCCCGTCACCATCTTCCAGTCGCGCAATGGCGAGGCGGGAACGATCTGGGGCGTTGAGCTTGCCTATCAGCAGCAGCTGCAGTTCCTGCCCGGAGCCTTGAGCGGACTCGGGGTGTACGCCAACTACACGTACACAACCTCCGAGAGCACGTTGCCCAGCGGTGACACGGCGCGCTTCCCTGGACAGGTCGACCACATTGCCAACATGGCTGTGAGCTACGAGCGGAGCGGCTTCTCTGGGCAGATCAGCCTCAACTATACCGGTGAGTTTTTGGACGAGTTTGGCGGCGATGGCTTTAGCGTCGACCGCGCGTCTGATTTCTTCGTGGAGGAGCGCTGGGGGCTCGATGTGAACGCAACGTACCAGCTGCCCTCTGGCGTGTCCATCTTCGCCGAAGCCCTGAATCTGCTAAACGAGCCTCTGGTGCTCTATCAGGGATCTCCACAGCGTCCGATCCAGCGTGAGTTTTATCGGTCGTGGGTGTGGTTTGGCGCCAAGTATAACCTCTAAGCTGAGCAAGCCGGCGTTCGCCTACCTCTCATGATGTTATGTCCATCTATGCTTTCCCGCCTGCTGGCCTTTTTCCTCCTGCCAAGTGCCTTTGCGCTCCTTGTGGGCCCGCTTGCTGCCTGCACACCAACCGGATCGTCCCCATCGCTTGATGAGGATATCCCTGTGCTCTCCTCCACGTTCACCACACCACGGGACACCTCGGATAACGTCGACTCCCCTGCCGTCTGGCACGGTCCCGAGGGTCAACACTGGCTGATTGCAACAGCAAAGGAAGGGGACGTACTGCGGGTTCACGACGCGACTGATGGTACCCCTATTCAGCGCGTAGGCGGTGAGGGCACCGCGCTCGGTCAGTTTGACCGGCCCAACGGCGTGTTTGTCATCGATGACCTGGTGGTAGTGATTGAGCGCAACAACCGGCGGGTACAGGTGCTGCGACTTCCTGAGTTTACCCCGCTCGGCATCTTTGGCACCGACGTGCTAAAGCGGCCCTATGGACTGTATGTGGCGCCGGAGAGTGCAGACACCTATCACCTCTATGTGACCGACCAGTATGAGCTTCCCGATGAGCGTATTCCCCCAGACCACGCGCTCGGCGAGCGGGTACAGCAATTCCGGTTTAACGTGAGGGGCGACACGCTGCAGAGTGAGCACGTCCGGGCGTTCGGCGAAACCAGCGGCCCGGGCGTCCTGCATGTGGTGGAATCACTCTGGGGCGACCCAATGAACGATCGCTTGCTGGTGGCTGAGGAGGAGGAAGGCGACTCGAAGCTGATCGTATACACCATGGATGGAGCGTTTACGGGCACTGTAATCAATGCATCCTTTTTTCCGCATCAGGCCGAAGGCGTGGTACTGCGCGACTGCCCAGACGGGGGCGGGCTCTGGGTGACTACTGATCAGGGTGAAGGCGTGAACACCTTTCATACCTTTGACCGCGCAACGCTGGCCCCCGTAGGCTCCTTTCGAGTCGATGGTGTGCTCAACACCGATGGTATTGCCCTTACATCGACTGCTTTCGGTCCATTTGCTGCGGGCGCTTTTTACGCCGTGCACGATGATGGCAGCACGGTGGGCGTTGACTGGGCCACCATTGCCGAGGCGCTGGAGTACCGCTGCGCAGGGTAGCTTCTGCCTCGTCTCGCCCCGCTCCTCTTCTCATCGATCAGCTCAGACCTATGGACCGCAGGACCTTCTTACGCTCCGGTACGACTGCTGCCCTTGTACTGGGCTCGGGGTTGGCCTCAACGCCTGGCCGAACAAAACGAATATCCCGGGCTGAGGGCGCGGCGCGAAACATCATATTCCTTGTGGTTGACGGTATGAGCATGGCCACACTCACCGCTGCGGATGAGTTGCGACGAATGCGCGGCCAAGCGGACGCCTTGCACTGGATCCAGCTCTACAATGACGCGCGGGTCCGTACAGGCTTTATGGATGTTCGCCCACGTAATGCCATCGTCACTGACTCCGCAGCCGCGGGCTCGGCGTGGGGCTGCGGCGTGTCCGTTAATGTCCGGTCGATAAACACCGCACCAGACGGCGAGCCCTACGCCCCTATGTGCCACATCTTTCAAGAGCAGGGGAAAAAGACAGGCCTCGTATCGACCGCCCGCCTCACTCACGCCACCCCGGCCAGCTTCGCTGCCACCGTGCCCCATCGGAATCAGGAAGACACTATTGCCGAGCAGTACGTCGACCGGTCTGTCGATGTGCTGCTCGGTGGCGGAAACCTGCATTTTGCGGCGGACCATCGCGAGGACGGCGTGGATATGTACCGCGTCTATCAGCAGGCCGGCTATACAGTGGTGCGACGCCGCCAAGATCTGCACGCCGTTCGTGGCACCGGCCCTCTGCTGGGCGTATTCAGCGATGGGCATCTTCCGTACAGCCTCGATCGCATGAACACGCCGGAACTGGAGGCCCAAGTCCCTACCCTGCCGGAGATGACCTCCATAGCACTCGCGCGTCTGAACGAGCACCCCGATGGGTTTCTTCTTCAGGTTGAGGGCGCACGGGTAGATCATGGCGCGCACGGGAATGACGCGGGCGCCATGCTCTACGATCAACTTGCGTTTGATGAGACCATCGGCACGGTGCTTCGTTTTGTGGAGAGCCGCAGCGATACGCTCGTCATTATCACCACAGATCACGGCACGGGCAACCCTGCCCTTAACCGCTCCATGCGAGGCTACCCGGCGACGCTGGAGGAGTATGAACGGGTCGCCCAATTGCGATACACCAACGATTGGGTGCTGCAGGGGCTGAGCGCCAACAGTAGCGTGGACGCCATTCGCGAACGCGTGGAGACCGCCACTCGCGTGGGCCTCTCGCTAACGGAAGGGGAACGTCTGCAAGCCGCTCTGCAGGGCAACCATGATGCAACCTACCGTATGATGTCGCCACCCGACGCAACGCTTGGCGCCATCATGGCTAATTACACCTCTATCGGATGGACGGGGACCTCGCACACCACGGATTACGCCCCGGTCTTGGCGCTCGGGCCCGGCAGCGAGCTGCTGCAGGGCTTTGGGCGCAACACCAACCTCTTCTGGCTCATGTGTGGCGCTGCCGGTGTGACAGACGCCGTGCCGACACGTCAGCGCCAAGCCGCTACCGCGGCCGGGTAGGTGATGGGGCTTGTGAGCAAAACATGTGGCGGGAGTAAGCAGCTTTCTGATCGGTGGGTTCTCCGGCACACGCATACTCATAAGCAGAGACCGCCAACCGGTGAGAAGCGGCAGAAGCGCCGCTCAGGCGCTGGTCGTGCAAGCGGTTCCGTGCGTTTAGCAAGGGCCCTCCCACAAAATACCGCAGGGCGCCCTACCGCTGAGCGTCACATCGCGCGTCCTTCTTCATCAGCCAGAGCCAGCGCGATGGCACGCATCGGCCCCTCGTCGTAAGCGGCGCCACGCGTAAAGGGCACCGGTCGGGTGAACAGCGGTCCATCGTAGACGAACGTGTGGAAAGCACCATACTCGCCGCAGGGATCGACCTCGGGCGGCAGCCCTTCAAGAAACGCCTCGTCGTACGCAGTACCCAGCCATGAAGCGTCCAGCCGATCCGGGTTGACGCTGCAGATGATGGCAGCGTACCCCGCCGCCAGAAACGCCTCCGCACAAGCCTTGGACGACTGGTCCCACAGCGGAAAAAGGGGCGTGACGCCCGCGCGCTGTAGCAGGCCCGCGCGGTAATCGCGGACGTCGGCGAGGTGCAGATCGCCGGCGGCCACGTGGGTCACTCCGGCGTCGATGAGGGGCGCGAGCGTCTCCTGCAGCCGGGCCTCGTACACCTCGTTGGAAGCGCCGCGCGGCTGCGTCATCCGATGAAGGGGGACGCCCAGCGCTTCGGCCTGCGCAGCGATGAGCGCGGCCGGCGTGCCATGCATCGTGATCACCTGCTCGGGCGCCCAGAAGGTGGCCACCAGCGCCGTCACCTGTACGGATGCCTCCTGCTGCAGGGTGTGTAGCGCCAACATAGCGTCCTTACCTCCACTCCACAAGACGGCCACATTCTTCATTGTGCGTTTTCTTGCTATCCCATAGGTTACGCATGCATTGTCTTTCGCACACCCGTCGAAGCGTTTCATGATCCAGCACGTCACCATCGTGGGTACCGGCCTCATCGGCGGCTCCCTGGCCCTGGCCTGGCAGGCCGCCCTGCCCGACGTTCAACTTACCGGGTTCGATACACCCGAGGTATTGGACGCTGCCCATGCGCGTGGCGCATTAGATGCCCGGGCGGCCTCGTTGGAAGCCGCCGTGGCAGAAGCCGAGCTGGTGGTACTCGCCACCCCGCTGCGCGCTATGCTGCCGCTCATGAACGACATGGCCCCGCACTTGTCAGCGGGCGCGGTGGTAACCGACGTGGGCTCGGTGAAGCGTCCGGTCCTGGCCCATGCGGCGGAGGCTCTCCCTGTGCATGCCACGTTCATCGGCGGGCACCCGATGGCCGGCAGCGAGAACGATGGGATCGACGCGGCGGACCCGCTCCTCTTCGAGAACGCCACCTACGTGCTGTGCCCCCCGGACGATACCGAGGTGCCCGCCGCTCTGCGCACCCTCATCGAAGCCACGGGCGCACGCATCCGCCTGATGGATGCCCCGGCCCACGACCGGGTCGCGGCCACCGTGAGCCACCTGCCGCAGCTCGTAGCCGTAGCGCTCGCCCAGTATGCCGGCGAGCGCCACACCACTGACGGCGCCACCCTGGACCTCGCTGCCGGGGGGTTTCGCGATCTTACCCGCATTGCCTCTTCCCCATTTGACCTCTGGCGCGATATCCTGACGGCCAACCAGGGCCCGGTGTTGGATGCGCTGGGAGGCTTTGCCTCTACCATCCAGACCCTCCGCAACCGCCTCATCGCGGAGGACCACGAGGCGCTGGCCGCTGTCTTCGACGATGCGCATGAGGCCCGCGCTACCATCCCTGAGCGTGGCAAGGGCTTTCTGGAACCCCTGGCTGACGTGTACGTGCGGGCGCAGGACCGCCCAGGCGAACTGGTGACGCTCACCACAGCCCTGGCCGATGCCGGCCTCAACATCAAGGAAATCGAACTGCTCCGGGTTCGCGAAGGCACGGACGGCACGTTTCGCCTCAGCTTTTCCGATCTTCCCACCGCCGAACAGGCCGCAGCCGTGCTCGACGACGCAGGCTTTGGCACCATGCTGCCGTAGCCCTTCCTCTGTTACACCCGGCGGCACCCACTGCATCCCCGCTCGTTCGACGATCCGAACGAGCATCGCTCGCGTTTCAATCCGTTCTCTCCTATGGCTGATACACCCGACACCTTGCAACAAACGCCTCTTCATGGCCAGCACGTGGCCCTCGACGCGCGGATGACCGACTTTGGCGGCTTCGCGATGCCCGTACAGTATAGCGGCATCATCGACGAGCACATGGCGGTGCGTGAGCACGCTGGCCTGTTTGACGTGAGCCACATGGGTGAGGTGATGGTGCGCGGCCCACAGGCGTTCGATTTCATCCAGCAGCTCATCACCAACGACCTGGCCAAGCTCTACGATGGACGCGCACTGTATACCGTGATGTGCAACGACGCCGGTGGCGTGGTGGACGAC
The DNA here is from genome assembly GCA_964345505.1 of uncultured Rhodothermales bacterium. GTDB lineage: Bacteria > Bacteroidota > Rhodothermia > Rhodothermales > Salinibacteraceae > Tc-Br11-B2g6-7. The sequence continues at coordinate 22,053 of CAYFRR010000011.1, forward strand.
TTGCTCGTCTACCGGGTACACGCGGAGGAGTACATGCTCGTCATCAACGCCGCAAATCGCGCGTCGGACGTGGACTGGATGCGCGCACACAACCCCATGGAAGCGACCATCGACGACCGATCGGACGACATCGCCCTGCTCGCGGTGCAAGGGCCCGAGGCCATCGACCTCGTGCAATCGCTAACCGATGAGCCCGTAGCCGATCTCAAGTTCTACCACTTCCTCGAAGCCCGCAAGGGCGGATTTCAGGGGGTGGACTGGGCGCTGCTCTCGCGGACCGGCTACACGGGCGAGCCTGGCCTCGAAATCTATTGCTACGCAGCCGATGTCCCGGCGCTCTGGGACACCCTGCTGGAAGCCGGTGACGAAGTCGGGCTGAAGCCCGCGGGCCTGGGCGCACGCGACACGTTGCGCCTCGAGGCCGGGCTGTGTCTGTATGGCAATGACCTTGACGCCGAAACCAATCCGCTGGCGGCAGGCCTGGGCTGGCTGGTGGCGTTCGACAAAGGGCCATTTATCGGGAAGGAAGCGCTGCAGGAGATCAAGGCGCATGGACCGAAGGAAAAACTCATCGGCTTTGTGATGAACGAACGCGGCATCCCGCGCAGCGGCTACGCGTTGCACGCGCCGGACGATGAGGACACCCCTATCGGCCGCGTGACCAGCGGCTCGCAGTCGCCCGTGCTGGAGCAGGGCATCGGCCTGGGCTACGTCCGCAACGAGGAGGCCTTCACCGCACCCGGCGCTACCCTCCATGTATCGATGCGCGGTCGCCTGCGGGCCGCGACCGTCGCCAAGCCCCCGTTCCACACCTGACCTGCCTGCTCCTGCCGGACGCCCCTGCCAGCGCCCTCCCCCGACTCGCGAAGCGTACCGCCCTCCTTCCCCTCTGCCCTGCTCATGACAATCGACGTCTTCCTCACCAGTCACCCCGTCTCCGACGATGATGTGCGCGGTCGCACCGTCGTGGTGCTGGACGTACTCCGCGCCTCGTCTACCATCATCACGGCGCTACATCACGGCGCCCGAGCCGTGGTGCCTGTGCCCGACATGGAAGAGGCGGGCAAAATCGCCTCCAACATGGACCCGGCCACGTACCTGCTGGGCGGCGAGCGGAAAAGCGACAAGATTGAAGGCTATCACCTGGGCAACTCGCCGCTGGAGTACGACGAGGCGACTGTGACGGGGCGCACCGTTATCCTCAACACGACCAATGGCACCCGCGCTCTGGCCCGCGCCAATGGGGCGACGCACCTTACCGTTGGCGCGTTTCTGAATGCGCAGGCGGTGGTGGACGACATCCGCACCCGCGGGCTTGACGCCACCCTGGTGTGTGCCGGGCATCACGACCATGTAGCGCTGGAGGACACGCTCTGTGCCGGCCTGCTGCTTCATTTGTTGTGGGATGGGGAACGACCCGACACGCTATCGGATACCGCTCACATCGCCCTTACCCAGTACCAGCAGGACGCCGGCCGGCTGCAGGATGTGCTCCAGCACGGATCGCATGCTCGGGCGCTGGCCGCTAAGGGCTACGCCGACGACGTGGCGTACGCCTTCCAGCAAGACGTCCTGCCCGTCGTACCCACCTATATCGACAATCGCCTTGTGCTTCGGTCGTAGCGTGGCACGTTGTACTGCCTGCGGTTGGATTGCTCCTCTTATCGTTGTACCTTGAAGGCCATGGCTGCTCGCAAAAAAAGCAAAAAGGCAACGGACGGCAGAAGCTTTATCTCCGACCAGCGCCGTAAAGAGATTCTGGGCCTGCTGGTGATGGGGCTGGCGCTGCTGGTGGCGCTGGCTGTTGTCACCTACCACCCGGCCGATGATGCCCTGCTGGCCGACACGTCGGTCTGGGCCGCACTAAGCCCGGGCGGTGGGGGCGAGGTCCAGAACGCAGGCGGCCACCTCGGGGCGCTGCTGGCGCAGGCGCTCGTACCGCAGTTCATCGGGTACTGCTCGCTGCTGCTGCTGGGCCTGCTCTCTGCCTGGGGCTACGTCACCTTTCGAGGGCAGAAGACGGTGTACCTGCCGCTGCTGACGGTGCTGCTTGGGCTCGGCGCCTTCATTATGGCAACCGTCATCGGATGGTTTGGCCATAGCCTGGAGGCCGATGTGGCCCACTGGAGCGGCGTGGTAGGCATGGGCGTGGCCGGCTGGCTGCAGCATGTGCTGGGAGCCGCCGGGTCGTTCATCGCGCTGACCCTGCTGCTGCTCATCACCGCATTGATGATCGTCGACCACGACATTCAGCGCTCGCTGGACCGCGTGGAGCAAAGCCTGCAGGGCGCGCGCGATGGGTTTGCGCGCTGGACGGGGGAACTGAAGGAACGACAGGTGGAGCGGCGCGAGGAACGGGCGGCGCTCCGGGCCGAGAAGCAGAAGGCGCAACAGGCCGAAGCGCCGAAGGCCACGCCCGCCCGTGCCTCTGCCGCTGCATCGCCAAAAAAGTCATCGAAGGCATCATCGCAGCCCCCCCCCGCTCCACCGCCTGCCCCTGCTCCACCCGCATCGGAGGATCCTGCCTTCCGGCCCTATAACGGCGGCCCCCGCCTGAACGACCGGTTCCGGGCGGGGCAGCAGGAGAGGCCGACCTCCCCATCCGAACGCCCCGCAGCCCCACCTCCCGCCTCCCCGTCAACGCCCCCGTCGTCTCAACCCGCGTCTGGCGGGGACCAGGCGCCGGCACCCGCCTCTGAGACCACGTCCTCCCCGTCTCCTGCGGAGGAAGAGACCGGCATTGAGCTGACCGTGCGGAAGCGCGTAGAGGAAGAAAAGGCTGACACTCAAGCGCGCGCCGAAGATGCCACGCCAGACGATGCGCCGTACGAATTTCCGGCCCTGGACCTCTTGGACGAGCCCGACCGCAACGGACCGCGCGTCGATCAGGAGGAACTGGAGCAAAACAAGGACACCCTGCTGGCCAAGCTGGAAACCTACAACATCGAGATCTCCAACATCGAAGCCGTACCCGGGCCCACGGTTACGCGCTACGAGCTCACCCCCGCGCCGGGCGTGAAGGTCAGCCGCATCAAGTCGCTGGAAGATGACCTCGCGATGGCCATGGCCGCACAGAGCATCCGCATGATTGCCCCCATTCCCGGCAAGTCGGCCGTGGGCGTGGAAGTGCCCAACCGCAACCGCGAGCTCGTCCGCCTCCGCGACGTCGTGGGAACGGCCAAGTTTCAGGAGTCGAAGCACCTGCTGCCCATCGCCATGGGCAAAACGATTGAGGGCAAGGTCTACCTTATCGACCTGGCCAAGATGCCGCACCTGCTGATCGCCGGCGCCACCGGCTCGGGGAAATCCGTAGGCCTCAACAACCTGATCATCGGGCTCATCTACGCCTGCCATCCGCGGGATCTGAAGTTTGTGATGATCGACCCCAAGAAAATTGAGCTGCAGCAGTATGGTGGCCTGATCGAGCACTACCTGGCCATTCCGGACGATCTGGAGGAGCCCATCACGACCGACTTTGAGGAGGCATTGGGGGTGCTGAAGAGTTGCGAGAAAGAAATGGAACGCCGCTACGACCTGCTGTCGAAAGGCAGCGCACGGTCCATCGTGGAGTACAACAAGCGCCTGGCCGACGGCAAGATTTCGGAGGACGATGACCACGAGCATCTGCCGTACATCGTGGTGGTGGTAGACGAGTTGGCCGACCTCATGATGACGGCCGGCAAAGACATCGAGGAACCCATCACCCGCCTGGCGCAGATGGCCCGGGCCGTGGGCATTCATCTGGTGCTCGCCACGCAGCGCCCCTCGACGGACGTAATCACAGGCCTCATCAAGGCCAACTTCCCTGCCCGCATCGCCTATCAGGTGCCGTCGCGCATTGACTCCCGCACCATCCTGGACGTCGGCGGCGCCGAGGGGTTGGTGGGCAACGGCGACATGCTCTACATGCGCGGCAACTTCCTGACGCGCCTGCAGGCGCCGTTCATTTCAGGCGAAGAGGTGAACCGGATCGTCGACCATGTAGCCGCGCAAACGCGCCGCGGGCCTTATCTGCTGCCGCCGTCCGAGGAGAACAACGACAGTGAGCTGGCCACCGCGCTGGGCGTAGAGGACACGGATGAGCTGTTTGACAAGGCCGCCCGCATCATCGTGCAGCATCAGCAGGGCTCCGTCTCGCTGCTCCAGCGCAAGCTGGCGGTAGGCTACACCCGCGCCGCCCGCATCGTAGACCAGCTGGAGGAAGCCGGGGTGGTCGGCCCGTTTGTCGGCTCGAAGGCGCGCGACGTGCTGGTGGGCGACATCGAGGAACTGAACGACTTTTTGAACGCGCGCGAAGAAGATGCCTGACGGCTCATGCCTGATTTTACGGAAGACCACTTTCCTACCCTTGGCATCCTTGGCGGCGGCCAGCTCGGCCGCATGATGGCGCTGGCCGCGATCCCCATGGGCATCCACGTGCGGCTGCTTTCCCCTAAGCCTGCCGGTCCCATGCGGGAGGTCGGCGACGCGGTCGTGGCCGACTGGACGGACCCCGAGGTGCTGCGCGACTTCGCGAGTGCCTGCGATGTGGTTACGGTAGAGAGCGAGTGGGCTCCGGCAGATTGCCTCTTGGAGGCGGCCCCCGAAACAACGGTCTGGCCCCACCCCGACACCGTCCACACCATTCGCCACAAGGGCCGGCAGAAAGAGGCGCTGCGCGATGCCGGGCTGCCCATGCCGTCGTTCACCCGCTGCGCCACCCTGGCCGAGGCCCAGGACGCCGTGCGGCAGGTGGGCTTTCCAGCCCTGCTGAAAAAGTACGAAGGCTCGTACGACGGGTACGGAAACGCCACGGTGCGCTCGCCTGAAGACGTTGAAGCGGGATGGGATGAGCTTGCCGCCGAGGACGGCCTGCTGGTAGAGGCCTTCGCCCCGTTTGTCCGTGAGCTGGCGGTGCTTATCGCCCGCCGCCCCGACGGCCAGAGCGTCACCTATCCTGTCGTCTTTACGCTGCAGGAGGACCACCGCTGCAAGCGCGTGGAGGCTCCGGCCGCCATCTCCGAGGCCGTGCGCGACAAGGCGCAGGCCGTGGCCCACGACGCCGTGGAAGCCGTGAACGGCGTAGGCATTACCGCGGTGGAGCTGTTCGAGATGGAAGACGGACAGGTGCTCGTCAACGAACTCGCCCCGCGCCCCCACAACACCGGCCATTACACCATCGAGGGATGCCAGACCTCGCAGTTTGCCAACCACGTGCGGGCTGTGATGGACCTCCCGCTGGGGCCGCCGGCGCTGCGCGACCCGGTGGCGGTGATGGCCAACGTCCTCGGCACCCGCAAAGGGCGCGCCCGCCCCACGGGCTGGACCGACGCGCTGGGCGTGCCCGGCGCGGCCGTTCACATCTATGGCAAACCGGCCGTCTACCCCGAGCGCAAGCTCGGCCACGTGACCGTCACCGGCAGTGACCGCGCCTCCGTACGCGAACGCGCCGAACGCGCCGCCGGCTACCTCACGCTGTGACAACTCACGCTGTACCACTCCCAAACTCCCACACCGAAACTCCCTCATGCCCTCCCCCCGCGTAGGCGTTGCCATGGGCAGCGAATCCGACCTCCCCACCATGCAAGACGCCATAGACACGCTGCGCGACTTCGATGTGTCGTTCGAGACACGCGTGCTCTCGGCGCATCGCACGCCGCAGCGGATGCTGACGTACGCGCAGGAGGCACGGAGCCGCGGCCTGCAGGTACTAATCGGCGGGGCCGGGGGTGCGGCTCACCTTCCAGGGATGCTCGCAGCAGCTACGACGCTGCCCGTCATCGGCGTACCCGTGAAGTCGAGCAAGCTGAGCGGACTGGACTCCCTCCTGTCCATCGTGCAGATGCCGACGGGCGTACCCGTAGCTACCGTCGCCATCGGCGGCGCGGCCAATGCTGCCTTGTTGGCTGTGCAGATCTTAGCCCTCAGCGACCCCGCACTGGCGGAAGCACTGGACGCTTACAAGGACAGCCTCACCGAAAAAGTCGATGGCATGGACGCCCGCGTACAGCAAGCGTGAGAGGCAGCAGAGTCCCTGATCAACAAGCTCTGCAACGGAGGCGACTGCACATTATAGGTAGATCGCCTCAGCCTCGCTCAGCAACACTCCCACACGCCCATACCCAATTTACTCTTCAGAAGTGATCCGCACGTAGCGCCGCTTGCCCACCTGCAGCACAAACGGCGGCTCCGTGGCCAGGTCGATGGTGCGCTTCCAGTTCTCCACCTTCGTGCCATCAATCGAGACCGCGTTCTGCTTGATAAGGCGGCGCGCCTCGCTGTTAGACTCCGTTAGCCCCGCCTGCGACA
>CAYFRR010000011.1:28440-32699 GCA_964345505.1 uncultured Rhodothermales bacterium
TGCTTGATAAGGCGGCGCGCCTCGCTGTTAGACTCCGTTAGCCCCGCCTGCGACATTAGGTTCAACAGGCCGATGTGGGTATCCTGATCGGGCGTTGGCGTAAACGTCTCCAGGTCATCCGGCACTTCGCCTTCAATGACCGTCTTCTGGAAATGCGCGCGCGCCTCGTCGGCTGCAGCGTCGCTGTGGTACAGGGCCACCAGCGTGTGAGCCAGTTCATGCTTCGCGTCCCGCGGGTTCTCCTGGGCAAACGTGTGGAGGCGTTCCAGGTCGTCCGTCGGGGCATCCGTGGCCAGCTCAAAGTAGCGGTAGATCAGATCGTCGGGGATGGACAGCGCCTTGCCGTACATCTCTTCCGGCGCCTCGTCGATGCCGATGTAGTTATCCAATGACTTCGACATTTTCTCGCCGCCGCTGGTGCCTTCCAGCAGGGGCAGCAGCAGACACACCTGCGGGTCGAGCCCTTTGGCTTGCTGCACCGACCGGCCCACGAGGAGGTTGAACCGTTGATCGGTACCGCCCAGCTCGACGTCGGCCTCGATGGCCACCGAGTCCTGCGCCTGGGCCAGCGGGTACAGAAACTCGTGTACGCCGATGGGCGCGCCGGCCGTGTAGCGCTGCTCAAAGTCGTCGCGCTCCAGCATCCGCGCCACCGTGTACGTGCCGGCCAGCTCAATCACGTCGCTAAACGACATGGCCTCCAGCCACTCCGAGTTGTACACGATGCGCGTCTTTTCGGGGTCGAGAATCTTCGAGGCCTGCTCGAAATACGTCCGCCCGTTTTCGCGCGTCTCCTCAAAGGTGAGCGCCGGGCGCGTCTTGGAGCGGCCACTTGGGTCGCCAATCATCCCGGTGAAGTCGCCAATGATGAGCACGGCTTGATGCCCCAGGTCCTGAAACTGCCGCAGCTTGCGGAGCACCACCGCATGCCCGATGTGGAGATCGGGACGGCTCGGGTCGCAGCCGAGCTTAACAGTCAGGGGCGTGCCGGTAGCTTCGGCCCGCTCCAGCTTTTTCACGAGGGCGGCCTCCGGCACGATGTCTTCCACCCCACGGCGGATCTGCTTTAGTTGTTCGTCGATGGGAGGAAACGTCGGCATGATGGGTCGGTCGGTGGCGATGGATGAGCGCCGGGGCTACCGGCGGTTGTACTTGTTGATCTGTTGCTGCATACGACGCTTGGTGTCGCGCTCGGCGATGTCTTCGCGCTTGTCGTGGAGCTTCTTCCCTTTCCCGATACCTATCTCCAGCTTAGCGATGCCGCGCTTGAAATAGAGCATCAGCGGGACGATGGTGTAGCCCTGCTGCGAGGTAGCTTTGTCAAACTTGCGGATTTCGTGCTTGTGCAGCAGGAGCTTCCGGCGGCGGCGCGGCTCGTGGTTTTGCTGATTCCCGTGCGAGTAGGGCGAGATGTGGGCGTTGATGAGGTACATCTCCCCGCCTTCCACGTCGCAGTACGCCTCACCCAGGTTGATCCGGCCTTCCCGAATGGCCTTCACCTCGGTGCCCTTCAGCCGAATGCCAGCCTCAGCGGTTTCCTCGATACGGTATTCGTGCCGCGCCTTGCGATTTTTGGTGACGATTTTAATGCCGCTCATAGCGTCGGAGGATTGCGGGGCAGAGGGAAACGACGGGGAGAGGATGTAGGGTGGAAGGGATGTAGGCGCAGGTCCAGCGTATGGCTATCGCTGTTAGAGCAGCGGCCGCCGGTCCGTGTCCTGCTCTTCCTCATCCGGCAGAAAGTAGAACGGCATCTCTGGCATGTCATCTACCACATCGTAGTAGAAGAGGTGCTGCCGAAACTCCGTGAGGCTGGCGATGGCCAGATCATCAAAGCGCACGCGGAGCCCGTCCTGATAAAACTCGTGCAGCGCGGGGGAGGTCTCCTGCGATTGCACCCAGAGGCGGCGGCGCTCGGCGGAGGCTTTCACCAGATCGCGCACGGAGCGCACGGCATCTGGCGACGCGGTGCCCTTCCGCATGGCGAAGACCCCCCAGACCATCGGGTACTTGGCGTGCTCAAACCACTCTTGCCCGAGGTCCAGCGCGAGGTCGTCGTACGAGCGGGTGGCGACTTCGGTACCGATCACCAGCCGGGCGTCCGTATCCGCCGCGGCAATCTCCGCGACCGAGGCGCCTTCAAGGCCGATGAATTCGGGCACCATCCCGTAGTGCTCTTTCAGGACGATGCGAGCCAATAGCGCCTCCTGCGGGTACGCTGGATCGTAGGCTACGCTGCGGATTTGGCTGAGTCCGTGCCGGAGCAGAATTTTGGCGTACGGATAGGCCCACGTGGACAGCGCGACCGCCGGCAGTACGTCAACGGCCTTGGGGTTGGTGAGTGGCACCAGCGTCGGCACCAGCGCCACGTCTACCTGCCCCCCGGTGAGCAGCTCGGCGCACTGCCGCATGTCTGCTCGGGTGACGCGGAGGGTAATAGGCGTATCGATATCATCGCGGGCCGATACCATAAACTCGGCCGGCGGGTAGTCCCAGATGGCAAGCTGCATGACGGTATAGAGCGATGAGAAAAAAACCAACGCGCCAGAGGGCGCAACAAAAACCCGCCGTCTCAAGGAGAAGCGGCGGGTGCGGCCGCTCCGTAGTGGAGCGGAGAGAAGGCAGACCGGCTACGACTTGTTGTCGCGCATGCGCTCCCGGATGCGGGCGGACTTGCCCTTGCGGTCGCGCAGGAAGTATAGCTTGGAGCGGCGGACGCGTCCCTGGCGGTCCAAGTCAATCATCGCAATGCGCGGCGAGTGCAGCGGGAAGGTCCGTTCGACGCCGATCCCACCGGACACCTTGCGCACGGTGAACGTCTTGTTCGCCCCGGAGCCGCGCTGCCGGATCACGACGCCCTTGAAGAGCTGAATACGCTCCTTGTCCCCTTCCACGACCCGTACGTGGACGGTTACCGTGTCGCCGGGTTTAAAGTCAGGATGGTCGTCGCGAAATTGCGTCGCTTCGACCAAGTTCATAAGATCGGTAGCCATGACGTGCGGGGGTTTAGTAACTATAGGGAATGAAAATACCCGGCGCAGGCCGGGGCGCGCAGTGGCGCTTATGACGTGGGGTCTGTTGTATCGTGTAGCAGGTCAGGCCGGCGCTCAGCGGTTTTCTGGCGACGCTGTGTGGCTCGCCATTCAGCAATGCGCTGGTGGTCGCCAGAGCGCAACACGTCCGGCACATCGCGGCCGCGGAAGGATGCGGGGCGGGTGTAGACCGGCGCATCGAGCACGTCTTCCTGAAACGAGTCACTGAGGGCGGACTGCGCGTCGCCCAAGACTCCAGGGATTAATCGTGCGACCGCGTCAACCAGCACCAGCGCCGGAAGTTCGCCTCCGCTGAGGACGTAGTCGCCAATCGATACCTCGCGCGTGACGAGGGCATCGCGCACGCGCTGGTCGATCCCCTTGTAGTGGCCGGCGATAAGCACCAGGTGCTCCTGCAGCGACAGCGCGTTCGCCATCGGCTGGTCGAGCACCTCGCCGTCTGGGGTGAGGAAGATGATCTCGTCTGGCGTCGCGTCGGCTGTCGCCTTCACGTGCGCCACGGCTGCAAAGAGCGGCTCCGGCTTCAGCACCATGCCAGCGCCGCCGCCATACGGATAGTCGTCGATTTGCCGATGCTTGTCCGTCGCGAAATCGCGAAGGTCATGCACATGCACCGTCACGAGCCCCTTGTCCTGGGCCCGATGGAGGATGCTCTGGTCGAGCGGCCCCTCCACAATTTGCGGCAATGCCGTGATGATGTCGATGCGCATGGCGCCGAGCAGCGTTCGCTTACTATTTCCGTGTATGTCCTGCGGGCTCAAGACTTCAGTCGAGCAGTCCTTCAATGGGGCGGATGACAATGCGGCCGTCTTCCGGATTCAGTTCATCGATGAAGGCCGGTACGCCCGGGATCATCGCGTCGGCTTTGCCGGGGCGGGCCACCACGTACACCGGATTAGCCGGCGTGTCGAGGATGTCGCGCACAGTGCCAACCGGCTCGCCGGTGTCCGTCTCAACGGCAAGGCCTACGAGATCGTGCAGGAAGACCTCATCATCCGACACCGGCAAGGCGTCGAGCAAGGCGTAGACCGTTGCTCCTTTGAGCCGTTCGGCGGCTTCACGCCCGTCCACGCCATCGAGCCGTGTCAGCACCAGCGGGCCTTTCTTGGTCTGCTGATGCCGGACGGAGGTTACCGTGTAGGCCGTCACCGCGTCGGCTGAGCGGCCGAGGTACAGGGTGTCCAGCGCTTCAAAGCGGCCGGGGTC
>CAYFRR010000012.1:0-10056 GCA_964345505.1 uncultured Rhodothermales bacterium
AGGTGGCTGGGCTAACTTGGTTCGCGTTTTCGATTGGAATGGAAATTTTATAACCAGTTATGATCTACAGACTGCGGCAGTCGGTATTGCCGTGGTCTCGCGATACAGTGAGCCAGATATCCTCTATGCGGTGCAAATGCGTCCAAAACTCGAGATCAGCCGGTATATGCTCCCGTAGCCGGATGGGATCGGTCGTGGTGCCACCGTGCGGGGTTATCGGTGATGTATTGGCGGATGGCGTTCATTTCGTCCTCGTCGCGTACGATCCGTTCCCAATAATTCCGTTGCCACACCGGGGCGCCTGGCGTGCCACGCATCCGGTTGATGCGTTTCGTGGCGGCGGATTTGAACGCGCCGACGATGGTGGGTAATGATCCGGGTTGGGGGTGGCCGAATTGCCGGTTGGAACGGGTAGGGTCACGGCGCGCCGTGACCCTACGGGCATCGGTGGACGCCTCGGTGATGATAACGATGCCGTGGATATGGTCCGGCATCACCACGAACGCATCCAACGCCACGTTGGCGCGCACCCGCTCGGTGCGATACCATTCCTCCACCACCACCCGCCCAAACGCCGACACCCGCATCCGGCCGTCCACCACGTCGCCGAATAATGGGGTGCGACGGTGCGTGCACACGGTAACGAAATACGTCCCGGGCCAGCGGTAATCCCACGAGGGCAGGCGGATGGACCGGCGGTGGTGTTTGTTGGGATCGTACGACATAGCGGGTCTGGTAGATCGGTCACGTTGGTCCTGCCCTGTAGACACATATCAGGTCTTATCCATAACGTCAGAATTTCGCCCACTGTGGGGTCGCCACCGTGGCCCAAGAAATCCCGCCGGCGCCCTTCAACAGTTCGCCCGGCGTCGTATGTTGGAGGCGGGTGTTCCTCGCGCCGATGCGCCGCGTCGGTGCATGTGGATGGGCGGTCCCCCGTCCGGGGCTGTGGAGGGGCTTCTGCGTGGACGAACAGCGCGGCCATTTTGAGGCAACTGATTGGTGGGCGTCAGCTGTTTGGTGGTAGGCGAGGAAGTGGGTAGTCGGAAGCATAAGCGGTGGCGGGCCCGGATCCTCGCACGCGGAGCGTGCTGCAGGTGCGATCTCACGCAGAGCATGGGATCGAGGTAAACCCCGGCCCTCGTCCCCACCGTCTCGGTGGGGATGCTCCTTAGGATCGTCCCGGTCCGACCGTCGTGGGTCCACCATCTCAAATTACACGCACCTCACCGGATGTCGCCGGTGCACCCCTACTGCCGCCGCATGAGCCGAGACGGCTCGCGAGTGCGTCGCGCCCAGGACGGACGCGACGAGCAGTGGGGGGCACAGGCGGTGAAGGGAGAGGTGGTACCCGGTGCGTTAGGGCCGGGTGACACGCAGGTCACGCGTGAGGTCAGCGTCGGCGCGATGCTTCATCCCCCTAATTCGCCAAACTCACCCGCACGTTAAAGCCGCCGTTCACGTTGGTGGTGCCGGCCAGGCGGAAGTCGTCAAACTGCTCGTACTGCAGGAAGAAATCTGCTGTCACCCGGTTGCTGAACTGGTAGGTGATCTGCGGATTGAGGGTGAAGCGCTCGGTGGAAGAGACGACCGTGGAGTTGTCGTCGCTGATGGCGTCTTCGATGGGGAAGTCGGGGTCGAGCGTGGCCTGCTGCAGGCCGGAGAGCAGGGAATGTCGGCGCTGATCGCTGACGGAGCGGGTGACGGTCAGCCGCAGCGTGATGCGGTTGTTGAGGCGGCGCACCGGCAGCAGCGGAATGCTGAGGCCCTGCCGCTGAAAGCTGATGGAGGCACTCACCTCGCTCGTCTCGTTCTCGCGTACGGCATTGTCGCCCGTGCTGAGGGTGTAGCTGTTGCTGCGGTTCCAGGAGACGTTCGTCTGCAGGTTACCGCGCCACGTCAGGTCTACCCCGATGAACGGCTGGAAGCGCTCGTTGACGCGCATGCTGCCGATGTCGATCTCGGGCAGGTCAAACAGGATCTCCCGCCCCCCCAGCGAGAAGCTGCCGCGGTCGTCTGCCGAGGCGTTGGTGCGGAAGTCGGAGCCGAAGTCGGCGCTGTAGCCGTGCCGCAGCGTCACGCTCTGGGTGAGCGACCGTAGGATCGGCCAGCTGCTAAGGCCCGAGTAGTTGACCGTCCAGCCGGGCATGGGGAAGGGCAGCAGGCCGCGGCCATCCAGCAGGCCAAAGCTGGTCGTGAAAATGTCGCGGAAGTCCTCGGTGGTGGTCTGGTTGGTGAGGACGGCGCGCCCGCTGCCGGCATCAATGGGCTCGCCGGGCGGGGTGGCCGCGTTGGCTTCGCGGAAGGTGTCGAGCTGGCGCTCAAAGAAGGCGAGGTAGTCCGCCCCAAACGCCCACACCGACACGTTCGTGTTGCCGCGCTCGGTGGCATTCGAGCGGACGCCCCCGCTTTCCGAGAGTGCAAAGGTGCGGTCGAGCTGCTCGCTCCAGTCCAGCCGCCAGTTCAGGTTCACGCGCAGCGAGGGGCTCATCTGCAGCGTGGTGCGGGCCTGCAGCTGGTGCGTGTCCTGCTTGTTGTCGGCCACCTGCAGCGAGGGGTCCAGCAAGCGCTGGCGCGGGGCGATGGAGCGCTGGAAGCCAAACCGATAGCCAAGCGACGGCCCGTCGCCCCGGAAAGCATCCAGCAGGCTATAGTTGGTTTCTACCTCTCCGGGCTCGTCGCCGAGGCGGCCCACGTTCGAGGACTGCGCGTTGCGGCCGGTGGAGTAGGTGACCTGCACGTCGCGCGCGCTGGTGAGCCCGAGGAACGTCCGCCGCAGCAGGTGCAGCGGGTTGGGGAGGGGCAGGCCGCCCTCCTCCTCGTCGGCGCTGCCGCCACGGCGGCGCTCCTGCTCCTGCGCCTCAAGCGCCTCGTAGCCCGGGATCTTGCGGAAGAGATCCAGCATGCGCAGCGTCACCCCGGTGCGGAGGCTGACGCGGTTGCTCACCGTGGCGCCCGAGGTGCTGCCGAAGGAGGCATTGCGCCAGTTGTAGTCGGCACTGTAGACCACGTCCTGGAGGCTAATCCAGTCCAGGAAGGCCACCGCCTCAAACCGCGGCCGGAAGGTACCCGTGAAGCCCTGCTGGTGGCGGTCCGTGTGCACGCGGGAATCGCCGGCCAGCAGGCGGCTGAGGACGCGGTCGCTGGAGACAGGGGCAATGCGGGCCGACTCAAACGCGGTAACGCCGATGTCTTCCTCGCTGATCTCGCCCTGGGCCAGCGCCTGGTCCAGCGAGCGGCCGTCCAGCACGCGCTCAACGCGCTCCCGGTCGGGATCGGTGATGGTCACCGAAAAAAGCGAGTCCGCCGCCAGCGCATTCAGCGACTGCTCGGTGTTGGTGCTCAGGCTCATGTTGAGGAATCCGAAGGGGTTGTACTGCACGTCGAACGTGCGCCCGTGCGTGAAGGACTGCTGCTGGCGCAGCGGGAAGTCCAGGTTGAGCAGCGCATCCTCGTCGAAGATGCGGTTGATGTCGGGGCGCTCCCGCGAGGCGCTAAAGCGGCGGGCAGCGGTGCCGGAGAGGTTGATCGACTGCGGCAGGTACCGGAAGTCCAGGTCGCTGATGGCGTTCAGGAGCGGCACCTCCCGCAGGAAACCAAAGAGGGTGACGGTGGCGGGGTTGCGAATGTTGAGGCGGTAGCTGGCGGAGGTATTCCAGCTCCAGCGATCGTTAAACTGTTGGTTGGGCGAGCGCTGCTCGGTGTCGGAATAGGAGTAGCTGAGGGCGAGGGCGTCGACCGTGTAGCGCAGGAGCGGGGCGCTGGAGCCTGATTTTTGCAGCCGCGCGGTGAAGGAGCGCGAGAGATCGGCCGTCTGCGCACCGCGCGCGATGGCGTCTTGCTGCAGTCCGCGCTGGTCTTCCGTCAGGGTTTCGTCTTCGCCCACGGCCGCGAGGAGTTCTTCCACGCGGATGTCCCCCCGGTCAGGATCGAATCGGGGCGAGCGGGTACTGGAGCGCAGCTGCATCGACAGCGGGATGGACCAGCCATAGCGTTGCGGCAGGAGGCGATCGGCATTCAGCTCGCTGCTGAGCGACCAGTTCTCGGTGTCCCGCTGCTCACGGTCGTCCAGCGTACTGGCCAACGATCCAAAGCCATCGGTCTGAAACTGATAGTTGCCCCGGACGCGGCCGAGGTCGGCCAGGCGCACGTCGGCGTCAAAGAGGCCGGCCCAGCCGGCGCGCTCGTCGTAGCCGGTCACGCGCAGCTCATTCATCCACAGCACCGCTTCCTCAATGGGGTCGCCGCCCTCGTCCGCGGCCGGCGTGCGGATCCCGATGACAATGCTGGACACCCGCTCCAGCGAGGGCGTGCCTTTGATGCCCAGCCGCGTGCCGGGCGGAGCAAACGAGGAAGGGCGGGGCTGAAGGTCCGCGTCGTTGGCATAGAAAATTTCATCTGTGGGCTCCGCGCGCTGGTCACGAATGAACTTGAGCTGGTTGAGGGCGGCCAGCTCAATATTCATCGAGCCCAGGTTCACGCCGGGCTCTCCATCAAAAGAGACGAACGTCTGCCACAGCTCATCGGCATTGCCCGAGGTGGGGCGGCTCGGGGTGAGGGGCTGCTCGTACTCGTAGAAGTCGTCCGTCTCGTTAGAGCCCAGCCGCACAAAGAGGCGGGCTTTTTTGCGCGCCTCGTCCAGATCGCGCTCAGCCAGATCCGCCAGGCTCTCACCCGAGGCCAGGCGCCCGTGGAAGTGGGCAAACATGCGCAGGTTGCTGTACTTCAGCAGATCGAACGGCTGCCCGTACGTGCGGAAGACCCCGCGCTGGCGGTCGGCCTCCAGGTTTTCCATGCGCAAAACTATCGCCTGCTCCCGGCCGTCGACCTGCCCCCCGCTGGGGTCACGCACCTGCGCCACCAGCGAGCCGACCGGGCGCCGGTAGATGGCCGCGTTCTCTTCTGTGTTGATGCTCTCCACGAACACGCGGGAGGTCTCCAGGTCAGTCGGTGTCACGTTGTTTTCTTCCAACGCGACCTCCTCGGAGTCGCGCCACTGACTGCCGACGAGCTCCACCTTCGCAAAGCGCAGCGTGGTGGGGCTGGTGTGCCCGGTGGTCCACAGGCGCATCGTCTCAATCCGGCCGAAGTCCTGGATGCCCCCCACGCTGCGGCCGGGGTTGCGGATCGGGATACGGACGAGGTACCAGCCCTTCCCATCGTCCGATTCGCTGATGCGCTCTACCACGAAATTGTCGGTGGCCTCGGGGTCGGACTGTGCGCGGAGCGTCTCTTCGTTGAGGGGCACGGCATACTGGAAGTAGCTGTTCTCCGTGTCCAGCACGCCGTTGTTGTTGAGGTCTTCCGTAACCGGACGGCTGGTGCGCCCGCGGCGCTGGGTGCGGTCGCTCGCGAGGATGTTTTGCCCCTCGAAGGTGCTGAGTTCATAGCCTGCGTTGTAGCGCGAGAACCGCTGTTGGAGCGGCACGCCGTTGGGATAGAGCTCCGGCGGGAAGAACTCAGGATTGGCAAAGAAGCCGTCGGTGAAGTAATAGTAGCTGTCCCCGGAGGGGTTGTCGCGCATCTTGGCGGCTTCGGCGCGGTAGCGCGGGTTCGGGTCGCTGGGGTCCAGCGCGTCCGTCACGCGGCGGAAAACCGACTGCGCGGTGAAGGCTTCCGGGAAGTCATTGTCGGGGTACGAAGCCAGCCCATCCAACCCGACGTCCTGCGAGCGCCGCGACTCGCGGTCGAAGTCTACCGCGCGGTTGGGTGTGGTCGACGGCCGGCGCCCCCAGGTATCCAGGCTGGCCTGGCTGAGGGAGTTGGAGACCGAGAGCCCGTCCTCGGTATTGAGGCGCCCGTTGGGCAGGATGTCTTCCGAGATCAACCCGAGATCCACGTAGAGCTGGGCGTCCGGATCGGCGTCCCCAGCGTCGCTGTGCACCTGCACGATGAACTCGACAAACTCGATGTTATTGAGGCTGAAGTCGGTAAACCGGTCGGGCAGGCTGCGGGAGATGCCGGCCCAGGTGTCTTGCGGGCGATCCAGAAAGCCCCGGAGGTCCGTGGTGTAATTGTAGGGGCCGCGCTCCTGCGGGTTGATGTACAGGTCCAGCGTCTGCGTCACGTTATCCCGTCGCAGCGTCTCGCGGCCGGGGAAGATATCCTCGGTAGGCACCAGCGCGATGGCAGAGCTGGTGGGGTCCTGCGGGTCCTCTCCCAGCTCCCGCAGCACGTTGGCATTGAGCTGGTACCAGCCAAGGGACGCCCGGAAGTTGGTGCGGAGGGAGTCCCCGATTACGCCTGGCAGCGTGCCCACCGCTCCGATAGAGTCGGGCGCCGAGCTGATGAGCCAGGGCTCAGGCTGGCTCAGCGAGAAGGTGTTCTCGAAGCTCTCGAAGTCGTCGATAAATGAGACGCCCTGCTGCTCATCCGGGGCAAAGCTGCGGCCCTGGTCGTCGAGGGAACGCTCGGCGCTGCGGAAGGCCTGCGTCTGCGAGTGGCCGGGCCGCAGCTGCGCCAGCTCCCCGGAGAGCGTGATGGAGCTGGGGGCGCGGGTCTGAACCAGCGGCAGTGTGTTGACGGCGCGCGTGAGCCACTGCGGCTCCAGGTCCAGGCTGCCGTCCAGTCCCCAGATCATGTTGGATATGGGCTCCTCGCCGACCCGAAACTTGTCGGTCAGCGACCGCTCGCTGAGCCGCATCACGGTAGCGCCCAGGGCCAGTCGGTCGGAGAAGCGATAGTCGGCCCGGGCGCCCAGCAGCGTCTTCTGCTGGATGTTGGTCGCCGCGTTCTGCTCGTAGTCGATCTCAATGTCGTTCCCTTCGGCCAGAAAGCGCTCGTTGGTGATGGTCACGGTACCGCCCTGGTAGTCGACGACGTAATCGACGTTCTCCTCCAGCTGCGACCCGTTCGAGGTGACGCGGACGGAGCCTTCCACCAGCCCACTAAAGGAGCGGAGGTCGAAGAAGCCCTCCGAGCTGCCCCGGTAGCTGCCGTCCACCCGGTAGAGATCGCGCCGGCCGTCGCGCCGGGCGTTGTCTTTGCGTTGCACATAAAGGTTGCGAAAGACGAGCTCGTCGCGGAGGTCGGCCTGCTGCGCCGGCGGGGCGTTGGCGTCGACGACGGACGCGAGCCGGTCGCCAAACGGTTCCAGAAAGGGGAAGATGAGCAGCCCGCGTCCTTGGTCGATGGTAAGGGGGGTGAAGTCGAACGTGTTGTCCGGCTGTGGGGCGCCCTGTTCGGTGAGGCGGTCCAGCCCCAGCACCTGCAGCAGCGTTTCCTGGCCCGTCACGGCGGGGATGCGGTCGGTGCTACGCTCGCCCGGCGGCTCAAAGCGGAGGTCCAGCTCAAAATCGTTCTGTTGGATGTTGCGGCCGATGCGGTAGAGGTTGCGCATCTCGTAGTACCAGGCGGCTGGGTTGGTCTCCAGATCGTCAGAGGGGGTGCGCAGGTTGGAGGGGCGCAGGAGCTTGAGCACGAGGCGGTCGGAGGAGGCGCCGCCGTCGCTGCCGCCGCTCTCGGAGGCAAAGTCGCCCACCTGCCGGCGCTGTCCGTCTTGCGTGGTGTAGCGGAACGCCACCGCAAGGGCCTCGCTCTCCTGCAGGCGCTGGTTGAGGGAAAGGTAGCCGAGGCGGTCGTTGAGGTTGTAGTCCCGCCCCCGATCGAGCCGCTGAAACTGGCCGGTCTGGTAGTCGGAGGCAGAGAGCCCCCGCACATCTTCGAGGTAAGTGCGCGCGGACGCCTCGCCGGGGCGCAGCTCGGTGGCTACGTCGCCACCCGGGCCGTAGGTGTACTGGTCGCGGGCCTCCTCGGGCAGCTGGGGCGTGGTGAACGCGTTGGCCAGCGCCAGCAGCTCCTCCGCCTCGCCCAGGTCGGCCATGGCCACCACCTGCCGGCCGGGGTCGTCCTCGTTCTGGCGTCGCGTCTCCAGCTTCCACACCTCGATGTCGGTGATGCGCTCAAACCCATCAAACAAAATGAGGCCATTCTCCGGGCGGCTGTGGGCATCTTCCCAGCGGTTCCGGTGGTAGTACGAGAGGAAGAAATGGCTGCCCTCGTCGTAGTCGGTGGGGCGCAGTTCAAACGTGGTGAGCTCCGCTCCGCCGGACACCGATAGCGAGTTGCTTTGCCCTTCCTGCTGACTGGCCACCGTAGTGAGCCGCAGCCCGCCAAACTGCAGTTCGCTCTTGATCCCGAAGAGGCTCTGGCCGCCGCGGATGAGGGAGGAAGGCGTGTCCAGAAAGACGTTCCCGGCTTCCACGCTCTGCAGGATTTCGTCGTCGTATCCGGTGTAGCGGAGGCGCAGCTGGTTTTGATAGTCGAAGTCGCGCTCAGTGTCCCAGTTGACGTCCACCTGCATCTTGTCGCCAATGGTGCCGGTCACGCCGAGGCGCAGCTCCTGCCGGAAGTCGGGGTCTACCTGGCTGGGCTGCCCGGTGCGTGCGGCCTGCTGATCGCTCTGGCGGTAGTCGAACCCGGCGCGGATGTCGGCCTGCCCCGTCACGCGCAGATCAACCTCCGGCTGTCCGAAGATGGTGGTGAAGGGGCTCTGCTGCCCGCCGGGCACCGCGATGTTGAGGCCTACGCCGGAGGCACCTTCACGGGCCCGAAGGCGCTCGCGTTCAGCGGCCAGTTCCGCAAAGGTGGCGCGGCGCTCGGTGCGCTCCCGCAGGTCCCGGTACGTGGAGCGGTTGAAGCTGCGGGCCAAGCGGACGTCCCGGTCGTTCACGCGCTCGCGTGCTTCATAGCGTCCATCCTCGCGCAGGACGACCTGATGGCGGAGGACGGGTGGGGGAGGCGCGCGCAGGCCCCGGGGGGAGGGGCGCAATGCAGGCGCGGCGCGGTCGGTCCTGCGCCGCGTGAGCGGCCGGAGGTACGGGTCGAAGCGCGGGTCGGGCCCGACGCCAGCGGTGTCCGGGCGCACGCTCCCATCGGCCGCCATCGTGACGGGCACCCGGGGCGGCGGTGGCGTCTGAAGCGGGCGGTAGTCTACGGTATCCATCACCGCCACCAGCGGTGGGCCGGCCTGCCCTGCGCGGAGCCCCACGGCAAACCCGCTGCGGCGAAGCCGGGGCAGGGTGAGGGTGTCTGGAGGGGGCGTGTTCATCCGGACAGCCCTCGGTGCGTCCAGACGTAACGTGTCGGCGCGTAACGTGTCAGCACGTAGCGTATCAGCTGACGGGCGGTTGACATCAGAATTGCTGACACCAGAACTGCTGACACCATACGGAGCAAGCGGCTGGCCCGCGTCTGCCGCGTCAGACGGGGCCCATGGCATCATGGCGACCAGCACCAGGCATATCCCAGCGGGCCCGCCCAGCATCCACGCAAGGCGGGGCCAGGACCAGCGTTCGTATGAGTACAAGTGAACCATGCACACGCCGGAAGCCGAACAGCGGCATTACCGGTTACCAGGACGAGAGGGAATGACAAATTGCGTGCGGTACAGAGAATCGCCCGGAAGAGATCGGCCCGGGCGTGTCGTGGTAACAATACGGCGTATAGTGTCTTCCTCGGTAATGGAGCAGGAGAGCAGTGCGATGGTGGAAACGCCTGCAGGTGGGCTTGCACAGGCGCGTTAAAAGCACAGGGCAGGGTTGCGTTTCCGTCACATGTGTGCGATGCTTCGAAGGGTGTAGCGTTGGCGGTATCGGGCGTTAAGCCATCGTGTAGGTTATCGTCAGGGCTATGCCCTACATTGAATGGCACAGCAACGAACCGGCTGCGCATCCCGCCCGGTCGTAGGTTCTGCTTTTTTCTTTATGCGCTCGCCAACGTAGCAAGTCTATATGTCATCTTCAATGGAGGATCGGATTGTTGTTGTCACAGGGGCCGCGGGACGGTTAGGGCAGCGCCTCGTCGCTGCGTATACCGATGCGGGCGCGTCCGTTGCGAGTGTCGATCAACGGGCTGCGGACATCCCGGTGCCGGTTGGTGCAACGGTCGATACCTATGGCGCTGATGGAGGCGCGGGCCAGCAACCAGGCTACAGTGCAGCCAAAGAGGGGGGAGTACGGCTTGTGGAAGCCTTCACGGAAGAGTATGCCGATGACGAGATCACCGCGCACGCGATCGCCCCGTCCATGCTGCTGTTTGGTGAGGAGGAGCCGGGCA
>CAYFRR010000012.1:10156-32188 GCA_964345505.1 uncultured Rhodothermales bacterium
TCGGCCTGGAGGTCTTCTTCTGTAGAGGCACTGGGCTGCTGGACGCCGACATAGCCATCGTGCCAGCGCGCGGTGACGTCCAGCCCGTAGTCTGCCACATTGTTGCAATAGGCCTCGCGTGGAAGGACGTTTTCAGGGGGCGCGACCCCTCCGCCCGAGACGTTGTGCGAGGCCAGCATCAGGGCGGCCACGGCAGTGGGGATGCTCGTGCAGCGGCGCATGGCCGTTGTGCCTGTGTCCGCGTCGTACCGTTCGATCATCTCATACACGAGGGTCCGCTTTTCGCCGTCGACGTGGCCGCGGATGCAGACGCGCAGCAATACCGCGTCTTCGTACGCACCGCCCAGCCGCTGCTGCATGCGCCGCCGGAGCACGTCGCGGTAGGTGAGGTGGGTCCGCACGTCGATGTTGCGCTCCTCGCCAAACCCGAGCCCCAGAAGGAACCGCATCTGGTGCGCGTGGCCAGGCCAGCGGATGGTCTTGTGGTCCAGGGTGCGCACCTTACCGCGCAGGTCGTCCGTTAGCGTGGAGAGGCCTCCCGCCGTGCAGAACGCCTCCATCTGTCCGAACGGGGCGTCAAAGTGAATAACCTCCTCGTGCGAGAGGGGGTCGGCTTCGTGGATATCGCCTTCCTCAATGAGGTAGACGGGCTGCGTGTAGTCTTCGATCACCTTCTCAGCCGACCACGAGATGCGAAAGTTGAAGGGGGGCTCCGGGTACAGCGGCACGTCGCCCACCCGCAGCTCGGCGGCATCGACTTCGTCAAACTGATCGATGCCGCGCAGGCACAGCACGTTGGAGAGGCCGGGCGCGAGGCCACAGTTGGGCATCAGCCACACCGACTTCGAGCGGGCCTCGTCGTGCAGCTTCATGGTGCGCCGCACGGTATCCTCGCTGCCGCCCAGATCGCAGTAGTGGATGCCGAGGTCCAGGCACTGCTGCGCCAGCTTCGGGTTCACGCCAGAAGGGACGCAGCCCACCACGCAGTCGCTTCCGTCCAGGATGGGCGCGAGCACGTTGGGGTCGCGGGCATCCACCTGAAAGGAGCGGAGGCGGTCGCTCTGGACCTCGTCCTGAAGCTCCTGCAGCGAGCGGGCCCGGGCGTCGCAGATCTGAACCAGACGCACGTCGTCGTTGCGGAGCAGGTCCTGCGCCACAGTGGAGCCGATGGCGCCAGCGCCGATCACGGTGATCTTCATGCGTTCGAGGGGGGAAGCTGTGTAGGAGGAATAGTGGAGGCTGTGTAACGCGCCACAGCGGACAAACGCCCGCCGCAGGATGGTGTTACAAGGGCCGCGTTACCAGGGCCGCGTTGCGAGACCAACCGTGCAGCGCTGTCAGTGCCATGTTGCGACCAGCTGCAGCTTACAGGCTGCCGCGGCCTTCAAGGGCACGGGAGAGGGTGGCTTCGTCGGCATACTCCAGGTCGCCGCCAATGGGGAGGCCGCGGGCAATGCGCGTCACAGACACGTCCAAAGGCTTGACGAGCTGCGAGATATAGTATGCGGTCGTGTCGCCTTCCACGTTGGGATTTACCGCCAGAATGATTTCGTCGACCGTAGCCGCGGCGTGTGCGTCGATGATGGCCTGCGCTTCCTCATCCGTCTCCTCCGCCGGGGTGGCACGGCCGTTGGTGCCTGGGACGTCGTCCGGGATGTCGTCGGCGGGGACGAGGCGGCGCATCAGCTCGCGGATGCGGAGGTCTTCAGGGCCAATGCCGTTGAGCGGCGAGATGACGCCGCCCAGCACGTGGTATACGCCCCGGTACTCGCCGGTCCGCTCAATGGCCAGCACGTCGTTCGCGTCCTCCACCACGCAGATGGTGCCGCGGTCGCGCCGGGGAGCACGACAGATGGCGCACGGGTTGCGGTCGGTCACGTTGTGGCAAATGCTGCACTCGCGCACCCGGTCCTTCACCGCAATCAGCGCCTCGGCGATCTCGACGACATCAGCGCGCGGCATCTTAAGAACGAACGCGGCCAGGCGCTGGGCCGTCTTGCGACCGATGGAGGGCAGCTTGGTGAGCTGTTCAACCAGGCCTTCCACCGATTCTGAAGAGAACTGCATGCGTACGGGCAAATGAGACGAAAGGAATGGCGGACCCTCCTGCGAGCCGGCGGTTGTGGCCGGCCGTGTGGCTTACAGCCCCAGCTGGCTAAGGTCCATGCCCGGAGGCAACATCCCCCCGGCGACATTTTTCATCTCCTGCTGGGCCATCTCGCCGGCTTCATCCAGCGCCTTGTTGATGCCGGCAATGAGCAGGTCTTCCAGCATTTCGGGATCTTCGCTTTCCAGTACAGTGGACTCAATCTCGATGGCCGTAATGCGCTGGGCGCCGTTGGCTGTCACCTTTACCATCCCCCCGCCGGCTTCTGCGGTGGTCGTCTTGTCCGCGACCTGCGCTTGGGCGTCCTGTACCTTCTGCTGCATCTCCATCATTTTGCCGAACATGTCGGCCATGTTCATTCCGTCGTTAGCCATATAGGGTACTCCGTGCGTGTAGGTGCGAAAAAAGCGGGCCAGCAGAGGCAAAAGGCGGGGAAGGAAAGCCCCGTGCAAGCGACGTTACCAAACCACCTCTCCCCCAAATTGTTCGAAGATGGACCGCATAACGGGGTCGGTCTCGGCCTCCTGTTTGAGGTAGGCCTGTACGTCAAACGTGGCCTCTTCGTCGTGAGGGGCATCGGTCGCCATGTCGGTTTTCACGCGGAACTCCAGCCGCTCAATGGGCCGGTCGACCATGTCCTGCAGTTCGCTTAGCAGCAGATCGGCCTTGGCCTGAAGGGTTTGCTTATAGAACGCGCGGCTTACGCCAATGACGGCGGTGTCCCGCATCGTTTTTAGCGGAACGGCCTGCTGAAGCGCGCTACCGAGGCCGATATTGTTGCGTTTGATGGCCTGCACGAGCTGCGGCCAGATGCGCTTGAGCTGGGTGATTTCCGTCGTAACCTCCGTCGCCGTGGGCGGGGCTTCGAGCGTGGCCACGTCGCCATCGCCGGAGAGGGCCGCGCCGGCCAGCTGATTTTGGGGCGTGCCGCCGCTCCCGCCGTTCGCGTCCCCCTCGCGGGAGGACTGCTTTTTCTGAAGGGCCGGGGCGCTGAAGAGCCCACCGAGGTCATCATCAACGGAAGACGGCGACGGTGCGGGGGAGGGGGCTTTCTTCGTATCGGAAGCAGACGGCGTAGCCGCTGGTGCTGCCGGGGCGTCTGATGACTGTTCTTCCTGAGGCTCGGGCGGATGCGCTTCGTCCCGCTGTTCCTGAGCGGAGGAGGCATCTGTGTCGTTCTCTGGTACTGGCGTCTCTTCGGTTGTTGGCGCCGCGGCCGCGGCAGGCGCTTCCTCTGACGCCTCGGCCGAGGTGTTGCTGGGCGCAGAGGCAGGGGGTTCGGAGAGTGCGGGGGCGGGCGCGTAGTCCTCGCGCGCTTCATTGACGGCTGGCTGCGCCTGCGAATCTACCGCAGATACGTTTTTCTCTTCGGTAGATTTTCCTGCAGTAGATTTCGCTTCCGAGGACGGGGCCGCGGTGGCTGGTTCAGCAGAAGACCCGTCGGTGCCGGGGAGCGTAGCCGGCAGCTTGCCCTCGCGG
The DNA here is from genome assembly GCA_964345505.1 of uncultured Rhodothermales bacterium. Classification (GTDB taxonomy): domain Bacteria; phylum Bacteroidota; class Rhodothermia; order Rhodothermales; family Salinibacteraceae; genus Tc-Br11-B2g6-7. Next base: position 13,743 of record CAYFRR010000012.1, read on the forward strand.
GCGAGTTTTTCAAGGCGGGTTAGTTGATGCAGCGTATCGCGGAGGTCGGCGGCGTGGCCGAGGGCAGCCATCTTGAGCAGGGCCAGCTCCAGCTTGAGGCGGGGCTGGCGGCTGTCGCGGATCTTATCTTCCGTATCGTCCACAATCATCAGCGCGCGCAGCAGCGTCGCTTCCTGAAAGGCGGCCGCAGCTTCGGTATAGCGCTCCTGGATGGTACTGGAGGCCTCAATCAGGGTCGCATCGTCCATCGTGCAGGCGACCGTCAGGTTGCGCAGGTGTTCGGCCAGGCCGCTCAGGAACTCCTGCAGGTCGTATCCCGCGCTCACGAGGCGGTTGACGAGCTGCAGCATGCCGGCGCTGTCGCGCGCAGCCATTCGCTCGGTGACCTGAAAGTAGTTGTCGATGCCCACCACGCCGAGGGCGTCCGCGAGCTCCTCGTACACGAGGGTGGTGCCGCAGAGCGAGACGGCTTGGTCGAAGGCCGAGAGGGCATCGCGGAGGGCGCCATCGCCCTTGCGCGCGAGCAGCATCAGCGAGGCTTCGTCGGCCGTGATGCCCTCCTCCTCGCAAATATAGTTCAGGTGCGAGACGATTTCGGGGACGGGAATCCGCCGAAAATCGAACCGCTGACAGCGCGAGAGGATGGTGGGGAGCACCTTGTGGGGCTCCGTGGTGGCGAAGATAAACAGCGCGTGGGGCGGCGGCTCTTCCAGGGTCTTCAGCAGCGCATTAAAGGCGGCCTTAGAGAGCATGTGGACTTCATCCAGAATGTAGACCTTCTTCCGGTTGCCCTGCGGCGGGATGCGCACCTTCTCGCGCAAGTCCCGGATGTCGTCCACGCCGTTGTTGGAGGCGGCGTCCAGCTCAAACACGTTCAGACTGCGGCCGGCTTCAAACGACCGGCACGAGTCACACGTGCGGCACGGCTCGGCGTCCTCGCGCTCATCAAGCGGCGTGGCGCAGTTGATAGCCTTGGCCAAGATGCGGGCGGCGGTCGTCTTCCCCACCCCCCGCGGCCCGCTGAAGAGGTAGGCGTGCGCCAGCCGGTCGAGCTGCAAGGCGTTCTTGAGTGTGGAGGTGACGTGCTCCTGCGCCACGAGCTCGTCGAACCGGTTGGGGCGGTACTTGCGAGCGGCTACGAGGTAATGCTGGTCAGACATAAAACAGGGTAAGACTGGGCGAAGAAGCGCGGCATGCGGTGTGACGCATCGCTGCAAGGTACCGAAGCACCGCAAGTGTACCGCAAGGTACCAGACATGTCGTGTACGCGCAACCGCTGTGAACGTCTCGCCCTGCTGCCGGCCCAACCCGGTTACCGGCGCGCGCTGCTACGCGTCCCCCTCGATGACCTGGGTGTGGGCCATCGTGTCGCCCCAGCGGCGGCCTTGGCTGTCGCTCAGGACCTTGAAAATCTCGTATAGCCCGATCACGAGCCCGACGATACCCACCACGATCGCAACGAAAACGCCCAGCAGTGGAATCCATTCGAAGAACACTGTGATGCCACCGAGGCCAAACATCCAGTTGCGCCGGAAGGAGGTTTCGAGATCCATCGGATGTCCATCCAACTGTACGGGTTTAAGGCCCATCACGTGCTTGCCCAGCGACCGACGATGCATGAAGTCGAGCTCCAGGCCATCACGTGAGACGAGGTACGCTGCGGCCAGGAGGCCACCCAGGTAGGGCAGCAAGGTGAGGACGGCCGCGATGACGCCGTCGATGAGCATAGCCAGGGTACGTTTGCTGAGGCTGGCCTTGCCTTTAGAAATGTGACGAGCGGGTGCATCAGCGGGAGAAAACGGACGCGGCATGGTGTGGGAGGGTCCGATGAGAAGAAAAGGGGGTCATCTTCTCATTGCGCACGATCCTCGGCAGAGCGGCCATGAAGCGGCCGTACCCTCAGCGTTTGATTCTTCCCGTCAGGGGGACGGTTGGCTTGGGCGTGTAGGCGGTGTGCGCCGCTTGGGTGACGGCGTTGGCCTATCGGGCACGGGGATGCGCGGCTGCTTGCGTCGGCGCGGGGGAGGCGAGGGACTGGGGCGCGTCGGCTTCGGCTCACGGCCGGGAGTAGAGGGCCGGGTAGGGGCCGGACGGTTCGGCTTCACTGGCGCGCGCGGCTGTTCTGTGGCAGAAGCGTACAACATGGGGATCAGGCGGCAATCGCAAGTTGATGTACACATAAGTACCGGAGCGCCTCCTGAATGTTGGGCACGGCGCGGGAGCTGCCGGAATGGGCGCGCCCGACCTCACGGAAGCGTTACGCTGCCTCGTCCGCGGGGGTGGCGTCGGTCGGCGGCGCTGTGGCTGACGCCGTATCTGTTGACGCCGTATCCGGCGAGGGATCGGCCTTGGGCGCGGCACTGCGTTCTGTGGCAGAAGACGAGTGCTCGGACGCATCGGGCGGCATGCCTTCTTCCGGAGAAAAGCAACCGCGGCATCGAGGCTCGTAGGCTTCCTCGGCGCCCACCAGCACGCGCTCGTCGCTGGCCGAGAGGCGCTGCGAGTGGTTGGCCGGCGCGCCGCACTGCATGCAAATCGCGTGGAGTTTGGTGACGTACTCCGCCACAGCCATCAGTTGGGGAATGGGTTCGAAGGGATGCCCCCGGTAGTCCTGATCCAGCCCCGCCACAATGACGCGCTGCCCGCTGCGGGCGAGTTGCTGGCAGACCTGCACCAGATCTGGCCCGAAGAACTGCGCCTCGTCGATCCCGATGACGTCGGCCCCGCCTTCCAGCAACAGGATCTGATCGGCCGTATCGACAGCGGTGGACGGGATGGTGTTGTCATCGTGGGAGACCACCTCGGTATCGCTGAAGCGATCATCCAGGGCCGGTTTGAAGCTGGCGACCTGCTGCTGCGCGATGCGGGCGCGGCGCAGGCGGCGGATCAGCTCTTCCGTCTTGCCGCTGAACATGGAGCCGCACACGACCTCAATCCAGCCGGTGGGGGTGGCGGTATGTAAGACGTGCGGTTCCATGCAGGGGAGGGCCGTAGAACGGTGGGAGGATGGGCAGATCAGTATAGTACAAACCGCTGCGCTGAGAATCGATTCCGCTGTGGGCCAAAGCAGTCAATCCAAGAGAAGTTGACGAAGCAGGTGCAGCTCGGACCTGTGGTACCAGGCGGTAGCGCGGACTACGCCTGCAGATCGGTTACTACAGCCCGGGCGCGAGCCACGGCCTGCTCCATCTGCTGCGGGCGCTGTGCCGGGGGCGCATACTGGGCGTCCTCTACCTCCTGTAGGAGCGACATGATGGTGTAAATCGTGTCGTCAGGAACGCCCTCATCACGCAGCAAGGCGGCCAGGTCGTGCTGGCTCTGCCCCAGCGCGGGCTGTTGGCTTCGTGCGGCGATGGCCTCCCGGATGGCCCTGTCGAGCGCGTGGTAGCAGGCGTCCACCTCCCCCGCGGCTGCAGCGGCCTCAGCCCGCGCCAGCGGGGACGCCTCCAGTGCGGTCGCAGGTTCTTCCCCCGCGTCATCCGGGCCGCGGCGCCAGGCCCACAGCCCGGCCAGCCCAGCGAGCACCGCAGCCAGCGTGGCCCAGACGGTGTACCGACGTTCGGGTGCATCAACGGGCGTGTTGGCCCGCGGCGGGGCCTGGGTGATGGTTGGTTGCGTGGGCTCCCGCACGGTGATGGGGGCGGGCGTCTGCTCAATCGTCCGGTAGGCTTCGGCGGCAGGATCGAAATAGCTAAACGTGACGGGCGGAAGCGTCACGGTGCCGGGCTGACGCGCCACCAAGGTGTAGGTATAGGTAGCGGTGCTCTCGACCCCCGCGTCGGTGCGCTCCAACTGGGTCGCTGTTTCGGGCTCGTAGAGGGTGACCTCAGCGGGGACCTCCAGCTGCAGGGGGTCGAGCAGGATCAGGTTGCCGGAGCCGCGCACCTCTGCGACAAGCTCCACTGCATCCCCCACCTCTACCGAGGTTGGAGATACCGACGTGGTGAGGGCGAACTGGCCCACCGCGCCATCAAACGTGTCTGGGGCGCCCGAGGGCAGGGGGCGGGCGGTGATCTGCAGCGGGTCGGTCTGAAGCTCCAGCGGGTCGCTGGGGGCCTGCCGCTCACGGCGCGCGGCGTGGGTAAAGTCGATATCGGTCCGGATCGTCAGGGGGCTGATGGTGTGCGTGCCGGGCCGCATGGGAAAGAGGGCGGCCCGCATGAGGGTGATCATGTTGAAGCGCTCGCCCTCGTGGAGCACCGTTTCTGGCGTGGGGCGCATCTCAACATCCAACGCCTCACGCCAGAGCCCCTCTGCCTCCCAGTTTTCCACGAGGCGGCTGGAGCCTGGCCGCACGAAGTCACGGAAGAGCAACTGGTATTCGATGGTGAGTTGCTCGTTGGTAAACACGTCCTGCTTGTCCAGCACCGTGCGCACGAGGGTCAGCCCTTCCGCGCCAGCGTCTGTCTGGCCCCGCTGCCCCGGCGTATCGCGAAGCGGGCGCGGCTGCTGCGCCCGCCGGGAGCGCGCAATCTGCGGCTCCACCTCAATCGCGATCGGATCCGTCTCGTAGGCGCGGCCGTCGATCATGACTGTGGTGGAGCCGATGCGGGCTTGCCCGGGCTGAAGGGGGCGGTAGAGCCAGCGAAACGTGATCGTCTGCAGCAACGCGCCGTCTTCGTAGGTCGCATCGCGCCCGGCACTCGGCGCGCTCCGCCCCAAGGCCAGCCCCGTCGTGGCCGGAGGCTGGGGGGTGGCTACCTGCCCAAACGGTGCCCCCCGTACCTCAATCGAGTAGGTCACCACGTCATCGTCGCCCACGGTGCGGGCATTGGTCCAGGCGCGGACGGAGACCTCCTGCGCGCTCGCGTGCTGCACGCCGGGCCCACCGAATGCTCCGCACGCAAGGACAACGCAGACGGCGCAGGCGAGCCGGTGCAGGCTACACGCGGGGGGCATCATGGCAAACAGACGAAGCGGCATGGTGGAGGGTCGGTGCAGGGGCGGAACGGACGTGCGGTTGAGTGCAGACCGGGGGATCGTGGACGGACGGTGATGGAGCGGTGGCGGGCCGGTGCGATGTCCGCAGAAAGGCAAACCTCTTCTACCAATCCTTGTCGGCCTCCCGAGGATCCTCAAGAGCCCGCTGTAGCGCCTCGCGGAGCACGTTGCGCTCGTCCAGCTCCAGGGCCTGTAGGATGCGCTGCGCCTCCGCCGGCGACATGGGCTGGCGCTCGCTCAGCGGCTCAGAGGGCTGCGTACCCTGCGGCCTCTCGCCCGCGCCCTCGGCCTGGTCGCCTGTATCTGGCGGACCGTCGTCTGTCGGCTCCCCGCGCTCGTCCTCGCGCTCGCCGTCCCCGCTATCGGCCTCGGCGTCGCCGTCTTCTGTGGGATCGGTAGGTTCAGGCTGTGCCTCGCCGGGCTCACCCTCCGCATCGGAATCCTCGCCCGGTTCCTCCTCCTCACCCGTATCATCCGGGCCGGCGGCGCTGTCCAGCTCACGCTTGACAAACTCGTAGTTGTAGCGGGCGTCTTCGTTGGTGGGGTCGGTTAGGAGGGCGCGCCGGTAGAAGGCAAGCGCCGCTTCCCGGTCCTCCTGCGCAACGGCGGTGTTGCCGGCGTTGTAGGCCGAGCGGGAAAAATCGGTGTCCGAGGGCGCATGGCGCAGGGCATCGGCAAAGGCGGTACCGGCGTCGGTGAACTGCTCCAGCTGGTGAAGGGCGCTCCCGAGGTTATGCTGGAGGCCCCAGTAGACGGGGTCGGTGGTGGGCTCGCCGAAGCGGCTGAGGCCGCGGCGGTACGCGGCAGCGGCGTCTTCGTAAGCTTCACGTTCGTAGTGGCGGTTCCCTTCGCGGCCGTCGTCCGGTCCGCCGCCGGGGAAGGCCACGAGGAGCGGGGCCGCGCCAAGCAACACGGCGCCAAGAAGCACAGTCAATAGAAGCGCGGGCAGGGTGGCGGGCAGGAATCTCATGCGGGCACCTTCAGCTGTCGGGGAAGGAGCCGCTCGGCCAAGAGGGCCAGCACCCCGAGCACCAGCGGCCACTGGTAGCGGTCCACGGGCATACGGCGCGCGAGGGCATCGAAGGCCGCACGGTCGAGGCGGTCGAGTGCGGCGGTGAGGTCGTCCAGCGTGTCGCTGGTGCGGCCAATGTGGAAGTACCCCCCCGACTGGGACAGGGTGCGCAGGGTTTCCGGGTTGAGGCGCGTGGTCACGACCTCGCCGTCCCGGTCGCGGTGGTACGGCTGGTCGACATCGCCCGTGGGGATGCGCCCGCCCCGCTGCGTTCCCACGCCAAGGGCAAAGGTGAGGATGCCAGCCGCTTCCAGACGGCGGGCCAGCTCGGCGTTCGTGCCTTTCTGATTCTCTCCATCAGAGACCAGCAGCACCGCCCGGGCGGGCGTGCCTTCGGTCTCTGGCTCCTCGTCAAAGCTGTCGATGAGGGTGCGCACCAGCCGGTCGAAGTTTGTCCCCTGCAGCGGCATGAGGTCGGGCCCGGCTACGTCGAGGAAGAGGCGGATGGCGCGGTGGTCCAAGGTGAGGGGGGCCTGTGGAAAGGCTTCGCCCGCAAAGAAGACCAGCCCGATGCGGTTGCCCCGGAGCGCCGGCAGGAGGCGCCGGAGTTCGCCGCGGGCGCGGTCGAGGCGGTTGGGGGCCACATCCTCGGCCCGCATCGACCGCGAGAGGTCCAGCGCGATGATCAGGTCGAAGCCCTCGTGCGTGATTTCTTTCTCCGTGGTGCCCACGCGCGGCCCCGCCAGCGCCAGCACGAGGAGCGCCAGCCCGGCCACCAGCAGCCCCGGGCGTAGCCAGGAGCGGTGGCGCGCGGCGGCATGCGTCAGCCGGGCCATGAGGTCCGGATCACCAAACGTGGCTACCGCCTGCCGGCGGCGGCGCAGGGCCCACCACAGGAGCCCCGCAGCGCCGATCACCAGCGCCAGGAGCCACAGGGAGGAAGGTGTTGTCCAGGTCATAGGAAAGAGAAAACGGTGTGTTCAGCGGTAAGGAAGTGCGCGAAGAGGCGCTCCAGGAAGCGCTCTACGAAACACTTGGGGAAACGCTTAAGGAAAGCGGCGCAGGCGGGTGGAGCGAAGGAGCAGCTCCAGCAGCAGCAACAGGAAGGCGGGGTAGAGGAAGAGGCGGTAGCGTTCGTGCGTCTCGCGGTAGGTGGTGGTCTCGAAGGTAGAGGTCTCAAGCGCGCTGATATCGCGGTAGACCCGGCTGAGGGCCTCGCGGTTGCCCGCCTGGAAATACCGCCCGCCGGTGCGGGACGCCATCTCCTGAAGCGTCTCTTCGTTGATATCCGTGGCCTGAGGGCGCGGGGCCGCGGTGGGGGTGATGGGCTGGGGATCGTCAAAACTGCTTACGCCCACGGTGTACACGCGGACGCCCAGCGCCTCGGCCACATCGGTAGCCGTGAGCGGGTCGATTTCCCCGCGGTTGTTTTCGCCGTCTGTCAGCAGCACCACCACGCGGCTCTCTGCCTCCGCATCGCGGACACGGTTGACGGCCGAGGCCAGGGCGGTGCCAATCGCGGTGCCATCTTCCACCATGCCGATGTCGATATCCGCCAGGGCCGACTGCAAGAAGGTGTGGTCGGTGGTGGGTGGGACGAGGGTGTAGGCCCGTGCGGCAAACACCATCAGGCCTACCTGATCGTTCGGCCGGCTCTCCACAAACTCCTGCGCCACCTCCCGCGCGGCCACCAGGCGGTTTGGGCGAAAGTCGGTGGCGCGCATCGAGGAGGAGATGTCGAGCGCCATCATGAGGGTGATACCTTCGGTGGTCTGCTGCTCGGTGACGTCGTAGGTTTGCGGCCGGGCCAGCGCCACCACAGCCAGCACGAGGGCGAGCCCGCGGAGCACGCTGGGAAGGGCGTGCAGCCGCTGCCACAGCGAGGGCGGCGCCTGCCGCATCGGGGCCAGGTCGCCCATCCGGAGGGTGGCACGCGGACGGCGCAAGACGGCCCACGCGCCCCAGGCCGGGAGCACCAGCAGGAGCAGCAGCCAGGCGGGCTGGGCCAGCTCTATGGAGGGAAAGAACGGAAGCGTCATGCAGGCAGGAGGGTCAGGCGATAGCACGAACGGCATCAACAAGGGCCGGCAGCACCGCGCCCGCTTTCCCGATCACCGTCTCGTCGATCTGATCGGCAATCGCACTGGGCTCGATGTTGATTTCAGCCACGTACGCGCCGTTGGCCCGGGCTTGCTGCGGGATGGCGGCGGCCGGATACACCAGCGCGCTCGTGCCGATGCTAAGGCAGACATCGGCGCGTTGCATGGCCTGCTCGGCGCGGTTTACTTCTTCGCGTGGGAGCATCTCCCCAAACCAAACCACATCGGGGCGCAAGAGGCCGCCGCAGGTGGGGCAGCGGGCGATGGCGTCGCCGTCGGGAGCGAGGGCGCCCTCCGGCGCCGGCGCCTCGCAGTCGATGCAGTACGCGCGCCGGATGTTGCCGTGCAGCTCGGCCACGTGGTCGCTGCCGGCTTGCTGATGCAGCCCGTCGACGTTCTGGGTGACGACCGTGAAGTCATCCATCAGGCGCTCCAGATTGGCGAGGGCGTGGTGGCCCGGGTTGGGCTCTACCTCTGCAATGACAGCATGGCGGTGGGCATACCACGACTGCACGAGTTTGGGGTTGTCCAGAAAGGCGTCCACGTTGGCCAGCTCCTGCGGGGAGAACTCCTCCCAGAGTCCGCCCGGGTCGCGAAAGGTAGGCACACCGCTCTCGGCGCTGATGCCGGCGCCGGTGAGCGCCATAGCGGAGGTCGCCTGCGCGAGGCGCTCGACCAGTTCTTGGCTGAAGGTGGGCATGATGAGGCTATGGGCTATACGAACGAGAAGCGGAGCGTGCCGGGGGAGCGCTGCCCTCGGACGGCGCGGGTGGCGATGGCGGCGACGGCAGCGTGTCTTCCACGGCGTCGATGAAGGCGTGGGCTTCCTGCAAGGCCTCCTGCCCGGCGGCGGGTCCCGGCACGGCATCGGCAAACTTGGCCAGGTCGGCAACCTGCAACACCGACTGCAGCGCTTCGACCGCGGTGGAGGGCAGCGGAGGGTCCACCGCCCAGCAAGCCTGTACGAGCTCGGTGGTGGTGCGCTCCGCTGCCGGCAGGTCCAACCGGCGGCTCAGGTAGAGCCGCAGGATCGCTACCAGCGCAGTAAAGAACGGCTTGGCGTAGGCCGGGTCGCTCCAGTCGGTGGTGTGCTCCAAGCGTCTAAGCCGGCGCCGGGTGCGGACGGCGGGCGGGACAGGGGGCACTGCCCGCGCGCTGGGCGCAGGCTCCGGCGCCTCATCGGGCCGCCGACGCCAGGCATACCACGCGGCCCCCAGCACACCCACGGCCAGGAGCGCCAGCAGCACATACAGGCCCCAGCCGCGCGGAAATTCCGCCAGCGGCGCAAGACCGCGCAGGCCCGCCGTCTCCTCTTGCACCACCGACCGCACCGGCACAAAAAAGCTGGAGGATGCCTGCGTAGCGGTCGCCCCGGCCGAGCTAAACGTCACGGGCACGGGGGCCACGCGGGCCGTATCCAGCGCAAAGGTGGTGACCTCATACACGACGGTATCGGCGCGCATGCCGGGCCGGTCGGTGCCAAAGTAGCCGCCCGAGTGGTTTCGCACGCGCAGCACCTCGAGGTCGCCAAACTGGTGCGTCACGTCGCCTGCGCGGGCATCGGCCGCTGCGTCAAGCGCGGGAAACGTCGCCTCCATCACCATCGTGTACTCGGCCACGACCGTGAGCGTGAACGGCTCGCCCACCGCCACACTATCGCTTCCGGTGAACGCCCACACGCGCTGGGCTTCGGCTGGAGCCGGCATCAGCAGGCAGATCCCGAGCAGCAGCGCCGCGCCGCAGGTACTCCACAGAGCATAGTGGCTCGTAAACATCAGGCTCGTCGGTTGCGCACGCGAAAAAAACGAATAAGCGGCTGTACGTAGTCCCGGTCCGTGCGAATCTGGACGTGGTCGATGCGGGCGTGGCGCAGGGCGGCCTCAATGGCCTCTTGCCGCGCGCGGGCCTGAGACGCGATGTGCGTGCGAACGGCCGGGCTCTGGGTGTCGACGAGGAGGGTTTCGCCCGTCTCTGCATCGGTGAGCTCTACCAGACCCACCGCCGGCAGTTCCAGATCGCGGGGGTCTACCAGCTGCAGCGCAACGGTGTCGTGCCGCCCGTTGAGCACGCGTAGCGGGTGGCTAAAGCCGTCGTCGAAGAAGTCGCTCAGCAACAGCACGATGGAGCGGCGCTTGAGCACCCGCCCCAGGTGGTCGGCCGCCCCGCCGATATCTGTCTTCCGGCCCTCCGGCTCGTGGGCAAAGAGGTCGCGCACCAGGCGGAGCACGTGCCGCCGGCCCTTCCGCGCCGGCACAAACTGCTCGATGCGGTCGGAGAAGAGCAAGAGCCCCACCTTGTCACCGTTGCGGATGGCGCTAAAGCCCACCAGGGCGCACAGCTCAGCCGCCAGCTCGCGCTTGAACTGCCGGTGGGTGCCAAACCGGCCGGAGCCCGACACGTCCACGGCCAGCATCACCTGCTGCTCGCGCTCCTCGTCGTAGAGCTTCACGTACGTCTCCCCCATGCGCGCCGACACGTTCCAGTCGATGCTGCGCACGTCGTCGCCGATCTGGTAGGGCCGCACCTCGGCAAACTCCACCCCTTGCCCACGAAACGCGGTGCTGTACTCCCCGCCAAACATCGAATCCACCAGTCCTTTGGTGCGCACTTCGATGCGCCGAATCATGGCGATGGTTTCGGGAGGAATCATGCGGCACGCCGCAGGCGGGAAAATACCGTAGAGGCGATCCGCCGGATCGTCTCTATCTCAGATAATTGCAAGTCGTCGTACGAAGCTGACCCGGATGCGATGCACGGCCGGAGGCGTTTGGGGCAGCGCTGCGTGTGCGCCCTGCTGCGCCTTATGCCCCAGGGATACGGACGACTGCGGGAAATGTGACTGGAGCGTGCAGGGGAATAAAGAAAGGGAAATAAAGAAAAAAGCGCGCCAGAGCCCTTCTTTTTATTTGTTCAAACAAGTAAATAGGTGGCGTGTTGTAACACCTGCTAAAATTGAGGCACAGAGCAATCGTGCCGGGCCGGTACCCGCCTGCCGCCGCACCCACCCTAATCTTTTCGACAGAGGAACACCTGCTATGAACCGCCTATCGCTTTCCGTCTTGCTTACTGCTGCTGTACTGTTCGTTGCAACAGGCTTTGTTGGGACAACGCACGAGGTATCCGTCCCGGATGATCTGCCCACGGCGGCTGCCTGGACCGTGGATCAGGCCCATTCCAACGTGGGCTTCTCCGTCCGCCACCTGGGCATCTCATCCGTGCAGGGCTCCTTCCAGAGCTACGATGCCACGCTTGACTTTGACCCCGACGATCTCACGACGCTCTCAGCTACGGCAGACATTGAGGTTGCCAGCGTAGATACCCGCAACGACCGCCGCGACAACCACCTGCGCTCCGACGATTTCTTCCATGTGGAGGAGTACCCGACGATGCGGTTTGAAAGCACGCGCGTGCAGAACATCAACGGCGATACGTTCGAGATCGTGGGAGATCTTACGATAAAGGACGTGACGCGCGAAGTGGTGTTGGCGGCCACCCTGAACGGCGTCGCTGCCTTTCAGGGCAACGAGGTAGCAGCCCTTACGGCCGAGACGGTCATCGACCGGCACGACTACGGGCTGACGTGGAGCCGCCTCACTGAAGCTGGAGGGCTGGTGGTAGGCCGGGACGTCACCATCACCCTCGAAATCGAGGCCGCACGGGAGCAGGTATAACCCACAGCGCACATAGCCTCAGCACCGGCCGGCCTGCCACCTTTTGGGGCAGGCCGGCTGCTGTTTCTGGACCCTGGCGGTTCTGAGATCTGCTGTTTCTGAAACGGCGTACAGAGAAACCTGTCGGGCCATGACTCGTCCATCCAACCGACCTTTCATCAAGCGCATCCGGCATGGCTCTCCGTTTTGGCATTCTCGTTTTCCCTGGCTCCAACTGCGATCACGACACCGAGCACGTGGTGTCGCATGTGTTCGCGCAAGAGGCCCGGCTGATCTGGCATAAAGAGAAGGCGCTGGGCGACGTGGATGTCGTCATCGTCCCGGGCGGCTTTTCGTATGGCGATTATCTGCGCTCCGGCGCCATCGCCCAGTTCTCGCCCATCATGCAGGATGTCGTGCGCTTTGCCAACGAGGGCGGGCTGGTGCTGGGCATCTGCAACGGCTTCCAGATCCTGTGCGAGAGCGGGCTCCTGCCCGGTACGCTCCTCCGCAACGACTCGCTGCGCTTTGCCTGCCGCTGGACGCACATCCGGACGGAGCAGACCGACACGCCCTTTACGGCAGCGGCCACGCCCGGGCAGGTGCTCCGCATCCCCATCGCGCACGGGGAGGGGCAGTACATGGCCGACGAAGACACGCTTGACGCGCTGGAGGCCAACCATCAGGTGGTGTTTCGCTACTGCACGGCGGACGGCGAGGTTGCGCCTGCGGCAAACCCCAACGGCTCCGCGCGCAACATTGCCGGCATCCGGAACGCCGCTGGCAACGTGCTCGGCATGATGCCCCACCCCGAGCGGTGCGCCGAGGCGGCGCTGGGCAGCGAAGACGGAGCGCTGATTTTCAGGTCGCTTCTGCAGGGGGCTGAAGTGACCGCGTAAGCGGGGCAGTCGCACGCGGTGGTTTTTCTGATCGGGAGGGAGTATGGATCTTTCGCAGGCGCCCGTTACCCTACTGCTGCTCATCATCAACACGGTGGTGAGCCTGGTGGCCCTCACGAGCCGGCCGGAGCTGATCGACCGGTTTGCCTTCAAACCGGTGCGCGTGCTGCAGGAGCAGGAGTACTACCGCCTCTTCACCGCAGGCCTTGTGCATGTCGATGGGACGCACCTGCTGTTCAACATGATCACGCTCTACTTTTTTGGGCCGTGGCTGGAGGGGCTGCTGGGGCCGGTACGCTTCCTGATCCTCTACGTTGGCTCCGATCTGGCCGCGCAGGCGCTCTCGCTGGTGATGCATCAGCGCAATCCCAATTATGCAGCGGTGGGCGCATCCGGCGCCATCAGCGGCGTGCTGTTCGGGTTTTGTCTCTACGAGCCCTTCCGACTGCTCTATCTCTTCCTTGCCATCCCCATACCGGCTGTGGTGTTTGCCGTTGGGTTTGTGGCGCTCTCCATATATGCCATGCGGAACCGCGGCCCGGAGCAGACAGGTGGGCTGGCGCACGAGGCGCACCTGGGCGGCGCACTCGGTGGGCTGGCGCTAACCATCTTCATGGACCCCGGGGCGCTGGGCACGTTCATCAGCCAGCTGGGCTTGTAGCGACCGGACAGGCTACGGGCCGGGCTACAGGGTGAGCTACAGCAGCCACCCGGTGAACTCCTCCCAGTCATCGAAGCGTAGGGCCACGGGCGCCTCTACGGGATCGGTTGCCGCGGTGTACCAGGCTGCCTGCCAACCCGCGCGGGTAGCGCCCTGCACGTCGGAGAAGAGGGAGTCGCCCACGTAGAGGATGTCGGCCGCGCCCACGGCGGCACGGCGCGTGGCTTCGGTGAACAGCCGGGGATGTGGCTTCAGCACGCCGGTCTCTTCGCTGATGATGACGGCCGCTGAGCGGTCGCGCAGTACAGGAAAGCGGTCCAGCTTGCGGCGCTGTGTTTCCAAAAAGCCGTTGGTGATGACCCCGACGGGCAGCCGCTCAGCCACCGCCTCAAAAGCGGCCAGCGCGCCGTCGATGGCCCGCCAGTGGGTGGCGTAGCGGCTCATGTAGAAGGCGTTGGCATGCTGCGGGTCCAGCGGCACGTTAAGCGTCGCAAACGTGTGGGCGAACCGCCCTTCCTTCACGGCAGCCTTGTCAATGGTACCTTCCGCATACTGCTTCCAGAGCGGCCCGCTGGCTGCGTGGTAGGTCTGCTGGAGCTGATCCACCGCTACGCCATTGAACGCCTCTGCATGTGCGGCATGGAGGTCGCGCAGGCCCGCGCGCTCCGCAGCGCTGTGGTCCAGCAGGGTATTGTCGATGTCGAAATACACAAACCGAATGGGCACGGGCTACAGGGGTTTTTCAAACATACCGTATTGTTTATCTACCACGCCACCGAGGGAGGTAACCGCGTTTTTGAGCTTGTGGTTGGAATCCAGCACCCAGCTCATCTCGCAGGCGTCGTACCCATGGCCTGGCCCCTGCTCGATGGTTTCGAGGATGACCAGCGCGTCGTAGCCGCGGCCCTGATGCGACTGCAGCACGCCCATCAGCGGCATCCGGCATTCGTAAATCCCCAGCTTCCCGTAGGCCAGCAGCTTGGGCAGGCCGAAGGGGAAGAGGCGGCCGTCGGGGACGTGGCGCAGCGCCTGGTTCAGGTTGGGGAGCGCGATGGAGAAGGCCACGGGCTGCCCGTTGTCCTCAAGGATGAACACGATGCGCGGGTCGATGACTTGCTTCAGGTTCTTCGCGAGCTGATCGAACTCTGCCGCGGTCATGGGCACGTGGCCCCAGTTGTTCGACCAGGCGTCGTTGTAGATGTGGAGGATGGTCTGAGCGTCTTCCTCAAACCGGTCCATGTCCAGCTGGCGGATCTCGAGGTTGGGATTTCGCCGGTGGATGAGCTGCGCGCCCCGGCGCAGCTTGTCGAGCTTGACGTACTTCTTGTGGACGTAATAGGCCCACATGGTCATGACCTGCTCCATGCCCCAGTCCGTCAAGAAACCGACGTAGGTGGGCGGGTTGTAGGGCATGAGGATGGAGGGCTCGCGGTCGAAGCCGTCGACGAGCAGGCCGGAGGTGTCGTTTAGCGACGGGTTGGTGGGCCCGCGCATGGCGGTGAGCCCTTGCATGCGTAGCCAGTCGGCCGCAGCGTCCAGCAGGGCGGTAGCCACGGCGGAGTCGTCCACGCACTCAAAGAAGCCGAAGAACCCGACCCCATCGTTGTACTTCTGCAGGTGCATCCCATTCACGATGGCCGCAATGCGCCCCACCACGTGCTGCTGCGCATCGTAGGCCAGGAAGCACGTGATGCTGCCGTGGGCGAAGAAGGCGTTCTTCTTGGGATCCAGCGTGTGCGTGACGTCTTGCCGGAGCGGCGCGATCCACGGCCCGTCGGCGTCATAGAATCCGTAGGGGAAGTCGACGAAGGCGTTCCGCTCGCTGCGGGATTGCACGCGGCGTACGCGTACGGAAGAGGGAGGTGGGGTGGACATGAGGGCGTATCGGCGTCGGAGAGGCAGCACACGGCGGACCAGGACAGGGGGCGTCCGCGCGGCACGCAACATACGCAGATTTGCGTACAGGGGAAAGGTGCCGCCGGGCTTACGCAGCCTCTCGCGTCAGGACGCCGTGGCGCTCGCCTACGCGGCGGAAGGCATCCAGGATAAAGTTCAGCTCCTCGTCGGTGTGCGTGGCCATGTAGGAGGTGCGCATGAGCGCTTGCCCCTGCGGCACTGCCGGCGGCACCACGGCATTTACGAAGACGCCCTCTTCCAGCAGGTCATTCCAGAACTGAAAGCACAGCTCCATGTCGCCGATGACGACCGGAATGATAGGCGTTTCGCTGCTCCAGACGTCAAACCCGAGGTCGCGGAAGCCTTGCCGCATGTAGTCGGAGATCTCCCAGAGGCGGTCCAGTCGCTCCGGCTCGTCCTGCAGGATCTCCAGGCACTTTAGCACAGTGCCAACATTGGCGGGGGGCATGGAGGCGCTGAAGATATGGGCCGAGCTGTTGTGGCGCAGGTACTCAATCACGTCTTCATCGCCTACCGCGAAGCCACCCAGTGAGGCAAAGCTCTTGGAGAAGGTGCCGGTGATAAGGTGGGCGCGGTCGGCCATGCCAAAGCTGTGCGCGGAGCCGCGGCCGCCGGGCCCGATCACGCCAATGGCGTGGGCATCGTCCAGCATCAGCGCGGCGTTAAACTCGTCGGCCAGGTCCGCGAGTTGTGGCACCTGCGCAATCTTTCCACTCATAGAAAAGACCCCGTCGGTAGCGATGAGCTTGCCGGCCTCCGGGTTCTGCTCGTGCGCCCGTTCCAGCATCAAGCGGAGGTGGTCCATGTCGTTGTGTCGATAGCGCATCGTATCCGCCATGGAGCCCTGCGTACCTGCTACAATGCAGGCATGGTTGTCCTTGTCAGAAAAGATGATATCGTCCTTCGACGTAATGCCCTGGACCAGGCCCAGGTTGGTCATGTAGCCGGTGGAGAAGAGGACGCACGCCTCTTTCTCCATAAAATCGGCCAGCTTCTCTTCCAGCTCCAGGTGCAAGTCCAGCGTCCCATTCAGGAAGCGGCTGCCTGTACAGCCCGTACCGTACTTTTCGATTGCATCCTTCGCCGCCTGCTTGACGCGGGGGTCGGACGTTAGGCCCAAGTAATTATTGGAGCCCGCCATCACAATTTCCCGCCCATCGATATAGGCCGTGCTGCCTTCGCTTTTCTCCAGGGGACGGAAGTACGGATATAGATCCGCCGCCTTGACCTTGGCATAATCGCCATCGGGACGGAAGTACTTGTGGCACTTGCTGAAGAGGGGCAAGTCCTGTTCTTCCGAAGAGGCATCCCGGCTGATGGTAGAGACGCCGTTGCGGGGCTGGTGATGGTCAGGTAAGGTCATAGCGGGCGGGCAGAGTGGAAAAAACCTGCGGTCGGCTGATTATGCTTATGTAATCGGCTACTACGGAAGGGCCGCGGGATAGCTCCACCGGCCAACTTCATTTTCACGTATCCTGTTGACCTGCGGAAACTTAGCCAGTGGGACAGGTACGGTGAATAAGGGTAGCCGCGCCGAGCGGCTAAAAGGTCACACGCAGGGTGGTGGATACGCCATGCTGCCCTGGGAGGACAGAAAACCCCAAGTCCTCGCCGACATCAAAGTCCTTGAGCTGGGCCGCCACGTAGGCTTCTATAACCGAGAGGGCGTAGGTCACCCCCGAAAGGATGACGAGAAGGTCGCGGTTGCGGCGCAGGGTATCGCGGCGGTCCCGCACCTGCGCGGAGGATACGGTACCGCCAAACTGCGCACGGACCGTGAGCCACTCGTCCTCAAACTGCGCCCACTCGTTGGGCTCGCCCTCCTCTGCTCGCTCTTCTCCCAGCCGAAAGAGCGCGGCGCGGCGGTGGGTGAGGTAGCTGTCGTTGGTGGAGTAGGTCAGATAGCCGACGCCGCCCAGCGCCGCGTAGACGATCGGTATCTTGAGGTAGTCGCGGTTATAGAACTGGCCCCAGCCGGGAAACGCCAGGCTGCGCCAGAGCGCGCCGCGTGGGGTACGCCCCTCATTGGTGTCTTGCGCCGCTGTAGCGTTACGGTGCGCGGGTAAGGGCCGGTCGAAGCTCTCGGCAAACGCTGCACGGACCGAGCGGTCGGCCGTGTGCGTCATGGGCTGAACTTGCGCGCTGGCATGGGGCGGAGCGGCCAGCAGCAGGAGCGCTACCACTATGCCCACCAGGACCCATGGGATCCTCGCCTGTATGTAGCAGCCGCGGACGTTAGGGCAGGAGCAACTCCAGAATGCGCTCCAAGTCTTCATCGGAGTAGTAGGCAATTTCGATGGTGCCGCTTCCGTCCTTCTTTTGGCGCAGCGCCACCTGCGTGCTGAAGCGCGCGCGCAGCTTATCGGTTAGCGCTTTGCGCTGGAGGGCATCGGCCGAGGGTTGGGTGCTGTGCTCCTCACCCGTCGCCCCATCTTCGTCAGCAGGGGCCGGCTCCGGCTCGCGGAGGCGCCGCACGCGGGCCTCCACCTGGCGCACCGACAGGTCCTTGGTGAGGATCTGCTCCAGCACGTCCAGCTTATCGTCCTCATCGTCGATGGTGATGAGGGCGCGGGCGTGGCCTACCGACACGCGGCCATCCCGGAGGGCAGCCTGCGCGCGCGGCGGGAGGCGCAAGAGGCGGAGGAAGTTGGACACCGTGGCGCGGTTCTTCCCGACCCGCTCGGCCACCTCTGCCTGCGTGAGGTCGCACTCGTCGATGAGCCGCTGATAGCCCAGCGCAATCTCCACCGGGTTTAGCTCCTCGCGCTGCACATTTTCCACAATGGCCATCTCCAGCATCTCCTCGGAGTCGGCCTCGCGCACAAACGCGGGGATGCGCTTGAGCCCGGCGCGCCGGGCGGCACGGAGGCGCCGCTCGCCCGAGATGATCTCGAACTGGCCGTCGCCCAGGGCGCGCACGGTGACGGGCTGGATGATGCCCAGCTGCTTGATGGAGGCGGCGAGCTCATCCAGGGCGGCATCGCTGAAGTCGCGCCGCGGCTGGTATGGGTTGGGGCGGATAGCCGTCACGGCCACCTCTGCCACGCGCCCGGCCAGGCGCTCGCGGTCCTCAAAGCGGTACATTTTACTCTTGGCAAACGCGTTGCGGCCAGAGCCTTCTGCTTCGTCTGTGCCGCTGCGCTCCTCGTCGTCTTGCGAGGGGAGCAGGGCGCTAAGGCCTTTGCCAAGTGCGGATTTCTCAGAAGCCATGGGATTCGGGTACTCTACGGAAAAAAGCCCAGGAGCTGGGCAACCAACGCCTGCGAC
>CAYFRR010000013.1:0-31138 GCA_964345505.1 uncultured Rhodothermales bacterium
GCGTCTTTCATCTGCCCCGCATTCTTGCTACCTTGCGACCGTTAGTACCTACCCATTCGTACATTAGCTTTACCGTGCATATGCTTCGCCTTCTCTCCTTTCTCTTAGGCGCCCTGCTCGTTCTCGTACCCGGGCAGGCCCAGGCGCAGGTCACCTTCGATTTCGGCGTGCGCGCTGGCTTTACCTCTTCGGATATAGACTCTGACTTCGACACCCAGGCGCGGCAGGGCATCAGTGCAGGCGGATTCGCAACCCTTGTCATGCCGCGCGTACCCTTCGATCTGCAACTGGAGCTGTTGTTTACGCAGAAAGGCGGTGACCAGACGGTGCAGTTGGTATCCGGTGATGTCGTAGGCTTTACCGCTGACGATGAGCCTGTAACGGTTGTGAACAGTGTTGATATCAACGACGAGTTTAGCGTCTCCTACCTCGAAATTCCCCTGCTGGCCAAGCTGCCGCTCGACATCGCGCCCCGGGTGGACGTGCACCTGTTCGCAGGGCCGGCCCTCGGGTTGCGGCTGGACGAGGATATCTCGTTTAGCCCAAACGCTTGGCAACTGGCGGTGGACGGTACGCCGACGGATGTGTCTTCCCCTCGCCCCGGTAATCAGCCCGATCAATTCTTCAATGACCTGGACTTCGGCGGCACCATCGGCGGTGACGTCACCTTCAATCTCGGGCTAATCAAACCTATGGTGGACGTTCGCTATGTGTATGGCCTGACAACCAACCTCTCGACAGAGTTTGGGCGGCCATCGGGCCTGAGCAACCGTGCACTGTCGGTATCGCTTGGCGTGGCCTTGTAGCAGGGGCGTTGCGCACGTACGCATGACCGGGAAGCCAGACGTTTTGCGCATACGGTGAGCAAGGGGCCACGCAGGCCTCTTCCCTGCCTTCCCGTCTACGTGCGCTCCTCTTGCCATGCCTGTAAAACTTTACTTGGTTGATGCCGCTAAGCTGGTCTTTCAAACCCTGCCGGTGCTTGGCGCTCGGCTGATCACTGGAGGGCTCGTGGCCGTTGGCCTTATCGCGTACGTCGTGCTGGGCCTCGCCCTTGCTACGGGAGCAGCAGCGCTGTGGGAGCCGCTCGGCTTTATCGTGGGCATCCCCGCCGTCATCGGGTTTGGTTTTCTGGCGCGCTGGGCCAATATCAACCACCTGTATATGCTTAAAGCCGCCCACGCGGCGGTCCTTACCTACCGCATCCGCCACGGCGAGGCGCCCGAGGGCATCCAGGTATCGTTTGGGAAGCAGCGCGTGCGGGAACGGTTTGGCAGCGCCGAGGCCCTCTACCACATCGACCGGAAGCTCTCACGCACCGTACGGCGCTTCAATCGGCAGTTTACCCGTGGACTCAACCGGCTGCCCATCCCGGGCGCCAAGCTACTGCACAGCGTGGTAGGGAAATTCTCCCGGGTGATGACCCAGCACATCGACCAGGCTATCCTGTCGCGAGCCTATGTGCAGACGGACGACGACCCGTGGACGGTAGCTCGTGATGGGATGGTGCTTTACGCTCAGGCCTGGAAGCCGGTGGTTGCCAATGCGCTTGCGCTGAGCGTGCTGGGCCTCGTCGAGCTCATCGTGCTGCTCGTGCTGCTGGCCCTTCCCGTACTGGCGGTGTCGGCGGTCGCCTCCCTCCCCGTCACCATTGGCTTTGCGGTAGCAGCCTTCATCATCGCTTACATGCTGAAGGTAGCAGTGTCTGATGCGTTCTCGCTGGCGGCTACGCTGCTGGCCTTTCACCGGGCCACCGAGGGCGCTGTGCCCGACCCGGCCTGGCGCGAGCGGCTGGACCAAGCCATCGATCCCTTTGGCGACCTCGTGCGGAAGGCGGGCGCGGCCGTGGCTCCGCATGCGCGTGCTGCTTCATCTGCCGAAAACCCGCTTACGTCCTGATCTCTTCCCCATGAGATAGCAGGCCTGGGGCGCCCCAGGCCAGAGCGTCCGCGCAGGGTAGCTTAGGCGTCCTCCTGCGCTTCCTCAGCATACCGCATGGCGCGTTTCTCGACGGATTCCTCGGCGTCACGCGCACGCAGGTCGGCCAGCCGTGCAGCCACCGCCTGTTCGTACCCTTGCGCCCGAGGGACGTAGAAGTACAGACCCTGCATCTCATCGGGCAGGTATTGCTCCGGCACGTACCCCTCGCGGTACGCGTGCGGATACTGGTAGCCCACACCGTGCCCGAGCCCTTCCTTATCGCGGCTCGCATCCTTTAGATGGTTCGGTACGTCGCCGGTCTGCTCCTCGCGCACATGCTTCAGCGCATCGAAGTAGGCAAAGGCGCTATTCGATTTGGGGGCCGTCGCCAGGTAGAGGCAGCATTCCGCCAGCAGAAACTGCCCCTCCGGCATGCCGATGTAGTCGAACCCCGTGGCGGTAGACTGGGCGATCTGCAGCGCGCGGGGATCGGCCAGCCCGATGTCTTCTGCGGCGAAGATGAGCATGCGGCGGATGATAAAGCGCGGATCTTCGCCAGCGTACATCATGCGGGCCATCCAGTAGAGCGCCGCGTCGGGGTCGGAGCCCCGCATGCTCTTGATGAACGCGCTGATGGTATCAAAATGTGCGTCGCCTTCCTTGTCGTACAGCACGGCGCGTTGCTGGATGGAATCCTCCGCCACTGTCAGGGGAATGTGGATGGTGCCCTCCGGCGTGGCGTCGGTGGTTTCGACGGCCAGCTCCAGCGCGTTGAGAAGGGAGCGGGCGTCCCCGTTGGCCGTGCTCACGAGATGGGCCAGCGCGTCATCGTCGATCTGCACATCCAAATCGCCATAGCCGCGCTCCGGGTCAGCCAGGACTTGCCGGGCAACGGCCCGCAGGTCGTCCTCATTCAGCGTCCGAAACTCGAAGACCCGGCTGCGGCTGACGAGTGCTTTGTTGACCTCGAAGTACGGGTTCTCGGTGGTAGCCCCGATGAACACCACGGTGCCATTCTCCACATGCGGCAGCAAGGCGTCCTGCTGTGCCTTGTTGAAGCGGTGCACCTCATCCACGAACAGGATGGTCCGCTGCTGCTGATGCGCCAGCCGCCGCTCCGCAGCCGCGATCGCCTCACGGATGTCTTTCACGCCGGAGAGCACGGCGTTCATCGACGTAAAGTGAGCCTCGGTCGTGTTGGCAATGATGCGGGCGAGCGTAGTCTTGCCCGTGCCAGGTGGCCCAAAGAACAGCACCGACGTGACGCGGTCGGCTTTGATGGCCCGGCGTAGCAGCTTGCCCTCACCCAAAATGTGGTCCTGCCCGATGAACTCGCGCAGCGTGCGCGGACGCATGCGGTCGGCCAGCGGCGCATTGGCGGCTTGCTCACGGGCCGCGGCTTCACGAAAAAGATCAGACATAGAGGGGCGGGGCAATGACAGGATGCAGGACGCCTACACGCAACCCGTCGAACGGTTTACCCACGCGCACTTCGGCTGCCTGATGTCCGGTTCGCCCTCGCCCCTGCGCTCTACCTATCAATGAGCATTCCCCCACGTGTGTATCCCTTCCCACTGTAGCCACGGCGTTATGAAATACATAGTGATGGTCCCGTTGTGCTTTTCCCTCGTGCTTCTTTTCTCCGCCTGCGACGAAGAGAGCCGCACGGCTTTAAGCGAACTTCAGGGTGCGGTACAGAACAGCGAACAGCTGACCAGTGGTCTGCAGGAGATGACCCGCACCATCGAGGAGATGGACAGCACGAACGGAGAGCCGGTGGAGACGATCAACTTCCGCGAGCTGCGCGGCTTGCTGCCCGAGACGCTCCCCGGGATGGAACGCGTGGATCTTGAAGGCGCCAACCAGACGGTCGGTGGTGTTTCGATAGCCAATGCAAAAGCCACCTTTCAAGACGAAAGCCGTGGGCGGCTGACGGTGGAAGTCACCGACATGGGCGGTATGGGCGGCCTGGCAGCCCTGGGCATGGGCATGCTGATGATGGAGGTCGACCGGGAGTCCATGCACGGGTACGAGCGCACGAGCGACTACAACGGACACCGGATGCATGAGAAATGGGATGGGCAGCGCGAGCGAGGCGAAGTCACAGTGGTTGTGGAGCGACGCTTTGCGGTAAAGGCCGAAGGTCGCAACGTGCCGATGGAAACCATCCTGGCCAGCGTAGAGGCTATCAACTTGGGGACCCTCGCGGGGATGAAGTAGGGCTCCAGGCCGCGCGCCCTTAGGTCATGCTGTGCTCCTGTGAACCCATGGGGGCTGACCCCTCACAGCAACCGTTGCGCCCGTTCATACTGCGCCGCCATGCCCCGCGCTTCGCGGGCTACGCGCTCCTGCAGCGCCTCCGGGGCCATCACCTGCACCTGTGCGCCCCAGCTCAGGATCCACGGCAAGAGGTCTGTTGCCCGTGGCACCCGGAGCGTTGCTTCAAGGCCGTCCTCGCGTTCGCGCAGCGAGGCGGCGGGCAAGGCATCGGCGCTGCGGACGTGCGGGGCCACCTCGCGGCTAAACAGGAGGCGGACGGTAGTCTCGGCGGTGGGGCGCCCAATGGGGGCGCTGCCAGCGTAGCTCTTGGGACGCTCGAAGGTGCCGCCCGTGAGCGTTACCGGCCCCATGCGCCGCAGCTGAAAATGATGCACGCGTTCGCGCTCATGGCACCAGCCCACCAGGTAGCCGCCCCGTACGCCGGAGAGGACGAGGCCGTAGGGGTTCACCGTCACCGGATCTGCGCCGGTGGTGCCGTTCGACGCGCCCTCGTGGTATGGAAAGCGTACGGCCTGTTGCCCTGCAAGGGCCTCCCGCAGGGCCTGCTCCACCGTCGAGGCACCCTCCGGCGTCACGGCCTCCGGTGGAGCGCAACGCAAGCCGAGGTCCAGCCGGTACCCGGTGCCGGGCACGCCCACGATGGGCAACCCGGTATCCAGCAGCTCCTGCATATCGCGGTAGATGGTACGGCGGCTCACACCCACCGCCTCGGCCAGGTCCTCCGCCCGTTGCCACTGCTCTGAGCGCAGCGCCTGAATAATGGCCTGGCGGCGTTCGGTAGGCGAGTGGTCGGGCATAGGGGTAGCGAGAGAAGATCCATCAGGTAACAAGCGGCACAAATACGCGGGGCGATTCGGGCAGTTCGGTGCGTGGATGGCGTCATCTCTATGGCATTCGAACACACACGTTCGTATCCTGGAAGAAGCTGGCTCTCTTCACCCATCGCTCAGGTCCATGGCTATCCCGCCCAACATCGCAGTCGATCCCGCCATCTCCACCCCGGCCGCCGGTATGTCCGGCTGGCTTAAGTTTATCGGGGTGATAAACATCCTCATCGGCATTCCCAACATGATCATACTGGTGGGATTTTTGTATATCTGGCTGGGGGTGCTGCTCTACCAGGCCGGGGATGCAGCCAGCACCGCCGGCGCCCAGGACGTGCCGCGGCTGCTCAATAAGCTCAAGACGTACTTTATCATCAACGGGGTGCTGATGCTCCTCGGCCTCCTGGTTTTCATCCTGTTCTTTGCCGTCGTAGGCGTTGGCTTCTTCTATGGCGTTTTTGAGTCCGCGATGGACAGCGCTACACGGGTCTAATGAACGACAGCGCATCCTCCTTGCTACGGACAAGGCAGCAGGTTCTGGCACCAGGTTCTGGCTGCAGCCTGTCACCGCACAAGCTTAGCCTTCCACGGCCACGCCGGTCTCGGCAAGTAGCGCGCGGACGCCCCGCTCAAACTTTTTGGCGCCCCCGTGCGAGGGGTGGCGTACGTACGTGCTGGTAAGGTCCAGCTTCTTGTACGCCTGCTCGGCTTTGCGTCCAATAGCCACCAGTTTATCGGGTTGAAGAGCCTCGACCAGACCCGTAAGAAGCTCGCCGTAGGCAGTGACTTCGCTGCGGCGTGGCGTGCGGATGGTGAGCGGCGCGCCTTCGTCGTGCGGATGGAAAGGCACGCTGTTCCACACGAAAAAGTGCGGGAAGTGCGGCTGCAGCACACGCCAGAAGATGTTGGCGCTGTACTCATTGTGGGGCTCCTCTTCGAGGCTGGTCGGAGCGCCATCGATGGGGAACGTGGGGTCGACAAGCTGGGCCTCGCTCGTCACCGGGATGCCCGAAAACCGGCAGCCCCACGGCCCGGGTGCTTCCATCAGCAGGAGCAGTTTGGGCGGCGCGGTATAGGCGTCCACATAGCGCTTCAGATTGGCCCGGCGGGTGGCGGGCCCATCCGGACGGTCGAGGTCGGGGTGACGATCGCGATACGGATTGAACAGTTCGTTTGTGGAGGGGGTTTGGAACAGCTGTTCTTCAAAAAGCGACCAGACAGCGCGGGCAGGCATAGGAGCGGCAGGCATTGGTTCAGGTACGGCGAAATCGAGCCGACGCCCCGAGCCAATGGAAACCACCGGGAAAGGTTGCCGTGCGCTGCGGCGCATAGCTGGTATAGCGTGTATTGTTTTCCTTAGATCTGGCAGGACATCATGGCTTCTTGGCTTACCCTCAAGTTTGGCGGCACGAGCGTATCGACGCGCGACCGCTGGGATACCATCGCGGCGGTCGCCCGTGATCACCGCGACCACGGCCATCGCGTGCTGATGGTTTGCTCAGCGCTGGCCGGTGTTTCTGACAAGCTGGAGGCTCTCCTGAAAGCCAGTCTCGACGGGGCGCACGAGCCGCTGCTTGCAGATATCGAACGGCAGCATCGGGAGCTGGCGGAAGCCCTCGGCGTCGACGGCGACCGGCTGCTGGCCGATCACTTCGCGCTGCTGGAGCAGCTGGCGCACGGCGCCTCCCTCATCCGCGAGACGAGTCCTCGCTTGAAGGCGCGTGTGATGGCGATGGGCGAGCTGATGGCGACGACTCTCGGCGCTGCCTTTCTTCAACAGGAAGGACTGTCTACCACCTGGGAAGACGCCCGCACCCTGCTGCAGGCCCAGCCGAGCGATCAGGACGTGCCCGTGCGCCACTACCTCAACGCCCACTGCGGCACGGCCGCAGATCCCGACCTGCAGGCGCATCTCGAGGCGCAGGGCACCGACGTCATCCTGACGCAGGGCTTCATTGCGCGGGATGCGGCCGGCGACACCGTGCTGCTGGGCCGGGGCGGCTCCGACACCTCGGCGGCCTACCTGGCCGCCCGCGTACAGGCCGATCGGCTGGAGATCTGGACGGACGTGCCCGGCCTCTTCACCGCGAATCCCCACCAGATTCCCTCCGCGCGCCTGCTGCGCTCGCTCGACTACGACGAGGCCCAAGAGCTGGCCACCATGGGCGCCAAGGTGCTGCATCCACGCTCCGTAGGCCCCGTCCGCCGCCACCAGATCCCGCTGCACATCCGCTCCACCGAAGCACCCGACGCGCAGGGCACCGTCATCGCTCCCGACGTGCCCGACGTAGGGGCCCAGGTGAAGGCGCTGTCGGTGAAGGCCGGCGTCACCCTCATCGCCATGGACACGCTGGGCATGTGGCAACAGGTCGGCTTCCTGGCCGATGCCTTCGCCGTCTTTAAGGCGCACGGGCTGTCCGTGGACCTCGTGGCCACGTCTGAGACGAACGTGACGGTGTCGCTCGACCCGTCGGCCAACGCACTGGACCCGGGCACCATCCAAGCCCTGCTGGACGACCTCAACACCTTCTGCACTGCGCGGGAAATCGGGCCCTGTGCGGTACTCAGCCTGGTGGGCCGCAACATTCGCTCCCTGCTGAACGAGCTGGCGCCCGTGTTTGAGGCCTTCGACGAGCAGCAGGTGTACCTCGTCTCGCAGGCGGCCAGCGACCTCAACCTGACCTTCACCGTGAACGAGGACCAGGCGCCCCGCCTCCTGCGCAAGCTGCACGCGCAGCTGTTCGACACCCGCGGGCCCGACGATCTGCTGGGGCCCTCCTGGCGCGAGCTGTTCGGCGAGCTGCCCGACGCCGCCACCGGCCCGACCCGCTGGTGGCGCGAACGCCGCGAGGAGCTCCTCACGCTGGCCGCCCACGAAAGTCCATGCTACGTCTACGACACAGATACGCTGCACGCAGCCGTCGATACGCTTGAAGACCTGACGCTGATCGACCGCCGCTTCTATGCCATCAAGGCGAACGCGCACCCGGACGTGCTGCGCCTGTTCGAGCAGCGCGGGCTCGGGTTTGAGTGCGTCTCGCCTGGGGAAGTGGACCACGTCTTTGACCTGTTTCCAGACCTCGATCCCGGGCGCGTACTCTTCACGCCCAACTTTGCCGCACGCGAAGAATATGCAGCCGCGTTTGCGCGGGGCATCCACGTAACGCTCGACAATGTGCACGCGCTTGAATCGTGGGGTGCAGTGTTTGAAGGGCAGGACATCTTCATCCGCGTGGATCCCGGCCGCGGCCATGGCCACCACCGGCACGTGCGCACCGCCGGCGCCC
This sequence comes from uncultured Rhodothermales bacterium, assembly GCA_964345505.1. GTDB lineage: Bacteria > Bacteroidota > Rhodothermia > Rhodothermales > Salinibacteraceae > Tc-Br11-B2g6-7. Next base: position 8,312 of record CAYFRR010000013.1, read on the forward strand.
AGTCGAAGTTTGGCGTATCCCCGCCCGACCTGGATCGGATGCTGGCGCGTGCGGAGGCGCTGGACGTTCGCGTGGTAGGCCTGCATGCCCACCTGGGCAGTGGCATTCGCACCCCCGAGGCTTGGTCAGATACTGCCCTCTTTTTGGCGTCCATTGCAGAGCAGATCCCCTCGGCGCAGATCCTCAACCTGGGCGGCGGGCTAAGCGTGCCGGAACGGCCCGGCGCACTTCCGCTCGACCTCGACGCCTTCAGCGCGCAACTCGACAGCTTCTGCCGGGCCTACCCCGACTACGAGTTGTGGATCGAACCCGGGCGATTTCTGGTGTCCGAAGCCGGCGTACTGCTGACCCGCGTGACGCAGACCAAGCGCAAGAGGGAAGTGCGCTATGTGGGCGTCGACACCGGCATGAACTCGCTGATCCGGCCCGCCCTCTACGGCGCGTACCATCAGATCCTCAACCTGACGAAGCTGGATGAGGCGCCTACCCTGACGGCCGAGGTGGTGGGGCCGATCTGCGAGACCGGCGACGTGCTGGGCCACGGCCGCCGCCTGCCCCCGACCGGCGAGGGCGATGTGCTGTTGGTTGCCACGGCCGGCGCCTACGGACGCGTCATGAGCTCGCACTACAACCTGCGGCCGCCTGCCACCGAGCACCTGCTGACCCCGCGGACAGAAGAAGCTGCCGTGTAGAGGGCCGCGGCGGACGGGACCCGCGACCACGTGTAACGCGGTAGCTGCCGAGCACCACCAAGGAGCAACCCGTCGCTGCTCACGCTCCAGCCTCGCCCCCATGCCCTGTCGTTTGCTCACTTCCGTTTTCGCTCTTGCGCTTCTCCTCGTAGCCTGTGCCGAGGCCACCTCCGACGACGACTACGCCGCCACGCACCGCATGCAGGAGGTTACCTTAACACCCGACGGCAACACCATGCGGTATGCGCAAACGGAGTTTACCGTTGAGGCCGGTGCTACCGTCGCCCTCAGCTTTGAGAACACCGCCACAAGCGCCGCGATGGTGCACAACGTGGTGATCTTGAACACAGACGATGACGGCGAGGTGCAGCGCATCGCGCAGGCCGGGATGCAGGTCGGGCCTGCCCAACACTACGTGCCCGAAGACGACGCCGTGCTTGCCTCCACGCCGCTGGCGGAGCCGGGCGAAACGGTGCAGGCGACCTTCACGGCCCCGACCACTCCAGGCACGTACCGCTACTTTTGCGCCTTTCCCGGGCATGCCAGCATGATGCAGGGCACGATGCGTGTCCAGGCATCCTGATCCCCCTATGGCCTGCCCCTACTCGGGCCGTACGAACCGCGCGCCGTCGGGGGCTTCCATGCGCGACGCATCGAACGGGCGAGTGAACGAGAGGCTGTCGGCAAACGCCTCGTTCTTGAAGTCTCCACGCTCCCCGTCCTCGGTGAAGCCGTAGCCCCGGTAGGACGTGGCGGTTGTCAGTCCGTCTACCGTCTGGTGATCGTCGTAGATGAAGAGCGTCTCGGGGAGATCGGCTCCCGGCTCCACCTCTCGTCCAAACGATACCGTGTAGCGTATGGCCTCCACCCGTCCCGTTTCTGGATGGACATACAGTGTATACGAGTCGCCCGGCGAGCCGCCTACGCCGGGGTCGAAGAAGGCGCGCACCATCGCGTACGTGGTGCCGTCCAGCGTCTCATCCGGCAGCCGCTCGTAGTTTACGCCCGGGTCAGCCAGCACAAAGGGGATCTGCTGAAAGTAGTACCCCGAAATCCCCCAGAACGCAGGGTTGGGGCGCTCGACACTATCGGGGTAGATCCACGCCTCCTGCCCATCCCACGCAAAGCGGGCTTCCACCGTGTCCGGGTCCTCGTACGACCCCGTCACCCGCAGGTCGTGGTACACCTCGCGGGTCTGGTTGTCAGCCACGAGGAAGGACCTGAAGCGCAGGTCGGCATCCACGTTGGCATATTCCCACGTGTACGAACTCGTGGGGGCGCTATACCAGGCCTCCAGCCCCCCGTGCGCCTCGATAGTGCGCTTAACGAGTTCGCCGCCCGCGTTCTGGCTCAGCCGCTCGGTTGCCTCGGCCACCTGGCGCTCGACCGCCGCGGCAGCCTGCTCTTCTTCGGATGGAGCCTCTGCTGGCTCACATGCGGCAAGGCTAAGCAGTGCAGTAAGCAGAGGCAGCGCGCAGCGGAGCAAAGACTGGCAAAACAGCTCGGGCAAACGCATAGAAAACGGGGTAAGGAGAGGTAGGCAACCGGAAATACGTGAGTGCCGCAAGGAGTCCGCATGTTACAGCTGCACATCAGCACCAGCCGCGCGCGATCTATTCAGGCGACCGCTCGCGCGCGAGAACGGCTTGCGTGCGCCGTGCACAGTCGCTATCCTATGCTGTGCTGTGCCGCAAAACAATCTACCCCACCCCACCTCCCGTGTCATGATGAAGCAATACCGCACCCTTTTCTTTGCTTTCCTGTTTCTGGTGGCTCCGCTCACGGCAGAGGCCCAGGTGCCCGCGTTCGAAGAAGTCACCGGCCACGCGTTTGGCGAGCGCATTACCCAGACCTACCAGATGCAGCAGTACCTGCAGGCGGTGGCCGATGCCTCCGACCGCGTCATCGTCGAGCAGATCGGTACCTCCTGGCAGGGCCGGCCCCTGATGCACGCCATCGTGACCTCCCCCGAGAACCATGCCCGGCTGGATGCCATCAAGGCCAACGCACAGCGCCTGGGCGATCCCCGCGGCCTCTCCGAGGCGGAGGCGGAGCGCATCATCAGCGCGCAACCGGCTATCTTCTGGTATGGGGGCTCCATCCACGGCTTTGAGCTCTCGGGGAGCGAGGGCGGACTGAAGATGCTGGAGCGCCTCAGCACGCAAGACGACGCCGAGACGCAGCGCATCCTGGACCAGACTGTCGTGATTATCGACCCCGTGCTCAACCCGGACGGCCGCGACGCCTTCGCCTATCACAACCACGACAACGTAGGGCGCGAGGCCAATCCGGACAACCAGGACTGGTCGAACGACTTCACCTCGTGGGAAGCGCTGAAATATCGCACCAGCCATTACTATTTTGATATCAACCGCGACTGGTTTGCGCACACGCACCGCGAGACACGGGCCCGCGCGGCGGTGCTCCAGGAATGGCGCCCCCAGGCCGGCATCGACGCACATGAAATGGGCTCCAATGTAGAGTTCTACGTCGACCCGCCCACCGACCCGGTTGGGCCGTTCTTCCCGGACTACACAACGAAATGGTTTGAGCGGTATGGGGAAGCACATGCCCAGGGCTTCGATGCCCGTGGCGTTGATTACATGACGCGCGAGCGCTTCAACTATTTCTATCCAGCCTACACCACGTCATACCTGAGCTATCAGGGCGCGGTGGGCATGCTCTACGAGCAGGGCAGCAGCCGCGGGTTAGCCCTCACCCGGCCAGATGGCACGGTGCGCACGCTCGAAGATGCCCTCATGAACCAGTACACCGCCTTTACGGCAGCGCTGCTGCTCACCGCCAGCGAGCGGGAGGCACTCCTGCAAGACTATGTGGCCGCCCACCGGGACGCTATCGCTGATGGCGCGCAGGGCACGCGGCGCTACGTGCTCCCGGCCGACGGCGGTGACCCGTTGATGATCGTCGAGGCCGTGAACCTGCTGCAGCGCAGCGGCATCGAAGTCGATGTGCTCACGGAGGAAACCTCGCTTCGGGGCGTCACCAACCGTAACGGCCAGAGCGTCGGCAACCGCACCTTCGCTGCGGGCACCTACGTGATCGACGCCGCCCAGCCGCGCAACCGGTTCATCCGCGTACTGCTGGAGCCGGAGGTCCCCATCCCGCAGGACTTCCTGGAGGAGGCCCGCGCCCGCGTCGAGCGGGCGGAGAACCCGCGCTTCTACGACATCACTTCGTGGTCGCTACCGCTCTTGTTTGGCATCGACGGCTTCAGCAGCACCGACGGGCGAGGGATCGCCACGGAGCGGGTGGAGGACACCATCACGCCGGTGCAGCCGGCCCTCTCACGTGCGGAGTACGCCTACCTGATCGACGGCATGCAGGCGGCCGGGCTCCCGGCGCTCATGCATCTGAAGAAGCAGGGCTACCGCGTGGCGATGCTCCAGAGCGGCACCCGCATCCAAGGGCAGGACTATGCCGCAGGGACCGGCATCGTATACGCCGGGCAGGCCGAAGACAGCGTACACGACGACGTCCGCGACGTAGCCGACCGCTACGCATTGAACGTCAGCGCCGTAAACACCGGCCTGGCGGAGGGCGACCGCCCCTCGCTGGGCTCAGGCGATGTTATTTACCTGAAGGAGCCGTCGGTGGCCATGCTGGCCGAGGAGCCGATCCAGCCCTATTCGTTTGGTTGGGCCTGGTTTACGCTCGACCGGCAGTACGAGCTGCCCATGAGCATGCTGCGCGTGCCGTCCCTCCGCTCCGCGGATTTGGGTGAATACGACACGATCATCGTGCCGGAGGTCTACGGTGGTGCAGGCGCGATGGAACGCCTGGCCGGGGAGGACGGCCTGGAGCGCCTCGCGCGCTGGGTACGGGACGGGGGCACGCTCGTCACGCTGGGCTCAGGCACGGATATCGCCCGCCACCTGGAGCTCATCGCGCTTCGCTCCTGGTACGACGACGAGGAGCACGCCGACAGCCTCCGCGTGACGGTGCCCGGCGCGATGGTGGCCACCACCCTCGACCGCAACCACTGGCTGACGGCCGGCGTGCCGGACGGCTTCCGCGGGCTTGTGGACTCGAACCGGCTGTACCTGGCTCCGGAAGGCCCTCCGTCTACCGGGCAGCGGGCCGGCGTAACGTATGCCTCCGGCGATGCCTTCACCTACAGCGGCCACATGTGGGCCGAGTCGGAGGCGCGGCTGCCCGGGGCGGTCTTCGCCTACGAGGAGCGCGTGGGGAGCGGCCGGGTCATCGCGTTTGCGGAAGACATTAACTACCGCGCCTACTATCGCAGCGGCAACCGCCTTTTCCTGAACGCGGTGCTGGCCGGACCGAGCGCTCCGTAAGCATCGGACGTCACGTTGCAGGACCGGAGGCTCACGGTGCAAGCCGTGGGCCTCTTTTCATTAACGATGGTATCCACTCCCCCTGTCATCCCGAACGCATGTGAGGAAGCCCCTATGTACAGGAGTGCCATGGTGCTGACCATGAAGCGTTCAGCCGCTCGGTAGCCTTCCATCTGCCGGGGTGCAGTCTACGCAGCATTTTGTCAGATGGGAGATCCTTCCTCCCGGTGGTCGTCAGGATGACATAGGTTGTAGGCATGGCGACGGCCTACCCCCCTCTCACCCTGAGTGAGCTTGCGAGCGAAAGATCTCTCACGTGCAGGATTACCACGGTGCTCACCGTTCGAAACGCTAAAGACAAGTAGGACGCACCACTCAATGCACGTAACTCCCGGCGTTCAGGTCGATAGTGGCGCCCGTGGCGTGATCCGCGTAGCCGCTGGCCAGGAAGACCGCCGTTGGCGCGATGTCCTCTGGCGCCGTCAGCGTATTGAGCGCCAGGTCGCTGGTGGCGTAGTCCTCACCGTAGGCATCGATGAAGTCCTGCGCCATGTCGGTGCGGGTAAACCCGGGCGCCAGCGTGAAGGCGCAGATGCCGTCCTTCCCAAAGCCGCGGGCCAGCGACCGGGTGAGCGCCACGAGGCCGCCTTTGGAGGCCGCGTAGGCCATGTAGTCTGGCGTGTCGCCACGGAAGGCCGCGCGGGAGGCCACGTTGATGATGCGTCCGCCCCCATGCTGCTGAAAGTGCGCTACCGCCAGCCGGCAGAGCAGCGACGGCGCGCGGAGGTTCACCTGCATGGTGCGGGTCCAGGCCTCATTCCATTCTTCTGTCGAGGCGTCCATCGGGGCCGCCAGTGCCACGCCCGCGTTGTTCACCAAGGCATGGATGCGGCCGTACACTTCGGTGACATCTGCGAAGAGCTGTTCCGTGGCATCGAGCGCTGCGAGGTCGGCCTGAAAGACGCGCGCGTCATTGCCGCATGCTGTGGCCACCTTCGCTGCCGCCTCGGCGCTGTGGGCGTAGTGCACCGCCACAGTGGCGCCAGCGGCCGCCAGGTGCTCAGCGATGGCGCGCCCGATGCCGCGGCTGGCGCCCGTCACAAGGATGGTCTGCTCAGAAAGGTCGATCTGCATGGGATGGCACGGCAATCCTGTGGCAGCAACGAAGGGGGTTACTCCACCGGTTCAATCCGGAAGAGGCCCCCATCGGAGGCATCGGTCAGCACGTAAAGCAGGCCGTCGGGGCCCGTGCGCACGTCGCGGATGCGGCCGAGTTCGTTGTCGAGCAGCACTTCCTTATGGACGACCTCCTCGCCGTCCAACACCACCCGGTTGATCTGCTGATACGCCAACGCGCCGACGAACAGGTTGCCTTTCCAGCCGGGGAACGCATCGCCGTCGTAGTAGGCCAGGCCGGAGGGGGCGATGGACGGCGTCCACTGTGTAACGGGAGGCACGAACGTGTCCGTCTCGTCTGGATCTACGCCGATGGGGGCATTCGTGCGGTACTCTCTACCGTAGCTGGCCTCGGGCCAGCCATAGTTCTGCCCCGCTGCGATGCGGTTCAACTCATCACCGCCTCGCGGGCCATGCTCATGCGCCCAGATCTGGCCCGTCATGGGGTGGACGATCAGCCCTTGCGGGTTGCGATTGCCCATCGTGTAGAGCTCAGGCCGGTAGTCGTCATTGCCCACCCACGGATTGTCGTCGGGGATGGAGCCGTCCATGTGAAGGCGCAGGATGCTACCCGCCGGATCATCCGATTGTTGAGCACGCTCCCGCTGGCCCCGATCCCCGATGGAGAAGACCATGGTGCCATCCGGCAGAAACCCGATGCGCGAGCCGTAGTGGCGGCCAGGGCGCACCGCCGGGGTCTGTTCGTAAAGCACCTCCAGATCGGTCAGCTCGGAGCCGTTTAGCTGCGCTCGCGCCAGCGTGGTGGCCGTGCCTCCATCGCCCAGCGCCGCGTACGTGAAGTAGATCCAGCCATTCTCCGCATACGCAGGATGTGGCGCGACGTCCAGCAGGCCGCCCTGCCCGCGCACCTCAACCTTCGGCAGACCACTGATCTGCGTGATCTCGCCATTTCGCATGAGGTTCAGCCGACCTGGACGCTCGGTGATAAGCATGGCGCCATCTGGCAGCCAGGCCACCGCCCATGGGTGCTCCAGCCCCTCAGCCAGCTGCACGACCCGGAAGGTGGCTTCCTCTGAAGCAACGCGCTCAATCACGACCTCATCTGTCACGTCGGTGAGAACGTCGCCGGAGCAGGCTACGCCGGTCAGAAACACGAGTGCGGCGAGGACCGCGAGGGGGGTATGGATAAACGATCGCATAGGACAGAGGGACGCACCAGTGATTGGATTAACGACCAACTCTGCACGACGGACCGCGCTCGCGCGTTCCCACGTCGACAAGGGGCCCCTGGGCACGCACGTCCCGTCACCGCTTGACGTGAGCGCCCCGCGGATCGACCGCTTCAGGCGGTCGCTCCAGAATGGCCCCCTGTGTACCTCAAACAGCACTCCACCCAACAGCGCCCACCAGAAGGCGACTTCCCGAGGCGTTACCCTCGCCTCAAACGCGACCCGGCCGAGCGTAGCCCAGCAGCGTGCGGCCACCACCACGTACAGATAGCCCATCCTCAGGTCAGGCGGTCCACGTCGTGGCGCGTTTCGCCGGCGCCCTGCACCACGAACTTCTGCGTGGTGAGGGCCTCCAGCCCCATCGGACCGTAGGCGTGTAGCTTGGTGGTCGAAATGCCGATCTCGGCGCCCAGCCCCAGCTCCCCGCCGTCGGAAAACCGCGACGACGCATTCACGAGCACCACAGACGCATCCACTTCCCGCGTGAAGCGCTGCGCGGTGGGCAGATGGTCGGTGACGATCACCTCGGTGTGATTCGAACCGTACGTCACAATATGATCCGTCGCCTCATCGTAATCGGCAACGACCTTAACGGCGATGACCGGGCCCAGAAATTCCGCGTGGTAGTCCTCGTCCGTCACTTCTGTTGCGTCGGGCAGGACGTCGCGCGTCCGGGCACAGCCGCGCAGTTCCACCCCCGCCAGCGACTCCTTGGCCATCGGCAGAAAATCCGCTGCCACGTCCTCGTGTACCAGCAGGGTTTCGAGCGCATTGCACACCGCCGGGCGCGAAAGCTTTCCATCAACCAGCAGATCGCGCGCGATGTCCAGATCGGCGCTCCGATCCACGTACAGATGACACACGCCCTTGTAATGCTTGATGACTGGGATGCGGCTGTTTTCATCTACAAACCGGATCAGCCCCTCCCCGCCTCGCGGGATGACCAGGTCGACGTGGTCGTTGAGCTGAATGAGTTCGGTGATCGCCTCCCGGTCCGTGGTAGGCAGCAAGGTCACGGCGGCCGGAGGAAGGCCTTCGCTCCGGAGCGCTTCGTGGAGGGCATCGGCCACCGCGTGGTTCGACCGAAACGCGTTCGAGCCGCCCCGCAGGATGACCCCGTTGCCCGCCTTGAAGCAGAGCCCCGCCGCATCGGAGGTGACGTTGGGGCGCGCCTCGTAGATCATCGCGATGACGCCCAGGGGCACGCGCATGCGTCCGACCTCAATACCGCTCGGACGGCGGCGCGTGGCGTCGATCGCGCCCACCGGATCGGCAAACGACGCGACCTCCTGTAGGGCCGCCGCCATCTGCGCGATGCGCTCGGGGGTGAGTTCGAGGCGATCCAGTAGCGCCGGGGGCGTATCCGCCGCCCGGGCCTGCTGCAGGTCTTCGGCGTTGGCCGCCAGGATCGCGTCCTCGTGCCTGCGGAGCGCCTCGGCCATCGCGTGCAGCGCGCGGTTTTTGGCAGCGGTGGAGCACTGGGCCACCACGCGCGCTGCCTGCTTGCAGCGTACGGCGAGCGCTTCGGTGGAGACCTCTTCAGCAAAGGCTGTGGTGCGGGGAGCGTCGGGCATGGGGAGAGCCGGTGAGGAGAGCAGGTTGCGGACCCCGTCACATGCGCAACCGGCGGGGGCGGTTTCACGCAGGGGCAATTACCGCTCCAGCAGCACCAGCTCGTCGCGGTGGATCACCAGCGTGCTGTGGGCCTCGGGGAGCCGGTCGCGCACTTCGTAGCTCTGGCAGCCCTGGATGGCTTGCACGTCGCGAATGCCGTATTGCGCCAGCCCTTTAGCCACGACCGTGGCCTCTCCGCCGGTTGGCACCACCACCTCTACGGCATCTCCCGCACGGAAGGGGCCCTCAGCGCCCGTCACGCCGGCGGGCAGCAGCGAGGCGCCGTCCTCCCGCAGAGCTTGTGCAGCGCCCGCATCCACCCAGATGCGCCCACGCGACGGCACCGCGTGCAGCATCCAGTAGCGCCGCGCGGAGATGGGCGATGGGGCGGCGCGAAAAAGCGTGCCGGGCGACGTGCCGTCGGCCAGGGCCTGCAGGTGGTCAGCGCGGGTGCCGTTCACGATCACCGTGGGAATCCCCCGGGCCGTGGCTTTCTCGGCGGCCTCCAGCTTGGTCACCATCCCGCCTGTGCCCACTGCCGAGCGCGACCCGCCTGCCAGCGCGTAGTGCGTTGCCTCGACCTGCGCCACCACGGCCAGCCGCTCGGCCTCCGGCACCGTACGCGGGTCGGCCGTGTAGAGGCCATCCACATCGCTGCAGATGATAAGCACCTCCGCCTCCGCCAGCACAGCCGCATGGGCCGACAGGTTGTCGTTGTCACCCACCTTTAGCTCCTCCACCGCTACGGTGTCGTTCTCGTTGATGATGGGCACGGTGCCCTGCGCCAGCAGTTCGGCCAGCGTATTCTTGGCGTTCACGAACCGGCGGCGATGGTACAGGTCGTCGTAGGTGAGCAGCAGCTGCGCACAGGGCACCTCCAGGAGCGCCTGCCAGTGCTGCATCAGGAGGGGCTGCCCGAGGGCCGCCAGGGCCTGCCGCTCGGGGATGGTGCGCGGGGCCGGGGCGCCCGCTTGCGTGGAGCGGCCGGCCGCTACGGCCCCAGACGACACCAGGATGACCTCCCGCCCAGCCGCTCGGCTCGTGGTGATAAACCGCGCGATAGCCTCCGTGTAGCGGGTGCTACAACCTGACGCATCCGGCGCGACGAGGCTGCTGCCTACCTTAAGGACGGCTCGTTTCCAGGAAGGAAGCACCGGGGCAGCGGCCATGGAAGCCCTCTATCCAGACAAAAAAGCGGGGTGCCCTGCAGTTCTGCAGGGCTACACGTCCAGCGCCTCCAGTACGCGCGCTACCCGGCGGCTGTTTACGCCCAGGTCGTCGTAGCCCACCCGGCTTGCGCTGCGGATATGAAGCATCGAACGATCATCAGCGGTGGTCACGGCCATGGTCACGTCGTCCGTGAAGACGAAGGCTCGGAACGTGGCCTCCAACCGGCGGGCCTCGGCATCCGCGACCATCGACGAAGCGCCGACTTCGTCTGCCGCTTGCTGCGCCGCCTCAAACAGTGCATCGGGCGCTGCATCATAAAATAGGCTGATGCGGACGCAGTTGGGCGAGTCGGGGCAGGCGTCGAGCGGATTCTCGGCCTCAGCTGCTGCATCCGACGGCAGCTCGGGCTTACCGCAGCCCATCAATGATAATATTCCGGCCATCATGAGGAGCAAAAAGGCAGCACGCGCCATACCGTGGGAAAGGAAGTGAGCTTACAGCGCCGTGGCCTGCGCTTCGCGAATGCTGCGGTCGTCGTTGTACTTGGACGGGCACTTGACGAGGATATGCTCCGCGATGAACTCACCATTTTCGCCAGGCCGGCCCTCGATGACGAGCTGCTCAGCTTCCTCGAAGTTTTCCGGCTTCGGGTTGAAGTAGTCCACCTGCCGCACGTTGCCGGCTTCGTCCTTCATGTGGAAGGTGAAGCGGTTGGCATCCCGGTCGTACCGCATCGGCTGATCCGCCACCCAGTCGCCAATGACGTGGGCATTGGAGCCTGTGCGCTCGGCTTCAGCAAAGTCCATATACCCTCCCACTTGCTGCCCGAAGTTCAGAAACAGCAGGGAGCCAAACCCCAGCATCAGGACAAGACCTATTATCGTTTTCGGCTTCATAAGGCGTACCGTACGAACAGCGTTAACATCGGGCCAGCATCAGGCTGGCGTCTGGTCTTCTGGAATGCGATCTTCGACTTCGCGTTCCAGTGTATCGAGGCGTCGGTCCGTGCGCAGAAGGAAGAAAATAAGGCCAAACCAGATGATGAGCACCACCGCCAAGACCACGTACAGCTTGTCTTCGGCCAACATCACCCGTTCGATGCCTTCCGGCGCTCGTGTGGGAATTTCTGATGTAGCCCACAGGGTATCATAAATAGCTTCAACAGTGTCCGCTGGCATTTCTTGGCGGCCATCGCGAAGCGAGGTCAGGAGCGGCTCACGCATAGGGTATCGGCGGCCCACGGCCGCGCTGTAGAGGGGTCGGTCGAAGGCGGGCGTTAGTCGGTGTCGCCGTACAGCCGGAGTTTTAGCAGAGCCGCTCGAACGCGCTGTGTGTAGATCACCCAGAATAACCCAATAAACGAGGCAAACGCCGGGTACAATACCCAACGCATGGAGGGCGCGGTAAAGTCGCTAAATGCGGGGTTGCCGTCCGCTCCGGGGTGGAGGCTCGGCGCCTGCCGCGGCAGGATGTACAGCAGGAAGGGGACGGTCACGAGTGCAAACAGGTTGTAGACCGCCGCGATGCGCCCGCGCTTCTGCGGCTCGTCGAAGGCGGTGCGCAGCACAAGGTAGGCGCCGTAGATGAGCAGCTGCACCGCCGCCATGGATTGCTTCGGGTCGAAGTTCCACCAGATGTTGGTGCCCTGATACCAGGTGAAGCGCGCCCACACCATCCCGGTCAGCAGTCCGAGGATGCCAAACACCACGCCTACCAGCGCGGCCTCCCGGGCCCGGACGTCGCGTCGGAGATCGCCTGTCTGCAAAAAGCGGAAGGAGTGATACGCAGAGACGAACACCGCAGCCATCAGCGTAAACCACATAGGTACGTGGAAATACAGGTTGCGCGCCGTGTGCTCCAAGACCTGAATGCGCGGGATCTCCAAGAGGAAGCCTCCAACGGCTACGGCCGTGACAGCCACCAGCACGATGGTGCGTATCGTGCGGTAGCGCTCCACGTTGACCTTCGGAGAGCCCCCTTTCGTAATTCGTTCGGTGAGCGTAGGCATAAGCAAATCGTGCGCCGACCGGAGGAGGTCAGTCGTACCACACGTAGTCAAACAAGATGATGGATGCGCTGATGACGACGCCGGCAAAGCCCACGAGCGTCAGCAGCTCGTTCCCTACGGCTGACCAGCCCTGGCCATCGGGCAAGGCGTGGCGGGTGGCCGTGACAACGGCAAGGAGAAGGGGGATCAGCATGGGAAAGACCAGCACCGGCAACAGCGGTCCGCGCGTGGCGGTACGTGCGATGATGGCCGCCAGGAGCGTGGTGGCTCCGGCCAGGCCCAGCGCGCCCAACACCAGCGTGGTGAGCAGCAGGCCCGGCGCCGTCACCTGCACGCCCAGCAACAGCACGAACGTAGCCACTGCCAGCAGGTTCAAGCCCAGCACGAACAAGAAGTTGAACAGCAACTTGCCCGCGTAGACCATCCCACCCTGCGTGTGCAACAGGAGCAACAGGACCGTCCCGCGCTCCTGCTCGCTCACGAATGAGCGTCCCAGGCCCAGCGCTGCCGCAAACACAATCACGATCCATAGGAGCGCCGACTCAATGCGTGGCGTAAGCGTCTCTTGCCCCACCGCAAACGCTGTCAGAAACAGCGCCGACAGCACGAACAAGAGCATGGTGTTGATCGCGTACCGGCTGCGCAGTTCCAGCTTAATATCCTTTTCGAACACCGCCCAGGCGCCGTGCAGCCAACGTAGCATGCGGGAAGAAGGTGGGTGAAAGGGGACGTCCGTGGGCGGCCGCATCCTGCGGCCTTCCGAGATGCAAACTGCATGATTCAGGTGCCTGAACTGCAGGGCTATTGAAGATACATCATTGACGATGGCCTGTCGATGTTCTATCCTCTATCCTTGCCATTTTCAACACGATTGTCCGCCACCGTCGCGGGTTTTGGCATGATTGACCACCATGATGTACGCGGCGCCCTCCTCGGTACGGCCATTGGAGACGCTCTTGGCATGCCCATTGAAGGGATGAGCCATCAGAACGTACGCACCTATTACAAGGGCATCAAGGAGTTTCGGGGGGATGAGAAGCGGGGCGACCTTGACGCCGGGCAGTGGACGGACGATACCCAGTTTGCGTTTGCCCTCACTGATGTGCTGGCCCACACCGAAACGCCCGAGACGCTGAGCGATGCCCCCGAACGTGCTGCGGCGGCCTTCGTCGCGCTGCAGCCCGTGGCCCGGCGCTGGGGCCAGACGACGACGGGGGCCGTGGAAGCCCTCGCTGCCGGGACGCCCTGGCAGGAGGCCGGCGTGCCCGACCGCCCAACCAATGGGGCTGCCATGCGCGCGGCCCCTCTCGGCGTGTGGTGGGCGATGATGGACCCGCCCCGTGCCGACGCCGTGGCTGCCCTCACACCCCTCTGCACGTTCACCCACCGCGACCCCGCGGCCGTGGTCGGCGCTCTCGGTCAGGCCTACGCCGTTCGCTGTGCGCTGCAGGCCGACGCCGACGCATTCGCTGCCGAACCCTTCTGGGACGACCTCTGCGCCATGACCACCTGGCTGGAGAATGCGGTAGGCGACACCTCTCAGCGCAACTCGCGGCGCTTGGCAGCACTCGATGGCCACCTCGATGACTTTCCGCTGGACCTCCAAGAAATCTGCGATGGTACGGGCGTCCTCATCGACGAGTCGTGGCCGTTCGTGGTCGCCATGTTTGCGCGCAACCCGCGCCTCGCGGAGGCTACCCTCCTCTCAGCGATCAACGTAGGCGGCGACGCCGATACCATAGGCGCTATGCTGGGTGCGCTGCTCGGGGCGCTGAATGGGGCGGCGGCCTTCCCCGACGAGTGGCACCACGGACTCGAAGATGGGCCCGGCCTGAACGCCCGTGCCGATGCCCTCCATCACCACCTCTCGGCATCCGACGCTCAGGATGTGGGGAATGTGTAGAAAACCGTGTATACTCTACGCACGTATACATGCTCGAAGCATGTACCTCATCGTGGTTGCCTCACCCACCGGATGCGCTGCTGCGGTATAGTTGCGCTGTAGTTGTTGTCTTCTACTCGGTTTTTTGTCTCTTCGCATGAGTATCCGGTCTTTCCTCGCATGGCTTGTCGGGGCATTGGTCCTGTGGGGCACCGGTGTCCCCATCGCCAACGCACAGCATCCCCATCAGCACCACCCATGGGCCGAGGCAGCTGCAAACGATGTGCAGTACGCGCTTGAGGGCGCGGTTGAAGTGCGTCCGGCCGCGACTCCCGAACATATCTGCGAGTTGGAACCCACCTTCGACGACACGGGGTTTTTCCTCCGCCCCAACGATGCCCGCCTGCACTCCGGCACGGCCGGCCTGCTGGAGGGCGAGCAGTCGGCGCTCGACACGCCGATCCCCACCGCCTCCCTGGACGTCACCTACGTGAGTGACTGCAGCGGACAACCCTGGCCGGACGAAGCCATCGAGGCGTTCGCGTTCGCCGCTGAGCTCTGGGAGCAACACGTGGAGTCGACGGTGCCGATCCGGGTGCGTGCGGTGTGGAGCAATTTCGGCGATCGGCCCGATGCTGAAAACCTTCTCGGCTCGGCCGGCCCGACCCGCATCGTGCGCTTCAATGAAAGCAATGGCGTTTTCGCCGACACCTGGTACCCCGTAGCGATGGCCAGCGCTATTACTGAGCAGAACATCGTGGACGACATCGAAGGGGAGTCCTTCGACATCGTGGCAAACCTGAGCTGTGAGCAGCCCCGGTGGCACTTCGACACGAGCCGCGTGCCTCCGGCGCAGCGCATCGACTTTGCCACCGTCGTGCTCCACGAGATTGGCCACGGCCTGGGCTTTACCGGTAGCATGTCGGTGCCCATCGATGAGAACCGTGAGGTTGAAGAGGAGATTGGCAGCTGGGGGCTTACGCCTCAAGGCGCGACCGATCCCTTGCCTCTCGTGTTCGACCGGTTCAGCACCGATGGCAACGCCAACAACCTGATTGACACTATCATCTATGGGAATCCCTCCGAGGTCCTGTACGAGGCGCTTACCGGCCGGGCGGCTGGGGTTTTCTTCGATGGCCCCAACGCCACCGTGACGAACCAGGACGCCAACAACCCTGCCGTGATTGGCGAGGCGCCGCCGCTCTTTAGCCCCAACCCGTGGCGCGCCGGCTCCAGCTACGCCCACGTCGACCAGGCCACCTACACCCAGACCGCCAACGCGCTCATGCGCCCGTCCGTCAGCACCGGGGAATCCGTGCATTCGCCCGGCCCGGTGTTCTGCGGCATCCTGTCGGACATGGGCTGGCCCGTGGGTGAGGGCTGCACGCCGTTCTTCCCGGCGGGGCTTGCCAACCTCAGCGCGTCGGTAGACGGTGGCGACGTGACGGTGTCCTGGGACGCCGAAGACGGCCGGACCAGCTACCGGGTGGACGTGGCCGCCCTGGAGGGCCTTGGGCGCCCCACCTTTTCGCCACGGGCCACCGTTGAGGGCCCTCCGTTTGAAGTCACCTTCCCCGATCAACCCGGCGGCACCTACGTAGTGCGCGTCGTCCCGCAAGACGCCCCCGAGCGCCGCCGCTCCACCAGCTTCACCGTCGGGCTGGACGACGCCATCGTGGTGCGCGGACCAGCGCCGAGCCCGTTCCAGGACGTCGTCCGCGTTTCCTTCACAGTGCAGGAGACCCAACCGGTGTCCGTCTACGTTTATAACACCGCCGGACAGCGCGTGGCGACCCTGTTTGACGGCCAGGCCACCGCCGGCCAGCCCATCGAGCGCACGCTCGACGACCCGCGCCTGGCCAGCGGCGTTTACTACTTCCGCTTCTACGGCGATCGGTTCGACATTACCGAGACGGCCGTCCGGGTGCGGTAGTGGCCCCTTTCTCATTGCTTTCCTCCATGCTCTGTATCCTCATGGCTCTGCCTGACTCTTTCTCTTCGTGCAACTGGATGCGGGTACGCGCCAGTTGGCTCCTCATAGGCGCTCTGGCCCTTGTCCTGGCGTTTCCCCTCTCCTCCACCGCTCAGGAGGTGCAGCGGGCCCGGCTGTCGGATGGTCAGCAGGTGAGCATTCGCCCCGCACCGCCGCCAGAGCAAATCTGTGAACTGGCGCCCATGGACCACAGCACCCACACCTCCCTTCACCATGGAGACATCGTCAGGGGAGGGCACCGGTCGCATGGGCATCAGCCGCGTCTGCAGGCCAGTCAGGAGGCGACGGCCGCCTTCGACGTAACGTATGTTAACGCGCCGATGGGTACGTGTGGCGACCAGCGCACCTGGCCCGCGGAGGCCATTGAGGCCTTTGAGGCTGCCATGGACATCTGGGAGACGCATCTCGAGTCGGACATTCCCGTTCGGATTCGGGCGCGCTGGCGGGCGCTCGGGCCGCGCGTGCTGGGCAGCGCCGGGCCGACCCGCATCGTGGCGTTTGAGGAAGACGATCCGGCCCGGGGCATCGTCGCCAACACCTGGTACGCCGTTGCGCTGGGCAATGCCCTCAGCGGGCAGGACGCGCTGGAAGACATCGAAGAAGAGGCGTTCGACATCAACATCAACATCAGCTGCAACCAACCCGCTTGGCACTTTCCGGTGGACGAGGATCCGGGTGCGGATGACATCGACTTCCTAACCGTCGTCCTGCACGAGGTGGGCCATGGCATCGGCATCATTGGGTCGATGGGTGTTGACGGCAGCCTGGGCAGCCGCGAAATCAGCGGCCAGGTGCTGGCCTATGATCGCTTTGCGGAAGACGGCAACGGACGCAGCCTCATCGACCCCAATTTCTACACTACCCCGTCGGCCGCGCTGGCCGATGCGCTCACAGGGCGCCGCGGCGGCGTCTTCTTTAACGGACCGCTGGCGCTCTTCGGCAACTTGGGCGACCGCGTGCGGCTGTTTGCGCCGTCGGAGTGGAACCCGGGCTCCAGCTTTTCGCATGTCGACCAGACCACGTTCACCGGCACGGAAAACGCCCTCATGCGGCCCCAGCTGCCCCGGGCGGAGCGTATTGCAACCCCGGGCCCTGTGGGCTGCGGCATCCTGGCGGATATGGGCTGGCCCCTGGGCGCCAACTGCTTCGAGCTCCTGGATGGCCCGCCGCTCCTCGTGACGAACCTGGACGCCGCCCGGAGCACGCAGGACGCCGGGCGCGTGACGCTCTCCTGGACCGCCGAGGGCATTGCCCGCGAGTTTATCGTGGAGCAGCGCTTTGACGGCTTGGGCTTTCCAGAAGAATTCGACGTTATCGACCGCCTTAGCGGGCAAGAGCGCTCCCTCGTCCTGCAGGACCTGGAGCCGGGCCGCTACGACTTCCGTGTTCAGCAAGTGGCCGCGCGTACCGACGAGGAACTCAACACCAGCTGCGCGACCACCGGCACCGCAGAGGGCTTCCCCACCTGCGTAACCGCCGAAATCACCACCTTTGTAACGCCCGACGCGCAGGTCTTCATCAAGGGCCCTGGCCCGAATCCCTTCCAGGGCTCCACCACCTTTACCCTGGTTGTGGATGAGGCGCAGGACGTGCAGGTGGAGGTCTTCAACGCCGCGGGCCGCCGGGTTACGACGCTCCTGGATGAGCGCGTAGCGGCCAACCAAACCATCGAGCGCACGCTCGATGGGCAGGGCCTTGGGAGCGGCACTTATTTCGTTCACTTCATCGGCGCGTCTTTTGAAGAGACGCGAACCGTCACGCGCGTCCGCTGAGCGCACCAAGCGGTGCCCCCCGCAGCCGCGTGGATGAACCAGGACCGCTGCTGGTCGCAATCCCTTCTCTGGTCTACCCTTCCCCCATGACCGCTGCCTCTTCCTCATCTGCTTCGTCTGAGACCTCGGCATCGGCTGACTCCTGGTACACAGAGTGGTTCGATCAGGCCGAATACGAGCTGGTATACCAAAACCGCGACGAGTCGGAGGCGAGCCAGTGCATCGATCTGATTGAGGATGCCGTAGCGCCGGACTGCGGGGCCGCTATCTTGGATATGGGCTGCGGGCGCGGGCGGCATGCCCGCGTGTTGGCCCGGCGGGGCTACACGGTGACAGGCGTGGACCTGTCGCGCCCCTCCCTCAAAAAAGCGCGCGCTCGTGCGGCGGCCGAGGGCCTCGCCATCACGTTTCAGCAAGGCGACATGCGCGAACCCGTCTGCGACGGCTGTTTCGATGGGGCCGTGAACCTGTTCACCGCGTTTGGCTACTTTCAGGACGAGACTGACCACGCCCGCGCCATCCGCGCTATGGCCACCGCGCTACGGCCGGGCGGCTGGTTGGTGCAGGACTTCTTGAACGCCCCGCAGGTCCGCGCGACCCTCGTGCCCCACGACGCGCGACAGGTGGGCGACGCTCACATCGCGCAGCACCGCTGGACCGCCGATGGGCGCATCCACAAACGTATTGTCATCACCCGGCAGGGCCGGACCCAGACGTTTCGGGAGTCCGTTCGCCTGCTTACCAAAACGGACCTCGTTACGCTCTACGGGCGGGCTGGGCTGACCCTCACCCAGACCTTTGGCCACTACGACGGCCGCCCGCACAGTCCGGCTACGCCCCGCCTCCTGCTGGTGGCGCGGGCCACTGCTTGATCCGTTACGCGCTGCCTCCCACCCCACCTTACGCTTCATACCCTATGACCTCCGCGCTGACTTACGCCGATGAGCAGTCTGATCGCTTTATCTCCGACCTGATCGCGCTGCTGCGTATCCCCACCGTAAGCACTGATCCGGCCTACGCCGAGGACGTCTCCCGCGGCGCCGAGTGGCTGGCCGACCATCTGCGCGAGATGGGCGTGGAGCACGTCGAGGTCGTCCGCACCGAAGGCCATCCCATCGTCTACGCCGAGCACCTGCCACACGACGACCGGCCCACCGTCCTGGTCTATGGCCACTACGACGTGCAGCCCCCGGACCCTGTGGAGCTGTGGAACTCCCCGCCCTTTGAACCTACGCGCAAGAACGGCACGCTGTATGCCCGCGGCGCCTGCGACGATAAGGGGCAAATGATGATGCACGTGAAAGCGCTGCAATCGTACCTGGCCACCGGCAGCGAGCCGCCTGTCAACCTCAAATTCGTGGTCGAAGGGGAAGAGGAGTGCGGCTCGCCCAGCCTGGCGCCCTTCATCGAGAAGCACCAGGAGAAGCTCGCCGCCGACGTGGTCGCGATCTCCGATACCGCCATGTTTGCCGAAGGCACGCCCTCCATCACCTACGGGCTACGCGGCCTGGCCTACGTGCAAGTCGAACTGACCGGCCCCAACCGGGACCTTCACTCGGGCATCTATGGCGGGGCCGTCGAAAACCCCGCCAACGTCCTTAGTCAGATGATCGCCAACCTCCATGATGACGACCACCGCGTCACCGTGGAAGGCTTTTACGACGACGTGATTCCGCTCACCGCGGAGGAGCGGGAGTCGTTTGCGGCGCTGCCCTTTGACGAGGGCGGCTGGCTCGGGGAGGTAGGCCTGACAGACACGCGCACCGAGGCCGGATACAGCGTGAAAGAAGCCATCAGCGCCCGGCCCACGCTGGATGTCAACGGCCTCTGGAGTGGCTATCAGGGGCAGGGCGCCAAGACGGTGCTGCCTTCCAAGGCGGGCGCCAAAATCTCCTGCCGCCTGGTGCCCGGGCAAGATCCGCACGATATCACGCAAAAGCTGCGGCGCCACTTCGAGGCACACGTGCCCGATACCGTTACGCTCTCCTTCGCCGAGCTCCACGGTGGGCAACCGGTACTGATCGACACCTCCCACCCGGCCATGCAGGCCGCCGCCGATGCCATCGCGGCAGTGTTCGACCGGGAGCCCGTATTCACGCGCGAGGGTGGCTCCATTCCCATCGTAGCCGAGTTTCAGCGCTTGCTGGGGCTCGACAGCGTGCTGATGGGGTTCGGCCTTAACTCCGACGCCATCCACTCTCCCAACGAGCACTTCGGCCTTAACCGTTACGCCAAAGGCATCCAGTCCATCATTCGGTTTCAGCAGGCCTACGCCGATCAGGAAGCGTCATAACTCCCCCGCTCTCGCAGATGGCCTTCCCAGCCTTCGCTTGCGGTACAGCAGCGGTGCTTACGCCGCTGCGGCGGTGCCAGATGACGAGCCGTTGGGCTCGACGGGAGCGCTGTCGGCCGTTGTATCTGGACGCTGCGGTGCCGCCTGCCCTATGCCCTTCACGGCCTCCAGCACCTCCATCGGCACAGTGAACACGACCGTGTTCGAGTGATCGCTGCTGAGGCTCGCCAGGGTTTGCAGCGTACGCAGGTGCAGGGCGCCGCTGCGCTCACTTAGGATCTGCGCGGCATCGGCCATGTTTTGTGCTGCCTCCTTCTCGCCCTCGGCCTGGATCGTGACGGCGCGGCGCTCCCGCTCTGCCTCTGCCTGCCGGGCCAAGACGCGCTTCATGTCTTCGGCCAGGATGATGTCCTTCAGCTCCACGCTGTGCACGTCGATGCCCCAGGGGTCGGTCTGCTCGTCGATCACCTCACGGATTTGCTTGGCGATCTTGTCGCGCCGCGCGAGGAGCTCATCCAGATCCACCTGGCCCACCACGTTGCGCATGGTCGTCTGTGCCAGTTGCTTCACAGCGTACATGTAGCGCTCCACCTCAATGACCACCTTCTCGGCATCGCGCACCTTGTAGTAGATGACGGCATTGATACTGACGGTCACGTTGTCCTTCGTGATGCTCTCCTGCTTGGGCACGTCCACGGCCTTGACCCGCATATCCACGCGATGCCAGCTCTGCACGAAGGGGACCACGATGCATAGGCCCGGCTCCAGCACCTGATCATACTTGCCAAGCGTAAAGCGCACCCCGCGCTCGTATTCGTTCACGACCTTGAACATGTACGAGGCAAAGGCAAGACCTGCAACGACGAGACCGGCGAGAAGGGAAAGCATAACCATAGCATCGGCTGTTCGTGCCAAGAAAGGATACCTATGACACGAGCGGCACGGGCAAACGTGCCCTTCTGGGGCATGGCATGGGCAGGCCGTACAGCAGAGGTGCGGCCGTGCGGCCGCAGTACCGCAGAGCGGCGGCTACCGTCTTGGCGTCATCACTGCTTCTGCACGTACCGCATGAGCCGTTGGCCGCCAGTGCTGTTGGTGCGCTCGTAGCCCACCCGGGAGGTGTTGCGAGCGGCGTCGTTGGCGGACGTGAGGCTTGTAGGCCCACGCCGCGGGCCCTCCAGTACCCAGAGGCCGATGCTGCCGTTGTAGTGCTTGCCGTAGAGGCGCGCCGCCACCAAACTGGCGTCTTCATGCACATCGGAGCGCAGCGTGTACGCATCCTGGATGCGCATCCCCTGATGCAGCCGGGTGGAAATGGCCCGCAGCTGCACCGGCGATGCGGCACCGATGCCCCGCAGCTCGGGGTCGAAGAAGGCGTTCACCCGGTCTTGCTCGACGTAGTACCCGCCGCCCAGGGCGAGCAGTAGAATGAGGGTCCATACGTAGCCGCGTGCCGTCATGGTAGGGTCAGGGACTGATGAAACAGATCCGTCAAGGTTACAGTATCGGCTGCGCTGTGTAAAACTTGACTCCGGCGTGCCCGACCGGCGCGCTGGGCCCCCTTGCCCGGGTGGCGGAATTGGTAGACGCAACGGTCTCAAACACCGTTGTCCGCGAGGACGTGTGGGTTCGACTCCCACCCCGGGTACAGCACAAAGCCCTGTCTACTCTTGGAGGTGGGGCTTTTTTTAGGCAACGGTGTGAGGAGGGGTTTTAGCCTAACACCACTGGTTGAAGGCCACTTGTGTGTCGGCGTTTATCCTCGCTCCTGTGCCATAAGTGGCCAGAAAGTGGTACGCCTCAGCTCATAAGCAAGCCGCTGGGCCGCCGCATCAAAACCGCCGTCGCCTGGGTTTCATCTGATCCTCTTGCCTGTTACCGTTCTTTTCAACCGACACCATCTCCTCCTTTGCGGGTGGCCATCACAGAAGCCCATATCGAGCAGGCCAAAGCGATTGCCCGGTCCTATGGAGCCACACGGGTAATTCTGTTTGGTCGCGCGCAAACCGATCCAGCGGCGGCTCGTGATCTCGACCTTGCCATCGGCGGTGTACCCGGTTGGACCATCTGGAAGCTGGCCGCCGAGCTCGAAGAAGCCATCGACCGGCCGCTCGACGTCGTTCCCCTCGAACCGTCCACTCCGTTTACCCGGCGTATCGAAGCGCGGGGGGAGGTACTCTTTGAGCGCGAGTGAGCTCACCGAAGAGGTCCGCCTCGAACTCCGCCAGATGGAGCGCGTCGTCCAGGAGTTGGAGGCACTCGACGCAGACGTAGGGAAGGGCCCAGGTACACTTCGCGAAGAAGCCGCCGCTGGGCAGTTCCTGGCGTCCTTCTACATGGGCGTCGAGAACGTGCTCAAGCGGATGGCCCGCTACCACCAGGTCGAGCTTCCGCGATCAGAGCAGTCGCATGTCGAGCTCTTCCGGTGGTTCTGTCCTACGACTCAGCATCGCCCCCCTCTTCCCGTCCTGTTCCCCGAACTGCTTGCTTCAGAGATGAAGGCGTACCGTCGCTTCAGGCACGTCGTTCACCACGCCTACGGCATCGAGCTCAAATGGGAACGGATGGTCGAAGGGATCCAGAACGTGCGCCCCGTCTTCGACCGGTTCCGACGCCAGGTAGAAGACGTCCTTGCCGATCTCGAATGAATGGATCCAAGCCGGTAAGCTACGCCTTGAAGAACCGTTCCACACGTGTTCTGAAAATCTGCGATTGCGTCCG
>CAYFRR010000014.1:0-16410 GCA_964345505.1 uncultured Rhodothermales bacterium
GCGCCGCCACGCGGCAGCACGGGAATCTGGTGTTGCGCGCACGCTTCGAGTGCCAACTGCACGTCTTTCGCTGTCTTCGGCAGCAGCAGGCCCAAGGGCTGCATCTCGTAGAGGCTCGCATCCGTGGCGTAGATCGCGTTTGTCATCGCGTCAACGCGCAGTTCTCCGTCAATCTGCGGGCGGAGCGTTTCGGCCAGATCGCGCATGCGCTCGGAAGTGGACGTGGCAAGCATGGAAGGTGCAGGCTGGGTGTAGGAGGTTGCAGGAGCGATAGTGTTGTCCATCAGGAGGAGCCCATCGCACGGAGGCTCCAGACGTACAGCGGCAGTATACGGTAGAAGCAGTAGGCACTACTACCAAAAGCACCACTTCAGAAGCACTACCTCAGGGGCACTACTTCAGGGGCACTACTTCAGAAGCATTACTTCCGTGCAGCAGCACAGGCATATACTGGCCGAGGAGGTGCTTTTGCGAACATCCGTATAATAGCTACAATCTCAACTAAAACAGGAGGATACGGGTCCCTGCGCGAGCGGATCTTGCACGCGCCTGTGGCGCCTGGGCAGGTTTTAGAGCGTGAGCGTCTCTCCTGTTTTCGAGTTTGTAACCTCCACGTCTGGGTAGAAGTGCGCGAGGTTGTCGGCCATCCAGGTGCGGGCGTCGGCATCGCCGTGAACGAGCACAATACGCGAGGGCTTTAGCTTGCCCACGATGTCGAGCAGGTCGCGCCGGGTACCGTGGCCGCTAAAGCGCAGCCGCTGCACCTCGCACCGCAGCTGCTGCGGCCCTACCAGCTCGTCCAACACCACGTGCATCTCCTCCTCTGACTCGGCCGCGCTCAACAGCCGGTCGGCCGGCGAGCCTTCCTTTGAGAAACCGACCAGGATGACGCTGCTGTCTTCATCCTCTACGATGCGCTGCGCAAACCAGTTGGAGAGCGTGCCCTCGAACATCATCCCGCTGGTCACTACATAGATGGACGGCTCGTGCAGGCCGCGCCGCTTGCCCTGGGAGCTCCGGGGGACGCGCTCTTGGTCGACCCCATAGACGCGGAATTCGCTATTCAGGCGGGGGGTGTGCGTGCGCGTCTTGTCGTAGATGTCGGAAATGGCTCGCTGCAGACCCGCCGTGTAAACGGGCACGTCGGCGTCGATGTCGCCGCGCTGCTTGTAGCGATCAACGAGGGCCAGAATCTCCTGGGCGCGGCCGATGGCGAACACGGGGATCACGACGTTGCCGCCACGCTCCAGCACGCGCACCACAGCATCCCGCAGTTTGCGCTCTTCCTCGCGGCGCGTGGTCTGTTCCGCATTGGGATCGGCACCAAGGGTGGATTCCAGCAACAGCGTGTCGATGGGCGGCTCGGGGTAGGTGGCGCCCGGAATGATGGTTTGCGCGTTGGGGTTGGTGTCCCCGGTGTAAAAGAGGCGCCGCTCCGTGCCTTCGTCCTCGTAGGTGAGCAGCACCCCGGCCGAGCCCAGGATGTGGCCGGCGTCGAAGAACTCTGCCGTTACAGTCGTTTTCCCGTTCAGCCCCGTGATGTCGAACGGGTCGCCCGGATCATGCGTGAGGTAGAGATAGCTGTGCAGCTCTACGTCTTCCTCGTCGAACAGTGGGTCATAGGCCGACGAACCTTCGCGCATGCGGCGGCGCTGCAGACGCGCGGAGGCGGGAAGGAGGACGTCGGCCAGTTTGCGTGTGGCCGGCGTCATGTGCGCCAGGGCATGAGGAAACTCCCGGAAGAGCACCGGCAGCCCGCCGAGGTGATCATGATGTGCATGGGTGACCAGGACGTGGTCGATGTACCAGTCCGGCTCCTGCTTAAGGATGCGAAAATCTGGCGTGCTGGCGGGCCCGTCCTCCTCCGGGTCGAGCCCCGCATCCAGCGCAACGCCGGTGCCGTGGATGGAAAGAAAATGGCAGCTGGCACCGATCGTATCGGTGCGGCCAAGCGGCGTGTAGCGAACAGACATAGGGCGATGGGCAGGTGGTAGAGCGGAAGGGCCAGTCACGGCATGGGAGGAGGCGTAGCGCCGCCGCAAGAGGCGGTGGAGCAACCTGCGACGAAAAGCGATTGTTTCGCTGACGCGGGTTGGGGATCGGACCGGCCAGGCGGTAAGTAAGAGCGCTCGTCATGTCACATTGTGTACCCTTCCGCCCGGTACCCTTCCGCCCGGCAGCATTGCCTTCTGTATCATTGCCCTTCGTTCCTCATGGCGCGGACCCGCTCCTTTACCGTCCACACGGCGCCCTGGTATAGACAGACCCATCACACGGCCAACGGCTTCCGCACGCCGGGTAGCTCCCAGACGCCCGCTTCCCTGCTGGAGGTCACGCCCTGGCTGCTCCGGCGCGCCTTTGTGCCACGACAGCACCAGCCCGCGCCTCACCAGCCGGTGGACCTCGCCCAGCTCCGCACCGCTCCCGGGCGGATGCGCGTGACCTGGCTCGGCCATGCCACGCTCTACATACAGGTGCCCGGCCTTACGCTGCTGACGGACCCGATGCTGAGCCATCGCGCGAGCCCGGTGCCGTTTGCGGGCCCTGCCCGCCAGGTGCCGCCCCCGCTGTCCGTAGCCGACCTGCCAGGCGTCGACCTTGTGGTGCTCTCCCACGATCATTACGACCACTGCGACCGCGCTACCCTAAAGGCCTTGCACCAGCAGTTTCAACCCGAGGTGATTGCGCCCCTCAACGTGGGGGCTATCCTGCGCGGCTGGGGACTCGATCCGATCACGGAGTTAGACTGGGGCCAGTACATTGCCGCCGAGGGCTATCAGCTCCACTGCACACCGGCCCAGCACTTCACGGGCCGCGGGGTGGTCACCCGTAACAAAACGCTCTGGGCAAGTTGGTACCTGACCACAGCACAAACCCGCTTTTTCTTTGGAGGCGACACGGCCTACAATACCCACTTCCGGGCCATCCGCGAGCACCTGGGAGCCCCACACATCGCAGCCCTCCCCATTGGGGCGTACCTGCCACGGTCCATCATGGCGCCCGTCCACATGCAACCCGCGGAAGCGGTGCGGGCCCTCCTTGATCTGAACGCAGACTACATGCTGCCCATCCACTGGGGCACCTTCGACTTGGCCGATGAGCCGTTACATGAGCCCCCGCACGCGGTGCGCGCGGTTGCCACAAAAGAAGGGGTGGCTGACCGGCTCCGCGTGCTCGATGTGGGCGAGAGCTTTACGTTGCTGCCTACCGCGGCGCCCCGCAATGCGCGAGTAGATTAGCGGCAGACGGGTGTGCTGTAATCCTGCGATACTACGCTGCTCCCCCCACATGCGCGGTAGCAGTGCGGGTGTCCGGAACCTGTCCTCGTCCGCCGGGCAGCGCCACAAGAAAGCCTGCGCAGCAACAGGCTACGCAGGCTAAAGTCTTTCGATACGTACGCGGGACGCCGATGCACAGGCACAAGCGTTTAATCCACGTCGAATTCCATGTCTGGCATCTTGCGGTCGAGCTCAGCAGGGCGACGGGGCGGGGGTGGGTCTTGCTCGTAGTCCTCGCGGTAGCGCTCCAGGATGTTGGGGTAGGCCACCTCAAACATCTTCTCTGGATCCTGCTCGCGATCATCTACGCCCATGCGCTCGCGCTCCTTGTGGAGGCGGAGGCAGCCGTTCCACACGGCCCGCTTCAGGCCCCACTTCTCTACCGAAAACGATGTGCTACGGCGCCGACCGTCTTCGCTCGTCCAGCTAAGCTGTATGTAGGGCTTGCGGGTGCCGTTGCCGATGTCCTTCGAGGAGAGGTGCAGCCCGATGACGCCGCTCTTACTTCGGGCTTCGGCCGAGCGACGGACGGGATCGTCCGGCTCCGGCATCTCTTCGATCAGTTTGTCGCGGTATGGAATCGCATGCTCGTGCAAAGCACTTTCCTTCCCGCCGTGCTTCTTATCAGAGAAAAACTTGCCCACGCGCTGCCCTTGCCGCCGGACACGCACAAGCCATCCGTGGGTGGGCGATCGGTTGGGGTGCTCCTCATCCGGCTGGATGTCGATGCGCGCAATGTGATGCGTCTCTTTCTTTGGTTTAGCCACGGTTTTTGTCGCCATTGATGGAAGGGGTAACGTTAATAAATGCCTGACAGGGCGGTGGGGTATGCCCGTAAGGCTACGGATGATAGTGTATTAGCTCCCTTGGAACCAACGACTGTGCGCGTACAACGAACGATTATGTGGTATACAAAAATTACCGATAGGCACGCCGGTGTTTTTTCCAATTGCTGAGCTTTATCAATTCTTTACCATCGACCGGAGTTAGGGGTTCCGCTGTCTGCTGCTGATGGGTGTGGGCGAACACGGCTGCTACCGCTACCGCCCGGTGCAGCGCAGCATCGGTAGGAGTGAGCGCGTCTGGAGTAAATTCCTGATCTACAAAGTGCGTGGACATTTCGCCCCGCCGAAAGCCCTCGTGTTGCATCACGAAGCGGCAAAAGGGAATGGTCGTCTGTACGCCAGCGATGGCATATTCGGCCAGCGCGCGGTCCATGCGACGGACAGCTACAGCACGGGTGGCCCCCCAGGTGGTCAGCTTGGAGATCATGGGGTCGTAGTGGATGAGCACGTCGTCGCCTTCCTCTACGCCGGCATCCACCCGCACACCGAGGCCTGAAGGAGGGGCATGGCGATGCAGCGGCCCAGGATCCGGCAAGAAGCCGCTGGCCGGGTCTTCGGCATAGATCCGGCACTCGATGGCATGCCCGTGAATGCTAAGGTCCTCCTGCGCAAACGAAAGCGGCCGTCCCTCAGCCACGCGCAGCTGCTCAGCGACCAGGTCCACCCCCGTGATCCACTCTGTGACGGGGTGCTCCACCTGGAGACGCGTGTTCATCTCCATGAAGTAGAAGTTGCGGTCGGCATCTACCAGAAACTCGACCGTGCCGGCGTTTACATACCCACATGCGGCCGCAGCATCGACGGCGGCCTGACCCATGCGCTCCCGCAGTTCGGGCGTCACGATGGGGGAAGGCGCTTCTTCGACCACCTTCTGATGACGCCGCTGGATGGAGCACTCGCGCTCGAACAGGTGCACGGTGTGCCCGTGCGTATCGGCCAGGATCTGGAATTCCACGTGCCGGGGCTCATCGATGTACTTCTCCACAAACACGCGGCCATCGCCAAACGCGGACGCCGCCTCGCTCTGCGCCATCTCCAGGCCCCGACGCAAGTTGTCTGGATCCCGTATGACGCGCATGCCCTTCCCCCCTCCACCGGCAGCTGCTTTGATGAGCACCGGGTAGCCAATCTCTTCGGCGGCCGCCACTGCCTCGTCGGGATCCGTGATAGCATCCGGCGTCCCGGGCGGCATTGTCACCCCCGCTTCCTTCATCATGGCGCGGGCTGCCGTTTTGTCGCCCATGGCGCGCATGGCGTCGGGCGAGGGTCCGATGAACGTGATCCCCGCGGCGGCACAGGCTTCAGCAAAGGCCGCATTCTCCGAGAGGAAGCCATACCCGGGATGGATGGCATCTGCGCCTGCGGCGGCGGCAACCTCAAGGATGGTATCCTGCTTCAGATAAGACTCAGACGAAGGCGCGGGCCCCAGCAGGTAGGCCTCGTCGGCCATGCGGACGTGCGGCGCGGTGCGGTCGGGGGCACTGTAAACCGCTACCGTGGCGATACCTTGCTCCCGGCAGGTGCGCATCACCCGCAGCGCAATCTCGCCCCGGTTGGCCACAAGCACCTTGCGGATCGGCTGCACATCACCTGCTGATTGTGAAGATGGCATGGTATGTGTGATTTTTGTTTGCTGAAAATAGTAGCTGCATCGCCAATTGGTGCGGGCCTGTCGTCTGCCGTGTTGACGGAGGTACGCTGGCGCTTCGGCGTTCCTTCACACGGTTGCACGCTACCAATATACGGATTGTGCATTGGAACTCAACCTTTTGCGATAGATCATGCCTGCTGTGAAAGACTACTACGACGTACTTGGCGTAGCGGAGGACGCGAGCGAGAAGGAAATCAAGAAGGCGTACCGCAAGCTTGCCCAGCGCTACCACCCCGACCGGAACCCGGACGACCCGGAAGCGGAGGACCGCTTCAAGGACGTGCAGGAGGCGTATGGGGTGCTGTCCGACAAGGACAAGCGCCGCGAGTATGACCAGGCCCGTAAGAACCCGTTTGGCGGCGGGCGGCAGGGAGCGGGCGGGCCTGGCTTCGGCAGTCAGGGCTTCGAGAGCGGCCAAGGGCAGCGCTACTACCGCACCTCCGATGGCACGTACGTCCGGCTCGACATGGATGAAGACCTCGGCAGCGCCTTTGGCACGGGCGGCAACGCGGGCGGCGGCGGGAGCTTTGGCGACATCTTTAGCCAGTTCTTTGGTGGGCAGCGCGGCGGCAGTGCCGGGCAGCAGCGCCAAGGGGGGCGTTCCCGCGGGCGCAGCCGCCGCGGTGGGCGCGATGTTGAAACCACCATGGACCTCACCTTTCAGCAGGCGCTCGAAGGAGGCAAGACCACCGTCACTCTCCCGGACGGCGACACCGTGCGCCTCAAGATCCCCAAAGGCGTGCGCTCCGGCTTCAAGATTCGCCTGCGTGGCCGCGGGCAAGCCGGTCCTTCGGGCGAGCGCGGCGACCTGTACGTGACGTTCGACGTGAAGCCGCATCCCCGCTTCCGCCGCGATGGCGACGACCTCTACACGACCGTCACGGTCGATGCCTTCGATGCTATGCTGGGCGCCTCAAAGAGCCTCACCACCGCCTACGGCAAACGCATCAAGCTAAACATTCCCGCGGGCACGCAGCCGGGGAAGAAGCTGCGGCTGAAGGGGCAGGGCGTCGAAACGAATAAAGGCACCGGCGACCTCTTTGTGGAGGTCGACATCAAGATGCCGGATAACCTCACGGCCGAGCAGCAACGCATCCTGGAAGAAGCAGCTGAGCAAGCCGGGCTGCGATAGTACGCCAGGCGGCAGGGCCCGGAACAAGAGACGGCCCATGGAGCATACCGCTACAGTATGATATCTCTCCTCCCCCGCCGCCTCTCCCTTCGCCCCATGTCCGTGCCCTCCGTGCTCCTGTCCCGCTATCGATCTGCGCTGCTCCTCTGCAGCCTCATCCTACTCATGGGCGGCCTGCTCGGCTGCACATCAGAGGACGGCCGTTCCTCGGAGGCCGCATCAGACGCCGCGACGGGCGACACGCTGCGCATCATGACCTACAACATCGAGGATATCCGGTCGGTGGACCTCCGCAATCCGGACCATCCGCGCATCCGGCAGGCAGCGGCCGTCATCCAGCACCTCCGGCCGGACATCTTGCTCATAAACGAAATCACGTACGATTTTGCGGATGGGCCGTGGATGGAGAACCATAACACGTCTGGCCAGAACGCCCGACGGTTTGCCGAGAACTTTCTGGCGGTAGCCCAGGCCGACACGCTGGAGCCGCTCGCCTACACAGCGTTCATGGCCCCCACCAACACGGGCGTCGCCAGCGGCTTCGACCTGAACCGCGACGGTGAGGCGGTCACCACCTATCCGGACCCTCAGGCCTCACCGGAAGACGGCAGCCCCGTGCCGCAAACAGACGCTGGCCGGGCCTATGGCGAAGATGCCTGGGGCTTTGGCGTCTTTCCCGGCCAATATGCGATGGGCCTGCTCGTCCGCCCCGACCTCACGATTGCTGAGGACGCCGTACGCACCTTCCGGCTCTTTCGCTGGTCGGATATGCCGGATGCGCTTCAACCTGTCGACCCGGAAACAGACGAGCCCTGGTATAGCGCTGAGGCCTGGCAGGAGATGCGCCTCTCGTCGAAGAGCCACTGGGATGTGCCGGTCGTGCTTCCCGCAGGCGACACGCTGCACGTCCTGGCCAGCCACCCGACCCCGCCCGCGTTTGATGGACCGGAGGAACGCAACGTCCGCCGCAACCACGACGAGATCCGTCTCTGGGCCGATTACCTGCACAATGCCGACTACCTCTACGACGACTCCACCCGTTCCGGCGGTCTCCACGCCGATGCTCGGTTTGTGCTGATGGGGGATCAAAATGCCGACCCGGACGGGGGCTCTTCCATTGAGGGCGCGATTCAGCAATGGCTGGATCATCCGAGGGTGCAGGGCGACGTTACCCCCACGGCCTCAGCTGCCGGCCAGGCCCGCTACCCCGACCTCGACGCCACAGATACGGCAGAGTGGGACCGCCGTATAGACTATGTGGTGCCGTCGACCGGGCTCACCGTTCTGGGCTCTGGCCTCTACCGGCCAGCTACCACAGCCGACGGCGTATCCGTCAGCGACCACTTCCCCGTGTGGATTGACGTGCGGATGGCGCCGTAGCTCCTACCATAGACGCTACCATTGCCCCTCTGCAGTTGCCACTCAGGCAATCCCATACGTATCCAAGCGGCGGTACAGCGTGGCGCGGCTCATGCCCAGCAGCTCGGCAGCTTCGGTGCGGTTGCCGTCGGTGTGCGCCAGCGCAGCCCGGATGCGTCCTTCCTCATCGTCGGGCCAATCTGAGGCAGGCGTTGGGGCTGCGTCCTCCGCCGCGTCGATTTCCGGCGGCAGGTCGTCAACCTGCAGCACGGCGTGGCGGGCGCGAATGAGGGCATACTCGATGGCGTTGCGCAGCTCCCGCACGTTGCCCGGCCAGTCGTAGCTGATGAGCTGGCGCATGGCGTCGGGATGGATGCCGTCGGCTTCCTTGCCGAGACGCGCTCGCGCATCCTGCAGGAGGGCGCGGACGAGCAGGGGGATGTCGGTCCGGCGCTGGCGCAACGGCGGCAGTTCCACCCGCGCAATGCGGATGCGGTAGAGCATGTCTTCCCGAAAGCGCCCGGCCTCTACCTCGGCGCGCAAGTCGCGGTGCGTGGCCGCCAGGATGCGCACGTCAACCGGCCGCGTCTTTGTCTCGCCCACGCGGGTAATCTCCTCTTCCTCCAGGACGCGCAGCAGCTGACGCTGCACCTCCAGCGGGATGTCGCCGATCTCATCCAGAAAAAGCGTCCCCCCTTCCGCCGTCTCGAAGAAGCCCGGGCGGTCGGACGTGGCCCCGGTGAAGGCGCCTTTGGTGTGACCAAACAACTGGCTTCCGGCCAGCTCCCGGTTCAGCGCGGCACAGTTCACGGCTACAAACGGCCCGGCAGCGCGGGCGCTGGCGTTGTGGATGGCTCGGGCGGCCAGCTCCTTGCCCGTGCCCGTCTCGCCATGGATAAGCGCTGTGCTGTTCACCTGCGCCACCTGTTCGATCTGCCGGAAGACCTCTTGCATCGCGTCGCTTGTGCCGATCATCCCCCGATAGGACGACTCCTCATCCAGCATCCGGCGGAGGTCATGCACGGCGGTAACATCGTACATCACGAAGATGTGGCGCTCGGAGTCGCGCGGGTCGTCCTGCACGTCGATTTCCATGCGGTAGCGCCGGCCATCGGTGCCATCAACCTCAGCAGGGATGGCCGTACGCTCCTCCGGGGGCAGCGTGGCAGCCTCGCGGAGCGCCTTCAGTGTAGCCTCGGCCAGCGGAAACGCCTCCGTCCAGGGCGTGCCCTGCATCGCGTCCGGCGGCACGCCCAGCATGCGCCCCGCGGCCCGGCTACAGAACGTGATACAGCCATCGGGGTCGGTCATGGCGGTACCCTGGCGGAGCCCGTCCAGGATCTGCAGCAGATCATCCCGCTGCTCCTGCAGCTTGCGCTCCAGCCGGTGGATATTGCGCGCCACCTCCACGGCGGCGTACAGCTCCCGTTCCTCGAACGGCTTCACGATGTAGCCATAGGGCGCCGCGGCCTTGGCGCGCTCCAGCGTGCGGTCGTCGCTGTAGGCCGTCAGGAAGATTACGGGGATGTCCTGCTCGGCACGGATGGCCTCGGCCGTCTCGATGCCGTCCATGGCACCATCCAACCGGATGTCCATGAGGATGAGGTCGGGGGCCTCTTCGGATACGTGTTTCAGGGCCGCCTCGCCGGTGGTAAGGGTGTCGGTCACGGCGAACCCCAAGTGTTCGAGGCGGTCCTGGATCTCCATGGCCACGATCACCTCATCTTCTACGACGAGGACGCGGGGCGTGTCGGCAGGGGCTTGAGGCATCAATCGTGGGGAAAGGTGATCGTAAAACGAAGTCCGGCAGGCACGGTTACCGTGAGGTCGCCGCCCAACTGCTGCACCAGACCGCGGACGAGCTTGAGGCCCAACGTATCGCTGGTCTCGATAGCCGCCGGGTCCGATGCTCCCACGCCGTCGTCTTCAACCACGAGGCGGGCTGCTCCATTGGTGCGCGTCAGGGCGACGCGCACGGTACCGCTGCGGTCGCCAGGGAACGCATGCTCCAGAGCGTTGGATACCAGTTCATTCACGATAAGACCGCAGGGAATGGCCTGGTCCATAGCGAGCGAAGCGTCGTCGGCCTCGATGGCAAGCGTTACTGAAGAGCCGCGCATGTTGTAGGTTCGAAACAGGTGATCCGTAAGCTGCTGCAGGTAGCCTTCGACATTGAGCTGGGCGAGGTCCTCCGACTGGTACAGCTGTTCATGGATGAGCGCCATGGAGCGGATGCGGGACTGGCTGTCGGTAAACAGTTGCCGGGCGGTGGCATCGTCCACTTTGCGGCTCTGCAGATGCAGCAGGCTGGAGATTACCTGCAGGTTGTTTTTCACCCGGTGATGGATCTCGCGGAGGAGCACCTCCTTTTCCTCGAGCGAGGCGCGCAGTTCCTGCTCCGCCTCCTTCAGGTCGCTGATGTCTTGCGCAACGCAGACCAGCCCCTGCGCATCGCCGGTCGGGTTTTTCACCACCGACAGTGAGTAGAGCACGGGCACGGCTGTACCATCCTGCGCGCGGATCTTGCCTTCGCCCTGGGGATGCCCGTCCGCCACCGGAGGGAGCGTCCCCTCCACAAGCAGCGTCTGGAATGCTCGTCCCTGCATGGTCGACGGAGGCCCTACCACGTCCGCAGCGGCCCGGTTGATGCGCCGGATGTGACCGTCTTCGTCCAGGGCAAAGAGCATCTCGCCCATGGAGTCCAGCAGGTTGTTGAGGTACGAACGCGGCACGGTTTCGCGCTTCATCATGCCCATCAGGTCGTTCACGCGCTGGGCCACCTGCGCCACTTCCCGTGGACCGTCCGTTGGAAGCGCGGCATCCCCCCCTTCGTCACGCAGGCGCTTCAACGCATCCCGCAGCGCATAGAGCGGCTCCGACAGCCGAGCGGCCGTCCACCAGGCCACACCGCCAACCAACAGCAGGCCGACCGCCGTAAGCCCCCCCATAATCCATACCGCCCGCTGTACCAACATGGCGGTCTCCCCCGCGCCTGGCGTCGTCGCCTGCCCCAACTGATAAACCGTAAACAGACCCACACCGCCAACAAAGAGCACCAGCACGGCAGCTGCACTGAAGCCCCAGAGAAGAGCGTACCGAAGGGACATGGAAAGCGAGCCGGGTCGTTGGGGATGACGGGGCGCACGCACGCGCCAATGCAGAACTATCAACACCTACCGTGTCTCATTGGTTGTGTCATGAAACAGACCGCGACACACCGGGCTGTTTCATCGCCAGGATTACAACCCGTTAGCCGATATATACTATTTCGCTTAAACTATTGTTATTGAAGACCTTGCATTTTATAAAAATGGGCTGGCATAGTTGTTGGCATCCATACTGAGTGAGAAGCAAACAGGCGGCCCGCAGCAGTCTGGAAGTATATTCACTCATACGACAACACGAACCATGAAGACATCCATGCGCAGCGCCATAGTACTTTTACTTTCCCTTGCCGTTGGCGTCATGATGACGGCCTGCGACAGCAGTACGCTCGATGCCAACAACCCGACCATAGGCGATAATGAGGCCCCCGTTACCCTGTCGTTTACGACCGCGACGTCGGTAGGGCCATCCGCCCTGATGGCCCGCGCCGTGGGTGGCGCCCTTGCGCTGAGCGATGCCTCCGGCAGCACCCTCACCCTGGACCGGGTGGAGATTGCCATTGGCGAAATCGAGTTTGAACGCGACGACCAGGATGCCTCTGGCCGTAGCGATATCGAGCAGGGCCCCCTGTTGGTTGACCTTCCGCTTGACGGCGGCCCTCCCGCAGTTATTGCTGAGGCTACCGTTCCGGAGGGCTTGTGGAAGGAAGTGAAGTTTGAGGTGGAGAAGTTGGAGCGCGACGATGACGACGAGGCCGCCCTGCTCGATGAGACGGGCTTCCCCGAGGGCTTCAGCATCCGGGTGGAAGGTACCTGGACGCCAGGTGACGGCCCCGAGCGCTCCTTTGTCTACCTCAGCGACCTGGACGAAGAGCAAGAACTCGAATTCCGCCCCTCGCTTGAGGTGACCGGCGATGCCCCGAAGAGCGTGGAGTTCGTCGTAGACATCGATTCGTGGTTTCGCACAAGCGACGGCATGCTCGTCAATCCGGAAGAAGGCAACGAAGACGGCCGGTTTGAGGACCTCGTCGAGGACAACATCAAGCGCTCCATTGAGGCGGAAGGCGATGAGGCCAACGAAGTAGACGTGGACGGGGGGATTGAGGCACTCGGGAGCAACAGCCTCACGGTGAACGGCTTCACCTTCCTGGTGACAGATCGGACCGAGGTCGAGGACGAAGATGACCGT
This sequence comes from uncultured Rhodothermales bacterium, assembly GCA_964345505.1. Classification (GTDB taxonomy): domain Bacteria; phylum Bacteroidota; class Rhodothermia; order Rhodothermales; family Salinibacteraceae; genus Tc-Br11-B2g6-7. The sequence goes on from CAYFRR010000014.1 coordinate 12,559, forward strand.
CCGCTGTCCTTTTCCGACCTGCGGGAAGGAGACGTCGTAGAGGTCGAGGGCTACCGCGACCGGAACGGCGACCTCATCGCGTACGAAATCGAGCGGGAAGATGATGACGATGATGATGCCAATGAAGTAGAAGTCAAGGGCTTCATTGACTCGATCAACGATCCCGAGCTTACGGTGAATGGCATCACGTTTACCGTAACAAGCGAGACAGAGATCGAAGATGACGACCGCACGCTCACGTTGGCAGACTTGAGCGCTGGCGACCGCGTGGAAGTGGAAGGCTTCCGCGACCGCGACGGCGTCCTAATCGCTGAAGAGATCGAGATCGAGTAACTCATTCATTCGTATGAACCGACCGCCGAGCGGTCACTTAGGGCCTCCCCACCGGAGGCCCTTTTTTATTGGCAGGAGTCTCGCGCCTGCCGCCCACCCGGTCTGCCTCAGGGTAGCAGGACCACCTGCGCCGTGCGTACCGTCGAGCCGGTCGTCAGCCGCACGATGTAGGTGCCGCTGGCCAGCCGCTGTCCTGTAGCCCCGCGGCCGTCCCAGACCACCGTGTGGTACCCGGCGCGGGCCGCATCTTCTTGATGAAGCGTCGCCACCCGGCGCCCCAGCACGTCGAACACCTCAAGCCTGACCGCCCCCGGGGCAGGCAGGCCATACGCTACGGTGATCGGCCCACCCGCGGTGGCCGGGTTCGGGTAGGGCGTCTGCAGCGTGACTTCTTGGGGCTGCTCCACAGTCGCCTCCAGCATGGCAGCGATCTCCTGCGGCGTGCCAACCAGCAAGCGGAACGCACGCGGCGTATCCGCCCCGGCGGAGGCAAACGTGTACGCCGCCTCATCCCGCACGTTGTGGATGGTGCTCTCCGCCTCATCTATCAGCCAGACCTCGAAGCCCGGGGGCACCTCATCGAACGGTCCCAGGGTGAGTTCAACGGCCCGGGGTTCCGCCGTCCGCACCTCGAACGTCCAGTCATAGAGCGAAGCACCCGCCGGGCGCACATCCCGCCGGTACGGACCCGCGTAGGCGCCCCAGTCGTCGCGCGGAAAGTACACCGTCACGTAGTCACCGATCGGCGGCGGGTTGAAGCGGTCGAGCGCGTCGTACCGGTCAGCCGCTCCCGAAGCCACGGCGGCGCTGTTGAAGCTGTCGCGCGCGCCCTCGTGGCGGGCTGCAATGCGGACCGCCCAGTCAAGCGCGGCGTCGGGGGTCGCCGACGCCAGCGGCGTCGTGGTTTCTTCGGGAGGCGACCGGTCCGGGTCGATGACCAGCGTGCCGGTGCCGCCGTCGGTGAGCCGGATGAGGTAGCCTTCAAACGGCCGCAGCACGTCCGATCCCGTTACCGGTTCAAACTCGCCGGTAAACCGCAGCACGTCGTTCAGGTCGGCGGAGGTGTTTTCGACCGATAGGTTGGCACGCGGCACGGCAAACGCATACGGATGCCCGATCAGGTTCCATCCTGTCTGCAGAGGGATGGTGATCGTCTCATCCGTGCGAACGGACGTGCCCGGTCCGGTGGTGAGGGTGACCGGCGCGGCAGAAATCAGCCAGAACGCATCGGTGGGGCCGATGGGCGCAGCCGGATCGTCGATTTCCACGTAGCCGCCATTGTCTGCAAAGAGGCCGCTGGAGCTGATGCCGAACAGGCGCCACGCGTCGGGGTCCGGCGCGCCGAGGTCGTCCACCAGCAGATCGCCCACTGTTGTGCCCTGTAGCTCCAGCGGCAAGGTGATCATCCGAAACGCCGACTGCGCTGTGCCGCCGCCCTGGCTCGTGGTGAGGCCTGACGTTTGTATAGGCAGCGACACCAAACCCTCGGCCGGAAAGCGTGCCGACACGCCAGCGGTATCTGCCGTGGTGATGAAGTACTCCAGCCCGCGAGGACCGACGCGGCTGGCCGCGATCTCCGCCTCGAAGTCTGCCTCGTTTCCATTCATGGTCTGCGCGGTAAACCCGGCTTCGCCGCCTTGCCGGTGATGCAGCGTAGCAACGGCCACACGTAGGGGCGTGCGAATCTCGGCTTCCACGCGCACGGCCTCACCTTCAGGCTCCGCATCTGGACGGGTGGCCGGCTCGGGCTCGACTATTTCAATGGTCGGGGGCGTAGAAGGGGTGGCAAAGTCTATCCCGCTGGCTCCCACCGACAGGTCGCCTTCTTCAGCCGCATCGCCGCCTTCGCTTGTAAATGCCGTGACCCGATAGAAATAGGTGGTGCCATTGACGACCGTTTCATCCGTGAAGGTCGTGGCGGTAACTGGCGTTGAGGTGATAGATGAAGCGGTGGATTCGTCGGGTGCGCCGTCAGGAAACCACTCGGTAGCGCGGTACACGTTGTAGCCCTCAATGGCCTCGTCGCCATCCACCGTTGGGGCTGTCCACGTGATCGTTACTGCGGCATTGGCTGGCGTTGCCTGGACGTTGGTAGGCGCATCCTGCGCCCATGCGGGATGCGACAACAGCACGAGCATGACCATCACACTCCAGCACACCACAGGGCGGCGTGCTACGGAGCAAGGGCGTATCGGTCGTTTCATTAGAGCGCGACGCTAATTTCCGGGAAGGGGTGGAGTTGGAAGTCCGTCATCGCCGCCACCATTGCCATTACCCGTTCCGCCATTTCCGCCGCCCAGCAACACAGCCGCGCCGATCCCGGCGGCCACGGTGAGGGCGCTGCCCGCCACCCAGCGCCAGACCGACCGGCCTTCCGACGCGGCAGCAGGGTCCTCGCGGGTAGCCTTTACCTCTTCTACAAGTGTCACGAAGTCGGGGCGGTCGGTGGCGGGATCCGGCGTGTAAGCCGGGTCGACGTCCAGCAAGCTCTCGACGGCCATGCGCGCATCCGCCATCGCCTCGGTGGCCAGATAGGCGAACGCCAACAACCGCAGAAACCGCAGGCGCTCGTCCGGCGATAAGGCGACCTCGTCCAGGCAGGTCGTCAGCAGCCCGATCGCCCGCTCAAACTCAGCGCTGAAGTAGGCTTCCTCCGCCTGTTCAAACTCCTGCGCACAAGCGGCTTCTGCTTCCTGCGCAACCGCGAGTGCAGGTGCCGCCGCCATAAATCCCAGCCATACAGCCACCATCACCACTACCAAGGAAGCGAAAGAGCGCATCAGGAGACGGAAGGCGTGGCGGTGAGGAGGAGATGAGGGCGTCGGCTTAGGGCACCGGTGTGAGTTCCATCGTCAGGGAGGCCGGCAGCGTATCGTCGACGAGAATGGTGGTTTCGATGGTCTCGTAGCCCTCCCTACGCACCGTCAGGGTATGCGTGCCCGTACGCAGCTGCATCTGCTGGGGCGTGTAGCCTTGGCGTTGGCCGTCGATGAGGACCTCCGCATTGGCAATCCGCTCGCCGGTGGTAGAGCGAGCAATAATCGCGACGGTGTGCCGCGCCGTAAAATCCACGACATAACTCCATTCTTGCGCTGGCTCCAAGCTTACAGTGCGCTCCCACTGCAGGTCTCGGTAGCGGGCTGCTATCGCGTAGGTGCCGGGCGGGAGGGTGTCCTGGTGCGCGACGTCCGTGGCCTGGGTCTGCGCCTCCCCATCAATGAGCACGTCGCCGAAGGGGAGCACCTGCAGGGACACCACGGCCGGGCGGGGCTTCAGCGATACGCGGACGGTGGTTTCTTCCTCCGGCAGGACGCGCACCTCCACGGCTTCGTCCTGGTATCCCTCGCGGCGCAGCGTAAGCGCCTGCGGTCCGGCCGGTAGGGCATCCGCCACGTACGGCGTAGTCCCCACGGCAGCCCCCTCCCGCCACACGGTCGCGCTATCGGGCGTAGAGATCACCCGCAGCGCACCCACCGGCGCTGCGGCAGGGGCGGGCGCCTCCTCCTCGGCAGGCACTTC
>CAYFRR010000014.1:16510-29937 GCA_964345505.1 uncultured Rhodothermales bacterium
GCGCACCCACCGGCGCTGCGGCAGGGGCGGGCGCCTCCTCCTCGGCAGGCACTTCGGCGCCATTCTCTGGCGCCTCCGCAGGTCCTGTAGCCGTGGTGTCTTCGGTGGGGTCTTGGGTGTCGTCTTCGGTCGCATCTTCGGTGGCCTGCGGCGTATCGTCAGCGCGTTCCTCAGCTGGCACGGCCTCAGCGACCTCGTCCAGCCTGGCGAACGCCAGCTGCACCGAGCGGCTGGCCCCCAGGGCAATCGTGGTATCCAGCGAGGCGGTATACAGGGGGTGATCGACGTGCAGCTGCACCTGACCGGCCGGCGGGCGTTGTAGCTCTACCGGCGTCACCCCCATTGAGTCGCCATCCACCCGCAGGGTAGCCCCAGAGGGCACGGTGGTTACCGTTAGTGTAACGGCGTCCGCAGGACGGCCGTCCTCCCCACGGAGCGGCTCAACCTCACGCCCGGACGAAGCACGGCTGGAGATGCGCCCTTCACCATCTTCTGAGGGGGCTGCTCCGTCAAGGGCATACCAGACGCCGCCCAGCGTTAGCGCAAAGAGGAGCACGACAGCAGCCACGCCCCCTCCGATGCGCAGCAAGGCCGAGCGGTTGAGGGAGGCATCCGGCGCTACGGTAGGGATGTCGGGCAGGGGCGGGCGGGTGGCCGACGGTGCGGCGACCTCCTCCGTAAGGCGCTGCTGCACAACCGCGGCTGACGCCGGCCGGCCCTCCGGGTCCTTCGCCGTAAGGTCGGCAATTAAGGCCGCCAGCGCATCCGGGGCCTCGGGCCGATGCTCCTGCACCGACGGGAACGGCTCCTCCACGATGGCGCGCTGAATGGCATAGGTGCCGGTATGGACGTCAAACGGCAGCCGGCCAGCCACCATCTCGTACAATATCACCCCCAGCGAGAAGAGATCGCTCTGGGCAGTAGTGTGGCGCAAGCCCTGAATTTGTTCGGGCGCCATGTAGCAGACCGTGCCTGCCGTGGCATAGGTGGAGGTGATGTGAGGATCGGCGGCCTGCATCTTGGCCAGGCCAAAATCCCCGACCTTCACCTGTCCGTCGTCGGACAGCAGGACGTTGCCGGGCTTCAAGTCGCGATGGAGGATGGACCGCTCGTGCGCCTGCCGGACGGCCTCCACGACCTGCGGAAACACCTTCAGCGTCCACGCAAGCGGCAGCGCGTCCGTCTCGTCCAGGACCGAGCGCAGGGTGCGGCCCTCCACATACTCCATCACCAGAAACATCCCATGGGACGTTTCACGAAACGCCAGCACCCGCACGATGGTGGGGCTATCCAGCTTAGCCAGCGCCCGCGCCTCCGTTCGGAAGCGTTCGCGAAAGGCGCCGTCGGTCGCCTTATCCGGGTTGACGACCTTGATGGCCACGACCTTGTCGAGCGCTTCATCCACCGCCCGGTAGACCGTCCCCATGCCCCCGCGACCCAGCTCTTCTACGAAGCGGTAGCCTTCGATCGTTTCGCCGACCAGCGTCTGCATCAGGGGGCAGGAGAAAGATGATGGAAGCACTGCAGGGAGTGGCTCCGGTACCCTTAACCAAGCGGCAATGATTCGGCGCGGAGTCCGTCGGGCCCCGGCTACCCGTGCGCGCTTCGTATGAGCTGCCACGACGACGTGGCGCGGCAGAAGCCATGCGCTGAGCATTTCCGTAGCCGACTGACCTATGATCCGTTTCCGTGAAACAGGTGCATCCGGTGATAGGCCAGGTGCTCCGCCGCCGGGCGGTGGTCTGCGCGCTGGAGCAGGAACGGTTCAGGAAGGAGTAGCTCCTCAGAGAGGATAAACGACAGATCATCTGTCAGGCTAAATGCCCCATGGTCGAACAGCACATGGTGGTTGGGACAAAGGCACAGCAGGTTATCAAACGTATCGGGACCGTTGTGGGGTCGCCCGAGCGGGCGGATGTGGGCAGCCTCGGCGTAGGGACCCGCCGGTGTGGTGAGACGCATGCCGCATACCTGACAGCGGTAATCGTAGTGCGCTTTCAGCTCGCGCGCCATCGCTGTATCGCGCACGAGGCGGAGCAGCGAGGTGGCCGCTCGGCCTGTACCGTACGGGCTTTCGGCTTCACCCACAGCCGCGCCGTCGAGCAGCCGGTCGGCCCGCACCAGGCGGTACTGCCAGACGAAGTAGCCCGCTGCCCCACGCTGTTTCCAGTAGGCATCCACCATGTAGAGCCCATCGTACCGGTAGCCCTCCGCCGGTGCATACGGGGAAGCGCCCTTTCCCCGAATGATCCGCACCGGTAACCCTCGCAGCTTGCTGGTCGCCAGTGCCAGATTGCCCCGGTTGAGCGGCTGATGCGCCACTTGCTTACCCGTCTCGGGGTCGCGGCCGCCCTGCCCCGTGTAAAGGATAACCGCCCCGTAATCCGCGTCGTCTTCGTACCCTCCAGAGAGCACAATCGACTCCGCGCCCTCCGCCTGCAACCCTGCGATCCCCGCCTGCAGCGGTCGATGCACCCCGGCCTCGTGGAGCGCCCGACGAGACGCAAAGGAGCTCCCCGGTGGATAGCCCGGGATGTGTCCAAAGATGCGATCGCTCACGGAGGATCTAAACCAGGAGAATGAGAGCGCACCGGGAGGCGGAGGCTGGCGTGGCCCTACGCCTCCTCTGCCGGTACCGCCTGCCGAAAGCGCTGTACATTCTCCGCGACCGACGTCTCTCCGCCAAACACAGCACTGCCAGCCACCACCACGTCCGCTCCGGCGTGCACAGCTTCATCCACGTTGGTGGGCTTCACGCCACCGTCAACTTCAAGCAGCGCGGTAGAGCCAATGCCATTCAGCAGGCGCTTTGTTTGCCGCAGTTTGAGGGTGCTGGCCGGAATATACGACTGCCCCGAAAAGCCAGGGTTGACCGACATGATGAGCACGAGGTCAACGTCTCCCAGCACGTACTCCAGAACGTCCAGCGACGTAGCCGGGTTGAGCGCTACGCCGGCGCGCATGCCGTGCTCTTTGATCTGCGCGATGGTCCGGTGCAGGTGCGTACAGGCCTCCGCGTGAACCGTCAGCACATCGGCCCCGGCCGAGGCAAAGTCGGCGACGTACCGACTGGGGGCGTCAATCATCAGGTGCACATCCAGCGTCGTGCCCGTGGCGTCGGCCAGTGGCCGCAGCGCCCGCACCACCAGCGGCCCAATCGTGATGTTAGGGACGAAGTGCCCGTCCATCACATCGATGTGAAGCCAGTCAGCCCCGGCCTCCAATGCCTCGCCCGCATGGGCTTCCAGACGAGCGAAATCAGCAGACAGAATCGAGGGGGCCAGCAGCATGGCATACAAAGGTTGATACCGAAAAAACGGAGACCGCAGATTAAAACAGGGCGTAGCGGGCCGCCATGCCCAACGCAACCAGCACTACGTTGACGAGCGCAATCGGCAGCACGTACTTCCACCCGAGCGTCATGAGCTGGTCGTACTTGAAGCGCGGGAGCGTCCAGCGCACCCAGATAAACACAAAGCCGAAGAAGGCCACCTTCAGCATCAGACTCGCAAACTGCAGCAGCCCCAGCAGGGTCGTGCCCTCAAGGGCTGGGATGAGCGACAGGATGGTGGACTCAAACGGCAGCAGGTAGCCGCCAAAGAAGAGCGTCACGATGATGAACGAGGCCACAAACCAGTTCACGTATTCAGCCAGGAAGAACATCCCAAACTTCATTCCGCTGTACTCGGTGTGGTAGCCGCCCACCAGCTCCTGCTCAGCTTCCGGCAGATCGAACGGCGCCCGGTTGGTCTCCGCAAAAGCGGTGATGATAAAGATGATGCCTCCCAGCGGATTGAGGAAGATGTACCAGGCCGTGTTCTGCGCCTCCACGATCTCGATGAGGCTGAGGGAGCTGGCCATCAGCACCACAGAGACGACCGCCAGCCCCATCGACAGCTCGTACGAGATCATCTGCGCAGACGAGCGCAGCCCCCCCAGCAGCGAATACTTGTTGTTGGAGCTCCATCCGGCCAGGGTGATGCCGTACACGCTGACGGACGTGAGCGCCAGCACCACAAGCACGCTCACGCTGATGTCCGCAATCACAACGCCTCGGGCAAACGGAATCACCGCCGGCACCGTCATCGCGATGACGACCATGAGTATCGGCGCAAGCGAATGGATGAAGCGCGTGGCCGCGGCCGGCACGATGTCTTCCTTGAAGAGAAACTTCGCCACATCCGCAAACGGAGTCAGCAGCCCGGCGGGCCCTACCCGGTTGGGACCAGGGCGGTTCTGCATGAGGCCGGACACGCGCCGTTCGGCATAGACCAGAAGGGCGGCTGCCGTAAGCATGCCGTTGATGACGAGGAAGCCAAAGATGGCCGTCCAAACAAGACCCAGATCCATAGAATGCGCTCGTTCGCGTACAGAGACAACAGAGGGGGTGCCCGGCATCCGGCAGCCGTGTGCACAGCTCTCTAAGGTACACTGCTCTCTGTGTGCTTCGCAACCCCTTGACGGCACAACCCCACGGGGAAACCGTTTCTGCTCCTGTATTACCGGTTTTTTAACACCTGCCGTGCTGGCTGCTCGTGCCAGCTTCTCATCCCTTTCGCTCCCACGGTTTCGCTACGTCATGCTCCACCGGACGTCCTCCTTTTATTCTTTCCTCCAGACTGTGCCAGTCCGAGCCTGCCGCTGGCTCTTGCTGGTGGCCGTTCTGATAAGCCTCACCCCAGGGGCCCATGCGCAGGAGGCGGAGCCCGCGCTGCCGGCAGCTGACGGCACGCTGCTTAGCCCGCTCACCCTGCAGTACACGGCCACGATTGAGTCGGCCCGCGGCGGGATGGACCTAACCCTGACCCACACCCTCACCGAAGCCGAGAGCGAAGAGGGGCAGGCGCTGTGGCGCGTGGTGAATGAGACGGAGACCATGATGGGCGCCTCGGTGGACACGTTTGAAGTAGACCGCGAGACGCTGCTTCCCCACCGCCTCTACAGCGCCGCCGCGCAGGGCACGCTGGAGCTCAGCTACAGCCGCAACCAGGTGACCGGCCGGCTTGACGCCGGGGGGCAGCAGATCCGCATCAACGAGGCATTGGATGGGCCGGTCTTTGGGTACGGCGCTGCGCTGGAGCTGACCATCGCCACGCTGGATCTCGAACAAGGCTTCGATACGGCGCTCCGCTTCTTCGATCCGCAGCGGCAGGCCGTCACCACCATGCAGCTTACCGCGGAAGAGGCGACCACCACGGACGTCCCCGCGGGTACGTTCGATACGTGGCGCCTGCGTATGGCCCCGGCCGCGGGCGAGGGCAACGAGACGATCCTCTTCGCGCGGCGGGAAGCGCCGCATTACATCGTGAAGAGTGAAACCTCTCTGCCTACCGGTACCGGGACAGGAACGGCGGTGACCATACTTCAGGAGGGGTTGTAGCATCGCCGTTACCGGTCTGATGCCCCCCTGCACGAATGCTGAAACCTCTGCGCGCGCCATTGAACGGGCCAGGATGTAACCGATACCGTAAATACTACACCAAGGCAATACAGCGCGGTACCGGCATCTTTTGTATATCTCCCCAGGCCCATGCTCGATACGCTTCACATCAGTTTAGGTAGTGGTGGCACGTTTGCAGCCTTAATCTTGGGCTTTGTCGTGTTTCTGTTCTGGCCCTCGGGTATCGCCCGGCTGGTTACCAGCGACCGCTCTATCTGGACCAAGTCCGTTGGGGTGCTGGCGGTAGGACTTTTCCCGCCCTTGGTACTGCTGCTCTGGGGCGCATGGTGGTTGCACGATGCGCTCGTGTGCCCGTCCTATGTCGAAAACTGTTCTACGCCCTACACCCGGTTTCTGCGTTGGTACCGGGTGCAAACGCAGCGCCTGCTTCGCAGCTCATAGCCTTTCGTAGCTCATAGCCTATTGCTGCGTGGCGTGGGTTGCTCCCGGCCGCTGTCGTGATGCCGTTTTGAGGTACGCAGACGCTGTACCTCTGCGATGGAGTGGATATAGCGCCTAAAGCTACAGCCCAGCAGCACCAGCGTTTGCATTGAGCGATCAGGCCGTAACAGAGGCTGTGCCCGTCCGGGTCTGCTGCCCGGTCGTCAGCCGGAACTGGCTGATGAGGTCGGTGAGCTCGGCCGTCATGTGGTTGAGGTCTTCCGTGGCCTGCGCAATCTGCCCGACGTTTTGGGCGGCCTCGTTGGTAACTGTCGAGATGCCCTCCACGCTGCGGGAGATCTGCTCGCTGGTCACGCTTTGCTCCTGCGTGGCGCTTGCGATCTGCGCGATGCGCTCGGCCGCCACTTCGGCTTCGCGCACCACCTTGGCCAGCGCCGCCCCGGCCTTGCCGGCCAGCTCGCGCCCTTCGTTCACCTCGGCCCGGCCCTTCCGAATCGCCTCCGCGGTCTCGTTCGTCTGCTGCTGGATGCGCTGCACCATGTTGGTCACCTCGGCGGTGGCCCCGATGGTCCGCTCCGCCAGCTTGCGCACCTCATCAGCCACCACGGCGAAGCCTCGGCCATGCTCGCCGGCGCGGGCGGCCTCGATGGCCGCGTTCAGCGCCAACAGGTTGGTCTGGTCGGCAATCTCGTCAATGACCTGGATGATCTCGTTGATTTCCTCGCTGGCTCGGCCCAGCTGCTCGACCTCCGCAGCAGAGGAGGCCACCAGCTCGGCGACCTGACCAATCTTGTCTACGGTCTGGTTTACGACCTCCTGGCCCTCGCTGGCGGCAGCCCGGCTGTTAGCCGCGGCCTCCTCCGTTTGCGAGGCCGAGTCGGCATTCTCCAGAATCGTGTGGGACATCTCCTCCACGGCTGCGGCGACCTCGTCGGCCTGGGCCGCTTGCTCCTGCGTGCCAGCTGCCATCGTCTCGCTGGTGGTGCCGATCTGGCGCGAGGCGGCCGAGGTCGACTGCGCAGCTTCAGCCACGCGCTGCATCATGGCATTGACGTTCCCGACGGCGCGGTTAAAGCCGGCGTAGAGCTTCCCAAGGGCGTCACTCCGGGCTTCCGGAAGCGTCACCGTGAGGTCGCCGTCGGCAAAGTGGTTCATCTCGGCCAGCATGTGCTCGACGCCGGTGGCCAGCTCTTCGCGCTCCGCCTCGGCCTCGCGTTTGGCCGCCTCGGCCTCATGGGACGCCGCTTCGGCTTCCGATTGCGCCGCTTCGGCCTGCCCCAACGCTTGCTTGACTGCTGCCGTCATCTGGTTGAAGGCGGTGGCCAGCGTGCCCACCTCATCGTCGGTGGTATAGGCTACCGTCACGTCATAGTCGCCGCCCGCGGCCTGCTCTGCCGCAGTTGCCACGCGCCCCACCGGACCGGTAATGAGCTTGCGAAGCGTCAGGGCAAGCACGCCACAAATCATTGCCGTGAGGAGGAGGGCAAAGCCCAGAATGGCCCAGAAGACCGTATTCACGGCTGCAGCCACATCGGCCTCCGCTACCGCTCCAATCGTCGTGTAGTCCCACGCATCGAAGGCAACGGCGTGGGTGCGAAAGCCTTCCGCGCCTGACTGGCTGTGGGCCGCCTGGATGAGCTCGGGGTCGACGCCTTCGGTCTGGAAGACGACTTCGCCATTGTGATCTACCACCGCCACGAAGCCTTCTTCCAGGATGCGCGTCTCCGCAATGTCGGCTGCGATTTGATCGAGCTCAGACAGGGGATACCCCACGTACCAGATGCCCACAATGTCATCGTTGGCGTTGCGCATGGGCTCGTAGCCGGTAAGGTACGGCCGCCCCAAAATCTCAACCAGTCCGTAATAGGCCTCGCCCTGCATAATGGCGGCGTAGGCCCGGCCTTCTGGGTTGAGCACGGTCGTTACCGCACGGGAGCCGTCGGCCCGCTGCACGTTGGTGCTCACCCGAACAAACGTGTCGCCCTCGCGCGCAAACAGGGTGGCCGTTCCACCGGCCAGCGCCGTGATGTTGTCCACCAGCTCGTACGTCCCGGTCTGCGGGTTGTCCCCCAGGCGCAGGTCCGGCACCGTGGTGTTCTGCAGCGTCGTCTCTCCGGCAATCGATGGCGTGCCGAGCGCTTCAGCCTCACTCCAGAGCAGCTCCATGGACGTGGACACCCGGGTTAAGTACAGCGCATCCGTGGCCTCCAGGTCCTCAGCGATGTTTTCAGCGCGAAGCTGCGCGATCTCGTAGGCATCGGCACGCTCATCCTCAAAAAAGAAATACCGCGCCCCAAACGCGGCGGTGGTCATCACCAGCACAACGAACAGGGAGACGGGGATCAAAAATTTAGCCGTGAGGCTGCTCTGAAAGATGCGGGGAATCATGGCAGAGGGGTGACGGTGAGACAGTGAATAGAGACAACGCTGCCGTTATCGTACGTCCTCTTTCAAGGCTTAACCCCCGCACGTATTTTCGGTCCCGGCGAAGTGCTACGGCATTTTCTCATCAAGACAGGAAACCCTCATCAAGACCGAAGGCGCTGCATTACCAGGTTCACACATCCGAGGCGGCACCCACGAAGCACGCTGCCGTTCGCATGCGTAGTCTTAGCTCTCAAAGATTATATTCCCTGCTTATGCGCTACATCGACACCACCCCTACCACCGACCCCACCTTAAACCTGGCGATGGAGGAGCACGTGCTGCGGTCCTTTCCCGCGGAGGAGGACTATGTGGTGTTCTATGTGAACGAACCGTCTATCATCATCGGGCGCAACCAAAATACCTTGGAGGAGATCAACGCCGCCTACGTAGAGGCCAACGACATCCACGTGGTGCGCCGCATCTCGGGCGGCGGGGCGGTATACCACGACCACGGCAACCTCAACTTCAGCTTCATCACAGACTATGCGATGGACCGCCTCAACAACTTTCAGCATTTCACGCGCCCGGTAATTGAAGCGCTCAACGCGCTGGGCGTACCGGCCGAGCTGCATGGTCGGAATGACATCGTGGTGGACGGCCGTAAAGTGTCGGGCAACGCGCAATATTCCACCGGTGCGCGCATGTTTAGCCACGGCACGCTCCTGTTCGATAGCGAGCTCGGCGAGGTCCAAAACGCGCTGGACGTAAAGCAGGGCAAGATTGAGTCGAAGGGCCACAAGTCAGTACGGAGCCGCGTCGCCAACATCGTGGAGTTTCTGGAGGATGAAGGCCTCACGGTGAAGGACCTGCGGGCCCATCTGCTGGAGTCGTTTAAGGCCGCACAGGACGTAACGGTGTACGAGCCTACAGCTGCCGACTGGGCTGCGGCGGAGGAACTGGCGGATGCGAAGTATCGCACGTGGGCGTGGAATTACGGCGCCTCGCCTGCCTTTGACGTGCAGCGCGCCCGGCGCTTTGACATTGGCGAGGTGGACGTCCGGCTGAACATCTCTGACGGCCGCATCCAAGAAATCACCATCTTTGGCGACTTTTTGGGGCATGCCGACGTGGCCGCGCTCGAGGAGCAGCTCCAGGGGGCTCCCTACCGGCTGGACGCCCTCACTGCAGCCCTCGACGATACGGACGTGCCTTCGTACTTTGGCGGGCTCTCGCAGCAGGACTTTCTCCAGCTGCTGTACGCAGGTGACGAGGCCGACGTATAGCCACGGGTCTGCTCCGCGAGCGGCCTCGCAGGCAACGCTGCAGTTTAACAGTCGGCCACACGCGGTGCGCCTTCCACAAACTCGTACGAGGCGTCCACGGCCTCTACGGCGGCCAGCAGGTACGGAAAGGTGAGCACTTGCTGCACCATGCACGACGGGCCGGGTTTGACTTCGCGCAACGTCAACTCTACGACGCCGCGGTCTTCATCGTAAACAGCGCGCTCGAGCTCCACGCGGTAGCCGCCGGTCGGCCGCTGCCCCAGACTGGCGAACACCACGACGCGCTCCTCGAAGTCGACCACGGGCGCCGCGGGCGTCTCGCTCCGGTGGCTGTAAAGTGCGCTCCAGCGCGCGCCCAGCGTTTCCGCATCGGTGATGACCTCCCGGCGCTCCTCCGCCACCGCGCCCATGGCGCCTTCGTCAATGGCTTCAATCGACAGATCGTCGTCCATCAGGACCTCAACAGTCAGGGATGCCGGCGTTTCATCTGGTGATGTCCCCTCGCCTTCACACGCCGGGGCCAGCACGAAGAACAGAGCAAGGAAAGCAACAACGCGCATGGCAGCAGGGAAACGGTAGCGGGACAGCTTCATCAGCTACAGTACAGCGGCAAGAGGCCGGTGTTTTCTGCGCCCTTGCCGTCTGCTGCCGCCCTGCATAGCAAGAGCCGCCTCCGATGGCTCCTGGAGACGGCTCGCTGCTACGGGGTATCGTGCTGCGTTACACGGCTGCAGTTAACAATCTTGCGGCTGTGGGTCCGCTACGTCGAAGTCATACGACGCGCCTTCCACCGCATCGACGGTCGCTACGGTGTAGGGGAACGTGAGGATCTGGATGGCTGCACAGTCTTCACTGGGGACGCGCTCCGTAACTTCTACCATGATCTCGTCCTGGTCTGGCATATACCGGGCCTCCGTGACAGCCACCGCGTACCCGCCGGTCGGACGTTGGCCAAGGGATGCGAACACCACGTGCGTCTCGTCAAAATTGATTTCCGGGCGCTCGGGGACCTCGTCGCGATGGCTAAACAGGTCTTCCCACAGCTCGGCAAAAGCCGCTTCATCCTGAATCACGTCGAAGGTCCGGTCCGTCAGGAAGCCATGGGTGCCTTGCTCAAAGTTGTTCGCGTCGATCTGGTCGGTGGAGTCCTCAGGGGCCAGGGTATTTACCGCAAGCTGGACATCCTCAATGGCGGGCGGGTCATCGATTACGCTGTCACAGGCGGTGAACAGCAGAAGGAGTGCAGCAAGCGCCAGCGATACAGTGCCGATGCGGTATAACATAACAGGAGGGATTCTGCGTGGGAAATGGTCGAGTCTCTGGTGTCTCATTACGGCGGTCGACGTGTGACTGTCAACCAAGCACCATACACGTGCGCCGCCTGCTTCCCCTATCAGCGGCGCGCGCGCAGCGGCGTACACAAAGAAAGCGCCAGCAGGGAGACCCGCTGGCGCGTTGAACTTGCTGCGTAAAGGTGCTGCGTAAGGGTGCTTCGGGGCCAAAGCCTTAGCTAAACTGAGGGTCAACCTCGGTTTGCGCGATGTGGTTGATGTAGTTGCTCATCGTTTTGATGCCAATGAGCGTGATGATCTCGTAGAGCTCGCCGCGGGATACCCCGTCGGTTTCGAGCTCGCTCAGGTCGGCATCGTCAAGCCAGCCGCGCTTGCCCAGCACACGCTTTGTCGCGCGCGCAAGTGCCCGCTGCCGGTCGTCGGTAGGCAAACCGCCCTCTACAAGGGCGCGGATGGTGCCTTCGTCCAGCCCAGCGCCCTTACCCGCAGCAGCATGCGCTTTGGTGCAGTAGTGGCAATCGTTGTAGCCCGAGATCGCCAGAATGACCACCTGCTGCTCTGCCGGCGACAGGAGTCCGCCTTCTTCAATGGCCACGTTGGATGCCAAGTAGGTCTCGGCGACCGCCGGGTTGTGAGTCGCCATCTCATCTATCAGGTTGGGCACGAAGCCAAAGGCCTGCTTGGCTTGCTGACGAACATCGGTTGCTTTTCCGTTCGTTGTGGTTGTAGCCATGGTGTTGCCGCGTAGAATTCGGAAGGAATGAAACGCTGGGATGACTCCCGCGCGCATCCGGTCTGTGCGGCTTTCCCACAGGCTGTTACAAGCTACGGTGTGATCATCCGGTGAGGGACCAGTCTCTCACCGGTAGTTCCGGAAGAGATCATCGTCATCCTCGTCGTCAAAGTCGTCATCGTCCATCGAGCCGAGCGACGAGAGCACCGAGCCCATGATGTCAGAGTAAGCAGCACCACCCACCTCAAGGAAGTCCTTCCCGATGAGCGAGTTTTGATGCAGGGCCTCGAGCACAAACTCCATGGTGGTGGCGGTCTCTTCTGGCGTGCCGGGCGCCGCGTGCTCCTTCACCACCTCGCGCAGTCCGTCTACCCGGTCCAGCCGCTTGGCGTATTCGGTGAAGGAAAGGTCAGGCACGAGGTTGATGTGGTTGCCCTTCGAGAACCAGTTTAGCACGTCCTTGAAGGCCTGCCGGCCGCCGTCCTTCTCCGACGGGTCGGGGAAGTAGTGGGTAAAGATCGCCCGGACGGCCCGTCCGATGAGCATGCGCGCCACGTTTCGCGGGCCTTCCTGCTCGCCTTCGTATACCAGCTCTACCTTCCCTGTGATGGCGGGCTCCACGTGGATAAGGTCTGCTACCCGTACGGTGGTTTCGTCTTCGCCGTGCAGTAGCGCCCGGCGTTCCGCCGCCGAGATTAGGTCTTCGAGAGCCGTGCGTGTCATCCGCGCTGAGACGCCACTTTTCTGGTCGATGTACTCACTCTCCCGCGCCTCGAAGGCAATCTGCTCGATGACCTCCCGGAAAAAGTGGGGCGTGTGCACCTGGACGCTGTCCTCCGTGCCGTTGCGCTCCTGCCAAGCTTCTTGCTTCGTGATGGCAATGCCCACCTCCACCGTGCGCGGATAGTGGGTGAGGATCTGGCTGTCGATGCGGTCCTTGAGCGGCGTGATGAGGTTGCCGCGGTGCGTGTAGTCCTCGGGATTGGCCGAGAAGACCATCATCAGATCCAGCGGAAAGCGGATGTTGAAGCCTCGGATCTGGATGTCCTGCTCCTCCATGATGTTGAGCAGCCCCACCTGAATGCGCGGCTGCAGGTCAGGCAGCTCGTTGATGGCAAAGATGCCGCGGTGCGTGCGCGGGATGATGCCAAAGTGGATGACCTCCTCGTCGGCGTACGAAAGCCGTTTGCTGGCTGCCTTGATGGGATCGATGTCACCGATAAGGTCAGCGATGGAGGTATCCGGGGTGGCCAGCTTCTCGCCATAGCGCTTGGAGCGGTGGAGCCAGGCGATGGGCGTGTCGTCGCCGTGCTCATCCACCAGGTCCCGCCCGTACTTCGAGATGGGCGCAAACGGGTCGTCGTTGAGCTCGCTGCCCTCGATGACGGGTATGAACTCGTCCAATAGCTGAGGCAGTTGGCGGATGATGCGGCTCTTGGCCTGCCCACGCAGCCCCAGCAGGATCATGTCATGCCGACCCAGGATCGCGTTTTGGATCTGGGGAATGACGCTGTCGTCGTAGCCGATGATGCCCTCGAACATCTTCTCGCCACGGCGCAGGGCCGCGATCAAGTTTTGCCGCATTTCGTCTTTGACGGGGCGCGGCCGGTATCCGGCATCTTTGAGTGCGCCCAGGGTGCGAAGGTCCGTCAGTTGCTGGCTCATACCACACACTGCTCGTGAAGAGAAAGTAGATGGTAGTCACGCGGCCTCTATGGTGCGGTTCCTACACTGGGCCGCCCGGGAGTTGAAGGGGCTGTTACCTCTGCGGTTACCTCTGCTGCTCCCGACGCGGCTTGCGCGGCGTGAGGTTTGCTTCTCGGGTCTGATAACCGCGTGACGCGGCCTCTCGTGCTGAACTGCCCTTCCGCTCTGTTGTAGGAGGGGCGCCATGGGGGAAGCGGCGAGCC